>JAWOEJ010000045.1:0-5176 GCA_046482845.1 Desulfobacteraceae bacterium | reverse complement strand
GATGGTACTTTGCAGGATTTCAAATCATTATCCATTTTTCTCATTTTTGTCGGACAAGGGGGTCTGTTTTTTGGGGTTCATTCTGTTCTCTGGCAGCAGGATAGATAGGGTCATCAGAATGGACAGCTATAGTCATTAGAGTGGGCCTGGTCATAACTTCGGCCAAATCTGCTTGTTTGTTGATCAACGTGGTCGGGCTTCGGTTATTACGCTTTTGACAAAGGACTCTGTTTAAAGGCAAATTTAAACAAAAGCGCAATAACCCAAGCCTGACCCCACCCAATTAAAAAGAAGAAATCCGGGAAATAAAATTTTATGAATATTTTAAGCCGCATTAAACAGCCCAGAGTTCTAATTGCTGCCGGGATAACCCTGGTTGTTTTGGCTGTTGCCTCGGGCCTGGTCTGGCATTTTTTTTTAAAGGGATATGAAGAGAATCCTACAGACAGGGCTTCTTCTGCAGATACTGCACCGCCTGATAAAGAGGTTGGGGAAAAAAGGGAAGTTCTGGCTGCAGATATTATTAAATTGGCCCCCTTTAACAATATAAAACTTCCGCCCGGCGGGAATATGGGTTATCTGGACATGGAGATCGCCCTGGAACTGGCTGACCCCGGCATGGGAAAATCCGTTGACCCCATTTTGTTTAAAATCCGTGAGGTGGTTGAAAGAGAAGCAGCCAAAAAGAGCTGGATTGAGTTAAGAACCCCGGCCGGGAAGCTGTCTTTGAAGTACACATTGATAGACAGTATTAATGCGGTGCTCTCAGAGGCAAAAATTAACAATGTCTATTTTACATATTTAATAATGAAGTGATTCAGAATTATGAGTGACATACTATCCCAGGATGAAGTAGACAGTCTGCTGGAAGGACTTGATTCCGGCGATGTAGAAGCTGAAAAGGATGTGGAAGCGCCGGAGCCGGAAGGTGTTGTTGCCTATGATTTTACAAGCCAGGACAAGGTGGTGCGGGCAAGGATGCCCACCTTTGACGTTATCAACGAGAGGCTGGCCAGGGAAATCAGGGCCAGCATGTCCACGCTGCTGCAGACCAATGTGGATGTGACAGCCAATCCTCTGGATACCCTCAAGTTTTCAGAGTTTGTCAGAAGCCTGCCTGTTCCCACAAGCCTTCATGTGTTCCGCATGGAGCCGTTAAGGGGGCATGGGCTGGTGGTGCTGGAAAGTCAGCTGGTTTACAATTTGATTGATACCTTTTTCGGCGGCGAGGGCTCAGGCCAGGCCAAGGTGGAGGGAAGGGAGTTTACAGCCATTGAAGAGGTAATGATCAAAAAGGTGGTGGTGGCCTGTCTTAAGGATATTGAAGTCGCCTGGTATCCCATTGAACCGGTAAAGACCACTCTGGTCCGATCTGAAATGAACCCTCAGTTTGCCGCTGTGGTCCTGCCCACAGACCTTGTGATTGTAACCCGGTTTGAGATTGAGCTGGAGCAGGCCGCTGGCACCCTTGTCATATGTCTGCCCTATTCCATGATCGAGCCGTTAAGGGCAAAGCTGGCATCAGGCTTTCAGGCTGAAACCGAGGAGATTGATTTGACGTGGCGGACCATGCTCAAGGAGATTATTCTCCAGTCTTCCGTGGATCTTCGCATACAGCTGGGCACTGCAGACATAAAAGGTGAGCGTCTTATTTATATGCAGAAAGGGGATGTGATTCAGCTGGACCATGATGCAAAGGATTCATTAATTGGATTTGTTGACGGTCTGCCCAAACTCAAAGGGTTTGCCGGTGTAAAACGGGGCATGCAGGCGTTTAAGATCGAAAAAACGATAATCAGAAAATAAGAGAGTGATTATGGATGAGAATGAAGGCACTGAAAATACTGAAAATCAGGAAAAAGAAGAAGAAAAAGAGGAGATTGAGTCAGCGGGTGATCAGGTTCAGGACCTTGATTTTATCCTTGATATTCCCCTGGAGCTCTCAGTGGAGCTTGGAAAAACAAGGATGCTGATCAACGATCTGCTCCAGCTCGGCCAGGGGTCTATTGTTGAATTGAACAAACTTGCCGGTGAACCCCTGGAAGTGTATATCAATCATAAACTCATCGCCCGGGGTGAGGTGGTTGTTGTCAATGAAAAATTCGGTGTCCGGCTCACAGATATTATTACGCCCATGGACCGTGTAAAGAGCCTGTCCACCTGATGAATGATTCACTGGGCATATGGTCTGCCTTTGCCAGAACAGCGGTGATGCTTGCTTTTGTTATTGCATTGCTTTTTTTGATCCTTTATCTGGTCAGGCGGTTTTCTTCAATAAAAGGGAAAAAAGGCACCCCCGGTTTTATTAAAGTGCTCAGTGTGCATCATTTTTCCCCCAAAGAAAAAATTGTGCTTGTGGATGTGATGCAGAAAAAGGTGCTTGTCGGTATCACAACTGCCGGTATGAATACCCTGGCTGTGTTTGAGAACCATGTGGAAGCAAAAACAGAACAGGGAGAGGCCGATGAAGATTAACATAAAACAGCGTATTCCTGTTTATATAAAAGAATATGGCAGATTTTTGCATATTTGTAAGATTTGCAGCGCCCCCAGGGGGATGTCGGTTATATGGATTTTCACCCTGGCAGGTGTTATTTTGTTGTTACGGAAAACCGCTTTTGGTGCAACTTTTCCCATACCTGCCATTAATATAGGGGTCGGCCAGGCCCAGGGGCCGGACGAGGTTGTTGTGGCCCTTGAGATTATCGCTCTTTTGACGGTTTTGTCCCTGGCCCCTGCCATTCTTATCCTCATGACCCCCTTTACCCGGCTGGTTGTTGTTTTTCACTTTCTGCGCCAGGCCATTGGTACCCAGTCAAGCCCCCCCAACCAGGTGGTTGTGGGGCTGGCGCTGTTTATGACTTTTTTTATCATCAAGCCCGTTGCCTTAGATGTTTACCATTCCTCCCTGAACCCCTATCTTGAAGGGGAGATCAATTACGCAGAAGCCTTTGAAACCGCACAGGTGCCCATACGCAAGTTTCTGCTGATCAATACAAGGGAGGCGGATATTGCCCTTTTTGTCAAAGGCGGAGATATGAAAAAACCCGAGAACAGGGAGGATGTTTCCCTGCTGGTGCTCATTCCCGCCTATGTGATAAGTGAATTAAAAACTGCATTTATTATCGGGTTTGTGCTTTATGTCCCCTTTCTTGTTATTGATATGGTGGTGGCTTCGGTTCTTCTTGCCATGGGGATGATGATGCTTCCCCCTGTTATGATTTCCCTGCCCTTTAAGCTCATGCTGTTTGTGCTGGTGGACGGGTGGCATCTGCTGACCGGATCATTGATGAAAAGTTTTGGAGTGTAATCATGACCCCTGAATTTGTTGTTGCCTTTGCCAAGGAAGCGATTATTCTGACCATTTATCTTTCCATGCCCATGCTGGGTCTGGGGCTTATCGCCGGCCTGGTTGTCAGTATATTCCAGGCGGTTACATCCATACAGGAGATGACCCTGACCTTTGTGCCCAAGATTATAGCCGTATTTCTGGGGCTTTTGTTTTTTGCCCCCTGGATGCTCAATGAAGCAACAACCTTTACCAGAAATATTATAGAGAATATACCCATGTATATTCGGTAAAACTCGATTATCAAGTTTTTATGGAAGGACCGATTAAGAGCCCCCAGCGGTTGCCTGTCAGGAACATTGAGAACCAAAGGAGATCAGACTTTTTCCCTGCCAGGCGTTAAGAAAATCAAGCTGTTTGAGGACCAGTGGCCGCAGTTCTTGATTTTTAGCCTGGCAGGGAAAAAGTCCTCCGTCGGTCGCTGTTCCTGACAGGCAAACGCTGGGGGCGGCCGTATTCAAAAAACTTGATAACCGAGTCAAAGAAGTTGAAATCCCGCTTCCCCTGCTTGACCATTGACTATACCCAAACCATCGACTGGCTGATGTCCTTGTCTGTTAAACGGCCCTTTTCAGGTACAAAAAAGCCATTCTAAGCACCAAAAACCGCTTTATTTTGACCACATTTCCAACAATTAAAAGAACTTATCCGGGTCAGACCCCAATTGCCAATTGTTTACCCCTGAAAAAGAGTTCCATGATATTGCGATTCGATCAATTTTCCGTCAACTGTTATCAATTTCAGATCATAAATTAAGGCCGTGGCCATAATGAAACGGTCCGCCGGGTCCTGGTGAGATAACCTAATCTCCCGGCTTCGAATAGCCACTTCATGTGTTAGCGGAGCTTCTTTAATCGGCAGGGAGGCAAGAACAGTCCGAATCCAACGCCCCGGATGGTTGGTTTTTAACCGGGCACGCCCTCTTTCAGCCAGCAACAACATTTCCCATACAGAAATAGGGGATATCCACAATTCGTTTTGTTCATCGTTCAGGGCAGCAGTGATCGGATCAGATAGTTTATCTGGATCTTTTAAACTCCAAATAAAAATATGTGTATCAAGCAAAAATTTCATTTAAGGACGTCCCAATCTTCTACACCAACGGGTTCAATGATATCTCCGACAATCTCAATTTCGTCTTTGAATTTCCCTAACCATGATTCTTTTTTTGTGGGGGGCGGGGGGGTAGTCACAAGGGCATAAGGTTTTCCACGTTTTGTAACAACAATCGGAATTCCCGTCTTCTTAACCTGATCTATGACTTTAAGACACGTCGCTTTAAATTCTGATATTGAAATAGTTTCTGGCATATTTTATCCTCCTTATTTGTAATAAAAATTACCATAGTCATAGACCATGGTCAAACAATATTTTTGTATGAGTATAAAAATCATTACCTGTTTTTCCAGGCCGTGTGCAGCCCGTTGACCATATACAAAGGCATTAACAAGCTGGAACCTGGTAAATGTATTCAAAAAAACGCCCAAGGCACCAGTGTTCCCCTTGCATGGTATCCACGCCTTAAAGAAGCTTCACCAACTGAAAGAGATCATTGGAGACTCATTGGTAGAGGGGAGGGTATACACTGGATGGATATTGATGAAGATATCAGCGTTCAAGGTTTAATATCCGGTATGCCTTCCGGGGAGAGTCAAAGTTTTTTTAAGCGGTGGCTGGAATCAAGGCAAGCAGGTTGACCATTTTGATACTCTCAGTCTCTCGGTGATAACCAATATGGAAATCCCTGGTTATAATTTCTCTTTGGGGCATTCCCATGGTGTGCCATGAAGCCAGGCAGTTTGGCCTTGAACCTGAGTTTTATGAAAC
>JAWOEJ010000203.1:0-10450 GCA_046482845.1 Desulfobacteraceae bacterium | reverse complement strand
CCCAGATTTTCGACGGGTGCAAAAACCGCCGAGCGCGGGCCAATCGCATAAAAAAATTAGTAAAGTGTCCCCGTATTAAGTGTCCCTGTATTTAATAAATAAGTAAAGTGTCCCCCTATTTAACAAAAAACCGCAGAACCGTTGCAACGCCTGAAATGAGGCAGGCAAGGGCAAACACATCCCCGAACCGGGTATAAAAGGATATTTTGTTAAAGAGATTCACCTGGGCTGTCAGGTGATCTCTTTCTTCCAGAGGCAGGGTTCTGCCTGTTCTGCCCACAGGATCAATAAAGCCGCTGATGCCGGTATTTGCAGATCTTACTACAGCTCTATGGTTTTCTACTGCCCGGAAAACCGCCATGGAAAAGTGCTGATAGGGGGCTGATGTTTGACCGAACCAGGCATCATTGGTAATGGTGACCAGAACATCTGCTCCCCTGCTGACAACGTTTCTGGAAAGGGAAGGAAAAATAATTTCAAAGCATATGAGCATACCTGCCCGCGTGTTGTCAAAACCAAGCAGGTCAGCGTCCTCTGGACCCGGGGTAAAATTTCCGGCCTGGGCTGTTATTTTCCCTAAAAAGGAAAGATATTTGCCAAGAGGTACATACTCGCCAAAGGGCACCAGGTGAATTTTGTCATAGCAGCCCGTTATCACGCTGAAGGGGTTCATCATCAACGCCCTGTTGTAGAATTTATACTTCTGTCCAAATTTTTCCACGGCAGGACTTCCAATAATAAAATGGGTGCCTGCATCTCTGATACAGGTATCCACCCTGGCGGAAAAGTTTCTTTCCAGGTTATAATAAAAGGGCAGGGCTGTTTCCGGCCAGACAATAAGATCAGGTATTTTTTTTTTATCACTGACCGCTTCCCTGGAAAGGGCGCAGTAAACGTCTATTGTTCGTTCCTTAAACGCGGCATCCCACTTAAAACTCTGCTTTATATTGCCCTGGACAACGCACACTTCTTTCTGATCCAGATCTGCCATGGCCTGATCAACGGCTTGTATGCGGTAGCTGCCGTATCCCCATAAAAATCCCGCCCCAACCAGAATCAGAACAAAAGAAAACACAAGGGGGGCAAGCCCTGGGTTCCTGGTATTGTCTTTCAAATACCGCGTCACCCACAATACGGTCATGGAAAGTAATGCATTTGCGCAGACAACGGCAAAAGACACAGCGTAAACCCCGCCAAGATCTGAGACCTGTATCAATAAGGTGTTTTTGTACTGGGAATACCCCAGAAGCCCCCAGGGAAAACCCGTCAAAAGAAAAGATCTGAGATATTCAAGCCCTGCCCAGAGCGCTGCCGCCTGAAACGGCATTAAAGGCGAAAAAACGGACATCCGGGAAAGTACAACGCAAAACAGGGCAGTGTACAGGGAAAGATAAAAACAGAGAAGAACAAGAATGGAACATGCGGTAATCCCTGGAAGCCCGCCGTATTCAGCCAGTGTGTTCACCAGCCAGTAAAGCAGGGTCAAATAATGGGACATTCCAAAAAAAAGACCCATATTGAACGCTTTTTTCAAATCAGGGGATTTTTTTTCCTGTAAACAGAAAACAGAGACCATCAACGGGACCAGGGACAGCCAGGCCACCCCGTTCAGACCTGTTTTCGGAAAGGCCAGGGTCATTAAAAAACCGCTTAAAACAGCAGGAAGATACGCTTTGCACCCTTGCATTGTAATAAAATTCATAAACTCCTCTTACTTGATCATCACGTTTTTTTGCGAGGTTAAGGTTGACATTATACATCAAATAAAGGACAAAGTAATATTTAACTTCTTTTGAAAAAATATATTCAAAAATATCAACTACAGGTCTGCAAAACAAGGAGATGTTTAAGAATGAAAAATCGGGGATATTTTGGAACCTACGGCGGGGCATTTCTGCCGGAAATCCTGGTTGCCACTTTTGACGAGCTTGAGGAAATTTTCAGCAGCGCAAAAAATGATCCCCTGTTCTGGCAGGAGTATACAGATCTCATGTCTACCTATTCCTGCCGGCCAACCCCTTTGACCTTTGCCGAAAATCTTACAAAGCACTTTAACGGGGCAAAAATATATATAAAACGGGAAGATTTAAACCACACAGGCGCCCATAAGGCAAACAATGTCATGGGCCAGGGCCTTCTGGTTAAAAGAATGGGCAAGAAAAGGGTGATTGCTGAAACAGGGGCAGGTCAGCACGGGGTTGCAACGGCCACCATGGCGGCGAAATTCGGATATGAGTGTACGGTTTACATGGGTGAAGTGGATATGCTGCGGCAGAGACCCAATGTATTCTGGATGGAACAGCTCGGTACCACAGTGGTTCCTGTCAGAGACGGCACACGGATTTTAAAGGATGCCATCAACGAAGCATTCAGAGACTGGGTTACCAACATGGATACAACCCACTATGTACTGGGCACAGCGTGCGGACCCCACCCCTTTCCGGAAATGGTCAGTTTTTTCCAGTCCATTATCGGCAAAGAGGCCAGAGAACAGATTCTGAACCAGGACAAAAAGCTGCCTGCCAGGGTATACGCATGTGTTGGCGGCGGGTCCAATGCCCTGGGTCTCTTTTCCGGCTTTCTCAATGACCCTGTGGAACTTGTCGGTGTTGAAGCTGCAGGGGAGGGTCTGAGTACAGGAAAGCATGCCTCCAGGCTGTGTTCAGCTGATGCCAGCACGGGAATTGCCCAGGGATATAAGACCTATTTTCTTCAGAACAGTGACGGCCAGATGAACGAAACCCATTCCATTGCTGCAGGCCTTGACTATGTCGGAGTCTCCCCCATACTGGCAAAAATGCACGACCAGAAGGAAGCACGCTTTGAAAGTGCAACCGACCAGGAGGTGATTGACGCCATGCAGATCACCATGAGAAAAGAGGGCATCATCCCGGCCCTGGAATCTGCCCATGCCTTTGCCAGGGCATTCAAAGAGGCAGAAACCCTTTCAAAGGACGATAGTATCATCATCAATCAGTCCGGCCGGGGAGACAAGGATATTTTCACCATTGCAGACGCATTTGGTGATCCGGAATGGAAAAATTTTATCAGGCAGAAGGCAGAAGAATACAATGGTTGAATCATATATTAAATCAAAACTTGAAAAAAAAGACATCCTCTTAATGACCCATATTGTCATGGGTTACCCGTCATTTAAAGATTCCATGGCAATTGTCGAACAAATGGTGGAAGCCGGTGTGGATTTAATGGAGCTTCAGATTCCTTTTTCCGAACCCATAGCAGACGGCCCTGTTATCCTTAAAGCCAACCAGAAGTCCCTGGAAAGAGGCGCCACCATCAAAAAATGCCTTGAATTTGCAGAAACAGCTGCCCGGCAGTTTGACATTCCTTTTCTTTTCATGGGATACGCCAATATCCTGTTTAAATACGGCATTGAAAAATTTGCCGGGAAAATGGCTGATATCAATATCAAAGGCGCCATCATACCCGACCTTCCGCCGGAAGAGGGAATGGAATACATCACCGCCATGAAGCAGCACCGGCTCTGCCCGGTTCATATTTTTTCACCGGCCACCAGTGAAAGCCGGATGACATACCTGGCAGACCACTCTGACGGATTTATCTATTGTGTGGCCAGAAAAGGGGTCACAGGGAACACCACAGATTTTTCCCGGGATCTTGGAGACCATCTGAAAAAATGCCGCAATGCCACCCATCTGCCCATTGCTGTCGGCTTTGGGGTCAAGGAAAAAAAGGATATTGATTATTTAAAAGGCAGGGCAGATATTGCCGTTATCGGTTCCCAGACCATAAAAATTGTTGATGAAAAAGGGGTTCAGGCGGCCGGCGAATTTCTGAAAACCCTTCTATAACTCGATCATCAAGTTTTTTCTGAAGAGCCGATCAAGAGCCCCCAATGGATGCCCTGTCAGGAACATTGAGAACCAAAGGAGATAAGGCTTTTTGCCCTGCCAGGCGTTGCGACAATCAAGCTGTTTGAGGACCAGTGGCCGCAGGTCGCCGATTTTTAGCCTGGCAGGGCAAAAAGCCCTCCGACGGTCGCTGTTCTGACAGGGCATCCGACAGGGCATCCGTTGGGGGCGGCGCTATTCCAAAAACTTGATAATCGAGTATAAGGGAACTGGAAGAAAAGAATCTACGTATATCGTGCAGGCGCTTTAGATTAGATATCAGCCGGGGGAAAGAAACAGCTTCTCAGCCATTTAAAAAAAGAATTGTCCCCGAGCAGTTCCCGCTCCTTCTGGTCCAGAAGCATATTGATGCTTTCATGATCTGAAAACCGGTCTTTTCTGGTGATTATCTTTTTTTGTGGATCAAGGGATTTAACAATTCTGGCAGGATTGCCCGCAGCAATACAGTCTGCAGGAATATCAGAGGTCACAACAGCCCCGGCACCAATGATGCTGTTTCTGCCGATGGTCACATTCTTGCAGATAATGGCACTGTCCCCGACCCAGACATTTTCTTCAAGCCTGACCGGGGACACATCCTGCTGGGGCAGGCTTCTGTCATAAATACCGTGCCAGTCAGAATCGGTAATATATACATTGCTGGCCAGCATGCAATTATCAGCAATGGTAATCTCACTGGCCGCGCTGATCCTTACCCCGGGGGAGATCAGCACATGATCGCCGATCTCTATGCCCCTGATATCCTTTTTCTCAGACCAGACCGTCAGCCTGGTCTTTTTATCTGAAGATCCCAGAAGGGTGATGTTTCCCCCGATCCTCACCGGGGCACCAAACACTTCAATATGCCAGGGCTTAACAATAAAGGGGTTTTCTCCCAGAGAATCCAGGTGAGGCGCCAGAAAATGATACAGGTAGAACCGCTGAAAGCCAAACCAGAGTTTTTTAATATAATAGGGACGATGATCCTTTCTCATTGACGTTTTACCCTTTGAACCTGAATCCGTCCCAGGCATCATGGCAGAACATCCGTGAGGCAGGGGTAAGCCCGTAGAGAATGTCCGCAGCCATCAGGGCAACCCCGTTGGTCCAGGAAATTTTCTCTTCAGGCCATATCACCATATCCGGAAAGGTATACCCGCACCAGAAGGTCCCATCCTCAAAGACCCGCTCCTGAATCCAGGAAAACACAATTCCGGCAAGCTTGACATTGCCCATGGCCGCCAGACTGAGAACCAGCTCACTGGTTTCAGCAATGGTTATCCACGGACGGTCCGACACACACCTTACCCCCTGGCCCTCAACCACATATTTTTTCCAGTACTTTTCAATTCTCCTGGCAGATGCATCGTATCCCAGAGCTCCGCAGAGCACCGGGTAAAACCAGTACATGGAAAACCTGGATTTGCTGATATTATAGATATGAAGACTGTTCTTTAAGGAAGCGCCCAGTTTTTCAAAGGCTGTTTCCCAGGAAGTCTGCTCTCTGCCGAGAAGGGCGGCAACGGCATTGGCACATTTCAGACTGACGTATATGGAGCTGCAGCCGGTCAGCAGGGCCATGTGATCCACCTGGCCATGGGGGCTTTTTGCCCAGAAAATGTCACCCCGGTCGGTCTGAAGACTGATACTGAAATCAATCGCCTGTTTCATACAGGGCCACATGGCTTCAAGAAACGGCCGGTCCTGATGTATAAGCCAGGTGTGGAAGACCCCCGCGGCAATATAGGCCGACATATTGGTCTCTCTTGTTCTGTCCAGGGGGTTGCCGTCCATATACGAGGAAAACCAGGACCCGTCACGGTTCTGATGTTTGACCATCCATTGAAAAGCAGCCAGGGCTTCCCTGTGACACCCGCCGATATTCAACCCCATGGCAGCTTCCACAAGATCCCAGGGATCGGTTTTCCCCCCTTCATGCCAGGGAATTTCTCCGGAAGGCCGCTGTAGACGCGCAATAAAAGAGGCCACTGAGTCTATATTCAGAATATTGGCGGGCCGGGCCTTGAAATTTTTCAGATTCATTGAATTTTTCCCAAATCAAAACATATATCTTGAATGCCATAAATATCCATATGTATCAGAACCCGTCATGAATGGCAAGGGCAATTCCAATGCCCGGAACAGTGACAGAACAGCCCGCGGCTGATACTTCATGAATGTTCATTCATATTGTGGGGTTTCCAGCATAACATAGAAAAACAATAGCCTTCAAAAAACCAACTATCTTATAACCTTTTGAAATTGATAAGCAATAATATTTATATAAAAAAGAGAATTTCTAAAAAAAAGCCTTGACATCCACTTGAAAACTCTGTTAATCAGAAATGAATATTCATTCATAGCATATCAAATGAATCATAATCTATATTCAGGAGGAAGTCATGAGTAGAAAAATCAGAAAGGCTGCAGTAATCGGGTCTGGAATCATGGGGGGCGGCATAGCGGCTCTCCTTGCCGGTGCTGGAGTAAAGGTACTGCTTTTGGACATTGTTCCCTTTGACCTAAAGGATGAAGAAAAAAATGATCCTGCAGCAAGAAACAAAATTGTAAAAGCCGGTATGGACGCTGCCCTTGCATCTTCGCCGTCCCTTTTTATGACCAAAAAAGATGCTGCGTTGATTACAACAGGCAATCTTGAGGACGATTTTGACAAGCTTGGAGAGTGCGACTGGATTGTTGAAGTTGTTGTTGAAAATCTTAAAATCAAGCAGGATCTGTTCAAAAAAATTGAAACGGTTAAAAAAGCCGGTGCCATTGTCAGCTCCAACACCTCGGGCATTCCCCTGAAGGATATGTCAGAAGGGCTTTCCAGTGAATTCAGGCAGCACTTCATGGGCACCCATTTTTTCAACCCGGTAAGATACATGCACCTCCTGGAACTGATCCCCGGAGAGGAAACCCTTCCTGAAGTACTGGATTTCATCTCCGGGTTTGGTGAAAAACACCTTGGAAAAGGCATTGTCTGGGCAAAGGATACCCCCAATTTTGTGGGCAACAGAATCGGGGTTCAGGGCATTGGAAAGGTCATGCAGGCCATGATTGAAGACGGTCTCACCGTTCCTGAAGTTGACGCGATTTTCGGCCCGGCCCTGGGCCGTCCCAAAACAGCCATTTTCAAGACCACAGACCTTGTCGGTTTGGACACCATGGCCCATGTCTGCCAGAATTCCTATGATCTCTGCATTGATGACGAGCAGAGGAATGCCTTTGTCATCCCGGATTTTGTAAAACAGATGATTGACAAGAAACTCCTTGGCAACAAAACAAAAGCAGGGTTTTACAAAACCGATCTTACCCCTGAGTGGAAAAAAGTCAGAAAGGTTATCAATCCGGCTACCCTTGAGTATGAAGACCTTGTCAGGCCGTCCTTCCCCTGCCTGGATGAAGCCAAGAAAAAGGAAACCCTGGCAGAAAAAATCAACTGCGTGGTCAACGGCGATGACAAAGGGGCAAAATTTGCCTGGAAAATTGTGGCCAACAGTTTTCAGTATGCCGCCAGCAGGGTCCCGGAAATTTCAGATACCATCGTTGAAATCGACAATGCCATGAAATGGGGCTATAATTTTGAAATGGGCCCATTTGAGGTCTGGGATGCCGTGGGCGTTCAGAACGCTGTGGACAGAATGGAAAAAGAAGGACTGGACGTTCCGGCCAATGTAAAAGCCATGCTGAAAGCAGGAAATCAGAGCTTTTACAAGCTTGAAAACGGTATCCATTATTTTTATGACTTTCAATCCGCCGGCTACAAACCAGTGCCTGTCAGTGACACCATGGTTTCCCTGGCTGCTGCCAAAGGCAACAACAAAACCGTATTTGAAAACGGCTCTGCCAGCCTTGTGGACATTGGAGACGGTGTTTACTGTGTAGAGTTCCATACCAAAATGAACGCCATTAACGGGGAAATTGTTGATTCCATTGATCAGGCCCTGGATTATGTGGATGCCAATGGTGTGGGAATGGTGATCGGAAATCAGGCCGGCGGCATGCCCGGTGCATTTTCTGCAGGTGCTGATCTTTCCTATGTATCCAAACTCTGCCACGACAAAAATTATGCTGAAATGGATGCCTTCCTGAAAAAAGCCCAGGACGGTATTCAGAGAACCAAATACGCCCCCTTCCCGGTGGTGGCAGCGCCCTACGGCATGACCCTGGGCGGCGGGTGCGAAACCTGCCTGGGTGCAGACAAAATAGTGGCCCATGCTGAATTGTTCATGGGGCTTGTGGAAATCGGCGTAGGTCTGCTTCCGGCCGGCGGCGGCACAATGAATATCTGGAAAAAATTTGTAAATGCCCTTCCCGGAGGCGTTGCCAAGGACACAGATCTTGCAAAACTCTTTATCCCTGCATTCATGAACGTTGCCATGGCAAAGATATCCATGTCAGCCGCCCAGGCCGTTTCCAACGGCTTTCTCGGTCTGGCCGACAGAATTGTATTCAACCGTGACAATCTCATTGGCGAAGCCAAAAAAGAAGTGTTGAAAATGGTTGATGATGCCTACGCCCCCCCGGCAAAAAGACTTCTCAGGGTTATGGGAAATGCCGGCCAGGGCATGGTGAACGGAGAAATCTTTAATATGCGCTCGGGCAATTTCATGAGCGATCACGATGCATTCCTTGCAAAACGCATTGCCTACGTCATGAGCGGAGGAGATGTCAACAAAAATACTGAGATCCCCGAGGAGACAATCCTTAAACTTGAAAGAGAAGCGTTTGTTGATTTTACCAAGGAAGAAAAAACCATAGCAAGAATTGATCACATGCTTAAAACCGGCAAACCCCTGAGAAATTAAATTCAAGACAAATTATTAAGGAGGGCTCTCAAAATGAGAGATGCATATATCGTACAATCAGTTAGAACCCCTGGCTGCAAACAGAGAAGAGGTCATTTCAAGGAGACAAGGCCCGAAGAGCTCCTTTCATTTATACTGAAAAGTGTTGTGGAAAAAACCCCGGGCATCGATTTTGATGATTTTGAGGATGTCATGTGCGGATGCTCTTTTCCCGAGGCGGAACAGGGCCTGAACATCGGAAGAGTCTGTGCAAGAATGGCAGGTTTCCCGGAAAAGGTCTCCGGTGCAACTGTGAACAGATTCTGTTCCTCAGGACTTGAAGCCATTGCCCTGGCCCATGCCCGCGTCCAGATGGGATGGTCTGAAGCAGTTATCGGCGCTGGCGTAGAATCCATGACCTTTGTTCCCATGGGCGGCAATGTCCCCAGACCCCATCCTGAATTTTCCGCATCATACCCTGAAATGTACACATCCATGGGGATCACAGCGGAAAATGTGGCCAACCGGTACAATATATCCAGACAGGACCAGGATGTATTTGCATCGGCCTCCCAGGCAAAGGCAGCCAGAGCAAGGGACAACGGCCTGTTCACAGAAATCATTCCAACCCCTGCCTACAAATACGTACTCCAGGAAGATGGAAAATACAAAAAGGAACAATTCATTGTTGACGCAGATGACGGCATCCGTGAATCCACCCCGGAAAGTCTTGGAAAACTCCGGGCCGTATTTGCCGCAAACGGCAGCGTAACCGCGGGCAATTCTTCCCAGACAACAGACGGCGCTGCAGCAAGCATTATTGTATCCAAAGAAAAATGTGAGGAACTTGGCCTGAAACCCCTTGCCAGACTGATTTCCTACACCACCGTTGGATGCAATCCCGATGAAATGGGCGTAGGTCCAAGATACGCCATTCCCAAGGTACTTAAGCAGGCCGGCTTTACCATTGACGACATTGATATCTATGAAATCAACGAAGCCTTTGCCTCCCAGGCCCTGTACTGCATCAGGGAAATCGGCCTTGAAAAATACATGGACAAGATCAATATCCACGGCGGCGCCATTGCCCTGGGGCATCCCCTGGGATGCACCGGCGCCAAACTCACCGCCACCTGTCTGGCCAACCTTAAAGAAGTGGACGGCAAATACGGTGTGGTCTCCATGTGCATCGGCGGCGGCATGGGCGCGGCAGCCATATTTGAAAGATTATAAATCCTGTTGACCTGAAAAAACATACATTCTCATCAGTCATGCGTTTTTTAAGGCTGCTTCCCCCGGGGAGCAGCCTTTTTTTTTCTTGACGGACACCTGCGTCTCTTCTATCAACGGCACAGATACATAAAACAGACAACTGGCCGTTCCTGCCTGCGACCACGCAGAATCAGCTATAAAAAGCTCATTATTATCCCATTGAGACTTGAAAAGTATATCACAATGAATTATAGTTGAATCATGAAAAAACTATGTACGAAGTGGTTTAAAAAATGGGCTCAGATTTACTTCTCGTCTACTGCTGGCGATGTACCGGTCATCCAATTAACAGATGTCTGGGCGACGGCATATAGCTGGTCAGTTGTTAAGGAATCAATCGCGGACTCTAAATCTTCTTGGGACAACTTGTTTGCCATCTGCACGACATCTGCCATTAGTAATCTCCCATCACTTTTTCCGTAAACATTTCACCGAAAGTCATTGTACTTGATCTTTGCCGAAAATCAAGGGGTGTTAAATTCCTTCCCCCATATTTTATTTTTGTGTCTCGTACTG
>JAWOEJ010000118.1:0-23668 GCA_046482845.1 Desulfobacteraceae bacterium | reverse complement strand
CACAGAAGCGGGAATATGGCCGTGTTCAGATAGGTCTTGGTTATTTTTTCAATATCAATCTGCAATGCTTTCTTCCCACTGGGAAAACATAGCTCCGCTCTGTCGGTTACATAAATTGAGACCGATGGGGAGCTGATGCTTTACCCCTTGTATAGTAAATGGAATCAAAAAATGCAACAGGGAAAACCCCTGATTGTTTTATTATTGAGCCGCCGGAGCGGTTCATGATGCTGCGGCCCAGTCCAGGGAGACCGGATTTTCTCCGGGTAGCCAGGTCACGGCAGGGGGCTTTCGCAAAATGATTAAGAGGGAAATCTGGCTGGAAGCTGTGGAAGGGAGGGGGGACAGCCGCGTGGGAATTTCTAAAGAGACGTCCGGGGGCCACCCATTGTTGTGCCCCCAGGACGTGTATGGGATCCGTGGCTCAGGGCGTGGCCCGGCCATGGATGGACCTGTTAGGCCAGGTCAAACCGGTCCAGGGTCATGACCTTGTTCCAGGCCGCAATAAAGTCGGTGACAAACTTTTCCTGGGCATCATCGCTGGCGTAAACCTCGGAGAGAGCCCTCAGCTGGGAGTTTGAGCCGAAGACAAGGTCTGCCCGGGTGGCGGTCCATTTCAGTTCGCCGGTGGCGCGGTCCCGGCCCTCGAAGGTATCTGCATCTTCAGAGGTGGGGGTCCATTCGGTAGCCATGTCCAGCAGGTTGACAAAAAAGTCGGTGGTCAGGGTCTCGGGCCGGGTGGTAAACACACCGTGTCTGGTCTGGCCCCAATTGGTGTTGAGCGCCCGCATGCCGCCCACCAGCACTGTCATTTCAGGGGCGGTCAGGGTCAAAAGCTGGGCCCGGTCCACCAGCAGTTCTTCGGCCTTGACGGTGAATTTGCTCTTAAGGTAATTGCGGAACCCGTCTGCCAGGGGTTCGAGGACCTCAAAGGCCTCCACATCGGTCTGTTCCTGGGATGCATCCATGCGGCCCGGTGTAAAGGGAACAATGACGTCGCAGCCGGCGTTTTTGGCGGCCTGCTCCACACCGGCGCATCCCCCCAGCACGATGAGGTCGGCCATGGAGACCTTTTTGGTACCGGACTGGGCCGCGTTGAACTCGTTCTGGATCCCCTGGAGGGTTTCCAGTACCTTGGCCAGCTGCTCAGGCTGGTTGGCCTTCCAGTCCTTAAGGGGGGCAAGGCGGATGCGGGCCCCGTTGGCGCCGCCCCGTTTGTCAGATCCCCTGAAGGTGGATGCAGAGGCCCAGGCCGTGGTCACCAGCTGGGGAATACTTAAGCCTGAGGCCAAAAGTGTTGCCTTAAGACCTGCAATATCCTGATCGTTGACAAGCTCGTGGTCCAGTTCGGGGATGGGGTCCTGCCAGATCAGATCTTCGGTCGGGGCCTCGGGTCCCAGATACCTGGAGCGGGGGCCCATGTCCCTGTGGGTGAGCTTGAACCATGCCCTGGCAAAGGCATCGGCAAAAGCCTCCGGGTTTTCCATGTAGCGTTTTGCAATGGGCTCATAGATGGGGTCAAACTTAAGGGAAAGGTCGGCCGTGGTCATCATGGGCCGGTGTTTTTTACCAGGATCGTGGGCATCTAAAATCATGTCCTCTTCCTCCACATCCCTGGCAAGCCACTGGGTGGCACCGGCCGGGCTTTTGACCAGTTCATAGTCATATTTGAACAAGACCTTGAGATAGCCCATGTCCCACTGGGTGGGATTGGGTTTCCATGCCCCTTCGATGCCGCTGCCGATGGTATCCCCGGCCTTGCCGCTGCCATGGCTGCTCGTCCAGCCCAGGCCCATTTCATGGATGGGGGCGGCTTCGGGCTCGGGACCCACCAGGGACACATCGCCGGCGCCATGGCATTTGCCGAAGGTATGGCCGCCGGCTACCAGGGCCACGGTTTCTTCATCGTTCATGGCCATGCGGGCAAAGGTTTCGCGAACGTCCTTGCCCGAGGCCACCGGGTCCGGATTGCCGTCCGGGCCTTCGGGATTAACGTAAATCAGGCCCATCTGCACGGCTGCCAGGGGATTTTCCAGATCCCGCTCACCGGAGTAGCGGCTTTGGGGCTTGTCGCTGGTGGCCAGCCACTCCTCTTCCGCACCCCAGTAGATATCCTCTTCCGGTTCCCAGATGTCTTCCCGTCCCCCGGCAAAGCCAAATGTCTTAAAGCCCATGGATTCCAGGGCGCAATTGCCTGCCAGGATCATGAGGTCTGCCCAGGAGATTTTCCGGCCGTATTTCTTTTTAACGGGCCAGAGCAGGCGGCGGGCCTTGTCCAGAAGGACGTTGTCCGGCCAGCTGTTCAGGGGGGCAAATCTCTGGCTTCCAGAGCCGGCCCCGCCCCGGCCGTCTCCCATACGGTAGGTGCCGGCACTGTGCCAGGCCATGCGGATAAAAAACGGCCCGTAGTGGCCCCAGTCTGCCGGCCACCAGTCCTGGGAATCGTTCATCAAAGCAAAAAGATCCTGCTTCAAGGCGTTCAGGTCCAGGGTTTTAAAGGCTTCGGCGTAGTCGAATTCCTCGCCGTTGGGATCGCATGCCGGCGGATTCTGGTGAAGCATTTTAATGTTGAGCTGGTTGGGCCACCAGTCCCGGTTGGATGTACCTCTGCTGGCTGTGGGTTTGTGGATTTTACCCGTTACCGGGCATTTGCTGGTTTCATCGGACATATCGACCTCCTCATGGTTAGGGCTTATGGATCAGATGATAGACACTATTGTCGCCGATTTTTAGCCTGGCAGGGCAAAAAACTCTCCGAGGTTCTCGTTCCTGGCAGAGCAATTGTTGGGGACGGCGCTACTATAAAAACTTGATGATCAGCAATAAATAGCATGTATTTTTTTGCGGGTCAACTTTGATTTTATTATGACCGGCATTTTGCGTTGACATTTTGGTTTTACTAATATAATTTTATATTAAAATTTTATTATTACTCGATGATCAAGTTTTTATATCTGATTTCTCGAAAATGGGGTCAGGCCTGCGTTATTGTCATTATCTTCCCTATCCAGTATAATCCCAAAAACGCCGTAGATAATGACAATAACGCAGGCCTGACCCCTCACATAAGAAATAAGGCTTTTTGCCCTGCCAGGTGTTAAGAAAATCAATTTGATTTACCCCGGGAGGAGGCAAAGACGAAAAAGGAAAATTCAGATGCCCTCCCCTGAAAAACGCACAGAAGAACGGCTGCCACTGGAATCCGCCACCCTGCCCCTTTTGGGGTCCAGGCAGGAAGATTTCCAGCCGTTTCAATATCTGGTGCAGGATTTGAGTGAAAACGGCGTGCGCATTGCCATCCCCTCCTGGGCACAGCAAAGGGAAAGGCTATACAGGGGAGATGCTGTAAATCTTCATCTGCCCTATCAGCTCTCCGGGCAGAGTAAAAATCAGGGGATGGTGGCCTGGGAAAACTGGGATCCCCAGATGCAGATCCAGTCCTGCGGTATTTCCCTGCTCCGGCATTTTCCCGAAACCTATCCGGTGTATATTTCTCTGGAAACCCGGGAAGCGGTGATCAACCTGTCCGTTGTGAAAAGCGTTGCAAATATCCTTCGCAAAGTGCTAAAGGATGCAGTTCTGCTTAAAAGGGGGCTGCTCATCTACATGGATCACCTGGTGGCATACCTGACCCGGGTAAGCCGGTTTTCCAGAAAAGAGTACGCAGATTTCCGGGAACTCATCATTGAAGATATTCAGTCCAGGATCAGGGAAAATCTCAGGTATTTACAAAAGCTCTACAAGGTCGCCCAGAACACAAAATCCGAACATGAGATGCTTGAACAGCTGGATATTGACGATATCCGGAAAAAAATGGAGCCTGAACTCTACGTCGATCTTTTCCAGTCCGTACTGGATTCAGAAGTTATCCAGCGCTACCTGATTGCCTTGAAAGTTCTCGAAAAAAAAGGTTTTAACAATTATAATACCCTTGTTATTCTCTACGTAAACAGCCTATAACCTGTTTTTGCCCTCAAACAAGGTCTATAAATCCTTCAATGATCCCGTCGATTGATCCACCTATAACCCGTCTTTGCCCCCAAACAAGGGCATCGGTGAAAAGAAGTTCTGCCGCACCGGCCCGCAGTAGCTGCAGGATGGATCTGCCTGCAAACGCCAGTTCGTCTCCTTGTCCGCCTGGAACCAGAACACCCCCTGGATCTTCCATTGGGCTGCCGTAAAAAAGGCATCCCTGACCCATTGCCCCCTGTCCTGCCCTTTTTGCCGGGCTGCAGCTGTTTCAAAAACAAATACTGGTTTTTCCGGATCAATTTGTTTTAACTGCCTGTACATGGATGAAAAGATATCTTCGAACGTACGCCAGCTGCTTTGCCACCCGTGTTCATCAATCGTACGGGTGTGCCCCCAGTTGTACCCGTCCATTCCCATTACGTCTACGTAACTGCTGCCGGGATAATAATTTGATGCCCGGTTCCACTGGGCTTTTGGATCTTTTTTTGGGGAGGGCAGGGACTCGGCATTGGGGCAGAAGGCAAAAAAAGCATTTTTTACATCCATGTTTTTAAACCGTAAAACCACGCAGCGAAACATTTCCCGGTAGCGCCGGGGGCTGTCTGGTCCGTATTCTGAGGGGTTTCCACCCCAGGCGTATTGATAAATATTCATCTCATGGGCAAAACGGATAATTACAGGATATCCCAGGGCTCGGATCTGCTTTGCAAACCCGTCGATATAGCCGTCGTATTTTTTGTTTAGAATTTCCTGTGCCGGGATCATACACGGCCGGCCGTCTTCATAATGCATGGGCTCCCAGGTCAGGCAGGCCATGGCCCCGGCCCGGTGTATGGCTTCAAAAGCGTGTTTTGGAAAATTATTGTGCCGGGGGTCTTTGGGCCACTGCAGAAAAAAGTTGATCATGCTGACCGGCAGCCCTGTTTCCGCTTCCATCATTTCTATTTCATCAGGGGATTTTGGCAGCCCATGCACGGCCAGCCCGAAAAACAAGCGCTGGTTCTGCCCGAAAAACCGATCCTGTTCTTTTCCCGCGTACCCGGGAACAAACGGGACAGTGAATAAAATCCCCGCCACAAGCATGCAGAAATATTTTTTTAAAGAAAATATTGGTTTCACAGCTATCTGGCTTCTTTTTTTAAAGGATGATTAAAATACACAACAAAGGATAAAATTAAAAAATGGTACAGGCACCAAAACGAGTTCACTGCCAGGGCCAGCACCAGTTCCCTTTCAAAATAAATCCGCATGCCCGCCCATATAGCCGCTGCAAAGCATATCAGGGCAAGGCCCACCTGGGGCCAGAGGGTATAAAAGGGCAATGACAGGCTCTGGCCTTTGGGCGTGGTCTTAAAGCTGCCCCTGTACCCTGCAATGGCCATAAGAGATGCCTTCATGTATACAGGAAAGCAGATTGCCTGCAGCAGCACGCCGTTTAACAGTTCAAAAATTCTGTAGCGCCTCTGGCGCAAAGACCAGATAAACAGGCTGAATGACAGAATAATATAGGGAGTGTAAAACATGAAATACAGCTCTGGTCTGGCAAAATAGGTTGGAACATTAAATAAAATGAACAAAACCGGGGAAATGACCAGAATCAGCATGACCCATCCCACAAAATAATGGGTGCCGGACAGCATATATTCCCACCACTTATATAAATTCAGCTGGCCCGGATTTTTCACAAAAGCCTTTACGATCTCACGAAACAGTCCCACTGTTCCAAGAGACCAGCGAAACTGCTGCTTGAAATACGCCCCAAGGTCTTCAGGGCCGTCTCCAAACGCGCTGACTTTATTTAAATAAGCCGAATGCCATCCTTTCAGGTGAAACTTCAGTGATGTGGCAAAGTCTTCGGTTACAGAAGACTCGTCAAAACCGCCCACATCCTTCAAGGCTTTTCTTCTGAAAACAACATTGGTTCCGCAGCAGAACATGGCATCCTGCATGCTTTTGCCTTCGCATATGTATTCATAAAAGACAGCCTGCTGAAGCCCGGAGGCCATGGCCACACGGTTGCCCTCAAAATTCGTGTAATACTGGGGCGTCTGGATAAACGCCACGTCTGTGTTGGCCTCCATCCTGGCAATCAGCAACTCCACAAAATCCGGAAAAGGGTTCTGATCTGCATCAAACACGATGATGTATTTTTCGCTTCCCGATTCTGTGTTTTCCCACTGGGTAAAGGCCTGGTATGAAAACCCTTCCGGCGGGCTGCCGTCCAGAAAATTCATAAAATCATTGATCATTCCCGCTTTGGCCCCCCGCCACCTGCGCCTAAACAGGTCAACACCGATGCGCTGGCACATGTCGTCTACCTGGTGCCGGTACAAATCCGCGTTTTCTTTGGATCCCCAGTCCCCGGTGTCATATCGGGTGTCATCCAGAAAATAAATTCTCTTGACAGGATAGGTCAGGTTATAGAAGCTGACCAGGGTATCCTCCACGATTTCTATGGGCTCACGAAATGAAGAGACCACAATGGCCACCGGTGGATACTGGTTTAGTTCCATGGACTGAAGTTCCCGGGGGACATGATTTTTCCCATTGGAATTGATAACACGAAACAGGTTCAGAAAATAGCCGAACCCGTGTGTGAGGACAAAAAACTGGGCCGCCAGAAGCAGGAAACCAAAAAATTTTTCATACCAGGCATAATCAGCCCCAATAAAAATAAAAATCC
Source organism: Desulfobacteraceae bacterium (assembly GCA_046482845.1). GTDB lineage: Bacteria > Desulfobacterota > Desulfobacteria > Desulfobacterales > Desulfobacteraceae > DATFJZ01. Next base: position 17,013 of record JAWOEJ010000118.1, on the reverse strand, counting down.
TGACCATTAAATAAAGGACAATGATAAGCAGCGTAAATGTTATCAGTGAAAGAACCAGGTTGTTTGCCAGTCTTTTTTGTATCTTAATCATGAATCCTGTTCACTTTTCAGTTAAAGAGTTGCCTGGTGACCTAAAATCTTATAAACATGTCTATTGACACTGCAGCCGCATCCCATAGTTTTGAACTGTGCCACATGGCCGAGGCGCTTACACCGATCCGGTCGCTGATTTCTTTTTTCCACAACGCCTCGATTTCAAAGGAGTGATTCTGATCCGTTTCCGTGGCCAGGGTAATTCGCAGGTCGTAAAAATGCGCTTTGGCACCGCAGAAAAAATGGTCTGCCAGGTCATGGCGAAATGCAAGGGTTGCGGCGGTCTCCCAGTAATCCTGGGGGGTCCAGTAGGGGTGCCTGAAATCATCGGGTGTCAAGCACCGGCCGCCCGGAGCCGTACACCCCTGATGCTTATCGTCTGTATCCCGGTATTCTACGGACAATATGCCTTTTACCTCCCTGGGATGATCCGTAAAAGAATACCCTGCAACCGCATCATATATGTATCCATGATTGCCGTCACTATAGCTTTTACGGGCTGCCCCCACCCCGGTTTCCAGCCGCCGGGACAGATTTGCATCAAGTCTTGCCTGAATGGTTTGAGAATAAATCCCCTGGGCCAGGGCCACAGGGTTGACAAGTTCTTCTGCTTTTTTATAACCGATTTCAAACCGGGCATAATTATCCAGGTTGACGGCTGCACTCAAATGCCCCAATGTTATATCATCAAGGTCCTTTCGGAAAGATTCCGGGGCTGCATCATCATTGGTAAGCCTTGAAAAATCTGTGATTTGAAGGCTCTCCTCATAGGTCTTGCGGGTTATTCCGCCGGAAATAGAAAGATAGGGCCCAGTGACCAGCTCACCCTGAATACCAAGCCCGGTGGCTTCCACTGTATCAGCGTGTTTCAATGGAGATTCCACATACCGGTGGGCAACCACCTGCAGTTTGTGCCTGCAGTTGACCGAAAGCTTAATTCCGAGATCCGCCCTGTGCCTTGCCATTTGAGCAAGATCTCCCCGGCCTTCTTCCCTCCAGAAGCTGTATGCCCCAAAGATCTGCGGGCGTGACCGTATCTTTTGTCTGTCAAGGGCAACATCGGCCTGACCGTGCAGGGGATCAATGGTGAGCAGATCTTCATACACCTGCTTTTCCTGGTCACAAAGCCCCAGGGCGCAGTAAACCTGGGCCAGTTCAAACAAGGCTTCCTGGTTGCCGGCATCCATCTCCAGAAGCGCTTCCAGCTGTCTCTGGGCCGGGGCAAAACGCCTGTTAAAGGACAGACGTTTGGCCTGGTGCTCCAGGTATGCTTTTTTCTGTATCTGATACAGATAATCCAGTTCGGTTCGGGTCTTTTCAATGGAAGGGGTGTATATGCGCTGATAATAATCGCTCCCTGTATCGGCCATTTTTCCCCAGTATGCGGTGCGGGCAGCCTCCGTTAATACAACGTGGTTGTCTGAATTTTTTTGGTACAATGCGTCATAGGCATCAACGGCATCCCCGTACCTGGCAGACCAGGAAAGAACCCTGGCCCGGGTCAGGGCAAGCGAGTAACTTTCAGGAAAATCTGCAGTCAGCCGGTCCAAAACAGACATGCTTTTATCATAAAGCCCCTTGGCTGCACTGGTTTGGGCAAGACCCATGGCCGAGGGGAAATGATCCGGGTAACTTGCAAAAGCAGCTTCATAGCAGGACAGTGCCAGGTCACGATGTCCGATCTTCGCCAGATCCGCGCCCAGGTCACAGAGCCGGTCCGGCCCCGGTTTTTCCTGGATCACCCCCTGGGTATACTCCGGCAGAGAATCTCCGGTTTCCTGCAGCAGCAGGACCTTTGGCAGTGAAGCTTCCGGATCGACAGCCAGGGCCTGTTCCCAGCATTGCCTGGCTTCAACGGACTTTCCCTGTTTTGATTTAACCTGTCCCAGGCCGGTGAGGGCTTCCGTCCTTTTTATGCCCACAGGGCCCACAGCAGCAGCTTTTGTATACAGGGCTTCGGCATCATCGAGCCGGTTGGCCCGTTGATAGCTGCGGGCACCCGGTATGAGGATGACATCTTTGAATCCGTGATCGTCTATAAAGGTATCTGCCGCTGATGTTGCTTTTGCGAAGTCGCCTTCCTGCAGTCCGATATTCACCATTTCAGCCCGGGCCTTATAATAATGCTTCGATGGCCGGCTGTCTTTTTTTTCGGTTATAACCAGCAGATGTTTTCGGGCTTCATCATATCGCTGCTGGGCGCTGAGGTTTTTTGCCAGCTTCAGGTTCAAACTTTCACTTGCCGGATCTTTTGAAAGCTGCTGCCGGATAATTTCTTCTGCTGTATAAAAATCTCCCCATAAAACGGTCAGGTCGGCTAAAGCCATCAGAGTCTGTGCTTTTTCATCACCATCGGGGTTTGAAAGAATTTTTTGGCAGATATCCCGGCTTTTGCGGTATTGTCCAAAAGAAGCGTATACCTCTGCCAGCGTCAGTAAGGCTTTGGGATCAGAACCTGCAGTTCCGGAAAAATCCTCGGCAAGATCAATTGCCCTGCTTCGTTCTCCCTTCAAAAATGCCACTCTGATGCGCAAAAGCGTTACCCTGCTGTTATCCGGCTGGCTGTCGGCCAGCTTGTCAATGACTGCTTCGGCCCGGGCCAGGTGATCCAGGGTGCTGCTTTTCACGAGCAGCTCGGCAAGCATCAAACGGGCGTTAAAGTCACTTATTGCTTCACTTTGCGGCACTATGGCGGATGGGCTGTTCTTTGGGGACGGCCGGTAAAACGGCCTGTCTTTTCCAGCAGCTGCATTTGCCGACAACATCAGCCCTGCCAGGCAGAAAAAAACGCTTAGAATCTTGTTTATGCGTCCCTTCGGGCCCATCATCCGTTACTCCGCAAGGGTTTTTTCCAGTTCTGTGATGGCCTGGTCAAACTGCTCCGACCAGATCAGCACCTGGGCGTACTTTCTTCTTACCTGGATATCCTCGGGCCTTTTTTTTAAAATGATTCTGAACTCCTTTGCCGAAGCCTCGTAATCCCCCGTCCAGCTGAGCACCTGGGCCAGCTTCAGGCGGACTGCATGGTCTAAAGGCTTGGATGAAAGATGGTCCGCGTAAATCTTTACAGCTGGTTCATACTTTTTGCGGGCAACATAGATATCGGCCATTTCCAGTTTTGCCTCGTCAGACAATTGCGCTTTGGGCACTGAGGAAAAAACCTGTTCAGCTTCGTCCAGGTCTCCTTTCCAGTAAAGCACCCGGGCCAGTTCAATGCGGGCTTCGGCCAGGCCGGGTTTTTCATTGAGAATTTTTTTGTACTGCAGCACAGACTCCTGGTAGCGCTTTGTGTAACTCAGCAGCCGGGCCAGTTCAAGGCGGGCCTGCCAGTCTGGTATTTCTTCGAGAAACACCTCCTGGCGGTCTTCAAACAAGGCATCAGAGCAAAGGGCTGAGCCGGGGAGGTTCCCCACGAGCACAGCCCATGCAGTCATAATAAAAATGGTAGTTTTTGTTGTTTTCATGGTTTTTCTCCAAGAATCCGGTAATAAATATCAATGGCTTCCAGAAAACGCCCCTGCCTGGATAAAATCCTGGCCTGCCACAGCAGGGCGATGTCCCAGTCGGGTTTTTTCACCAGCGCCCTGTCAACAAGTGCCAGGGCATGATCAAAATTGTTGTTTAATAAATACACCTGGGCCAGTTTTACCTGCAGAAACACATTTTCCGGGCTTTTTTGCTGCATCTGCAAAAAAACATCCAGTGCCCTGTCAAATTTTCCCAGGGCAAGATACGTATCTCCGAGTCGATGCCGGACAGCCGGGTCGGCTGCTCCCTTTTCCAGGGCCATGCCATACAGTGTGGCGGCTTTCTGGTAATCCTTTGCCATGAATGCCTGACGTGCATGGTGGGACAGCACAGCATCCGGGTTGATACGCATATATGCCCAGGGAACCGCTGCCATCAGAAAACACAGCATCCCGGCAAATAAAAGATATTGTCTGGACTTGACACTCATGACCGGGGCCTGTTTGAGGGGAGTTTCTTTTTCATGGTCAATGTGTTTTTACCGGCAAATGATTTGTATCTGACTGTATCCATGATTTTCTGAATCAGAAAAAGGCCCCTGCCCCCCTCTGTTTCAGAGAAATTATCCAGGGGGTCATGACGGTGTTCTGGTTTCAGCATCTCTGTATTTAAAGGAATACCCGTATCAATCACCTGCACCACAATATCGGAGGTATAAAGCACCACTTTTATTTCGACACTGCACTCTGCCCGGCATTCATGGGCGTGTTTTATGCTGTTGGCTACGGCTTCGCACACCGCCAGTTCAACCAAATAAACAAGCTCTTTGTCCGGTGTTGTCCCGGCAAGAATCCCTTTAACCGCCTGTCCGATCATCTGTACACAATCCAGGCGGCAGGGTATTTTTAAAGAGATTTTTCTGAAAAACGCCACAAGTCATGTAACCCGGTTCAGGGATTGAATCGCACTTTTTCTGTCTTCATGGATTTCAAAAACGCCCCTGTCCAGCCGGGTAATTGAAAAAAGTCTGGCAACATTCGTGGAAATTCCAAACAATACCAGCCGTCCCCTGTCACCGATTGTTTTTAAAGTGGAAAGCAGGGCGGACAATCCTGAACTGTCCATGAATTCGACTTTTGACAGGTCCATGGCGATATACATGTTGTCCTGCAGAATATAATCCACCATGCGGCTTTTAAACGCCGGGGCATTTCCTGCATCCAGCCGGCCGGAAAGCGGTTTTACCAGTAAAACCGCACCTTCATTTTTTGATTCAATATCCATGTGACCGCCTCGTAAAAATTGTTTTCCCAGATGATGGTATTAATTGTCTCCGGTGTGTGAACGGCTGGTGTGGACGTCCCTGCAGGTGCCGGATACGTGAAGCGCAGTAAGGTCGTCATCAAACCCGACAATACCCTCTGCACAACGGGCGACCTGGCCGGGCAGCTGATCAACATCCATCTCTTTGCGGCTTAACAGGGTAACGCATAGAGTTCTAAAGGCATCATAGCCAAATATGCCCCTGCCCTGAATCGGGCACTCGTAAAACCCGTCCGTATACATGAAAAGCTCCCATTGGTTCCGGCATTCAAGGCGCTGATGGGGAAAGTCCGTATCAACAACACCCAGAAGCAAAGATGTGGCCTTAATTTCTGTGATCTTTTCCCCATTTTTAAAGAAACCCGGACAATGACCGGCGTTTATATATTCAATGCAGCGCTTTTTGGGATACATATCTGCTACCAGCAATGTGACAAAATCGCCCTGGTTGCCGACCTTTTGAATCAGCTGCCGGTTCAGGGCTTCAATCATATCTGACAACGGGGTGTTCTGATTTGCAGCAAAATGAAAAAAAGTTCGGACCATGGACATGATAAATGCTGCCCGGGCCCCATGTCCGGACACATCGGCAATCACACATCTTAGTGCGCCACCGGGCAGGGGGAAATAATCAAAGTAGTCTCCAGCTGCCAGACCGGAGGGCTGATAAAATCCCCGTACAGATAAACAGGGAGTTGTATGGGTCTTGTCAGGAAGCAGGCTTTGCTGAAGTTCAGACAGGGACAGCAGTTCCTTTGAAAGCCGCCGGTTTGCCTCTTCGGATTTTCGCCATGCAGTCTGCAGGGCTTCCTGGATTTTTTTTCTTTCCGTTACATCGCGCAGGACCCCGACGGCACACCATTGTCCGTTTACTTCAAAGGCTGCCACAGACAGCTCTACATCCAAAAGGGTCCCGTTTTTACATCGGGCCTGAATTTCTCGAACATTATTGATTACCGGACCGTTTCCTGATCGAGCAAATGCCGGCATCATCTCCAGGGCTTTTTTCCGGTCCCCGGGCCCTGCCAGCAGGGTGTGGATGCAAACGCCCCGTGCTTCATGTTCCGTATAACCAAACAGCCTTTCTGCTGCCGGATTCCAGAAATCTATCACACCTTGAGCGTTGATCATGATCAGAGGATCTAAAGAGGCCCGGGCCATGCTCTGAATTTCTTTTTCCCTGCGTAAAAGGGACTCATTCTGATTTTTTAGGGTATCCATTAGTGTCCAACGATTATTCTGACAATCCCATTCCCCCGCGGGTACCATCAACGATTAAAAAATATTCTAGCTCTCGCCCGGTCCTTTTGCTCTTCTCCAGGTTGTTTTCTGGCAAATCAATTGCTTGAATTCCCAAAAAATAGCACAGGATTACAGCATAATCAAACTTTATTTGCCCCGCTGCCAGGTAATAATGGTGGGAAAAAAGGAGACAGCCCCCTCACGGTAAGGTTTACACAGTAAAGCGTTTCATGATTTCCATAAGCCTGTCTGCCATTTTTGAAAGAGAAGCAGCGCTGTCATTTACACTTGAACTGTTTGTTTTCATTTCTGCTGCGGCCTGATCAATAACACTTATATTCCGGGACACCTCACCTGCAACCGAGGCGCCCTGACTGACATTCTCATTCACAACAGACATTTTCTCAGACACCTGGGCGATATTGCCGGCAATCTCCTGACTGGTTATGGACTGCTCCTCCACTGCAGCAGCTATGGCTGAGATTGCCTGGTCAGAATCTGTTATTGCTCTGGAGACATTTTCAATTTCAACCCCTGTCTGTGAGGTCTTGTCTTTCATCCAGCCAAGCTTTTTTTCAACTTTTACAGTAGATTCATTTGTCATGGCGGCAAGTTCTGAAATTTCCTGAGCAACAACGGCAAACCCCCGGCCTGCCTCTCCAGCCCTTGCCGCCTCGATTTTCGCATTCAGGGCAAGCAGGCTTACCTGTTCTGAAATTGACCTGATCTCCTCAGTAACCCCGTCAATATCTTCCATTGCCACGCCAAGCTCTTTCACCACTGCCGCCATACTGGAAAAATCTTCAACCGCCTTTTGAACAACTGATTTTGCAGCCCCTGAATTTTGGGAAATCTCATTGACCGTTGAATTCATTTCCTCTGAGGAAGAGGCAACTACGCTTACATTGGAAGCTGTTTCCTCCATTGAACTGACAATGGCGTTTAAATTTGAACTCATTTCTTCAGCTGCTGTGGAAACGCGATGGGACTTTTCCGAAGTCTGACCCGCACCTTTAAGCAAATGTTCAGAAACATTGCTCAGTGATCTGGAAGATTCTGACAGATCCCTGCTGCTGTCAATCACCTCAGAAATTAGCTCGCGCATCTTTTGGTTGACTTTGTTAATCCTGACAATAATATGGCTGATTTCATCTCTTCCTGACACATCTATTTCATGGGTGAAATCTCCCTGGTGCATTTTGCCTGTTACCTCAAGAATATTCATCACCCGTTTATTCACAATAAGGTGAAAGAGAAGCCATACCAGAAAAACAACCAGACAGATACCGGCAATTCCCAGAAAAATATTATGATTTCTGCTGGCATTGATGGCTGCAAAAGCTGCCTTTTGAGATGAACACACAGAAATGCCGCCAAGAATTTCCCTGGAACCGCCATGACAATGAAAGCATCCGGGTTCGTTGGAAATCGGCAGGCTGACAATTGAAAAGGGTTCATTGTCAAAAGAGCAGTTAATCCCTTTACCAGATTTCTGTCCGGTGGTGAGCATTTTATTAACCGTGTCAGCGGCCTCCATGCCGAAAAAAGCGGAAATATCAGAGCCCACAGAGGACCCTTCCGTGGAAAAGGAAATTTTTCCGTTAAAATCATAAACAAAGACCTTTAACGCATCAAGATTATGGTGAAGCCGTTTAAACTGTCGTCTGACAACATCATTGTTTCCCAGGGCAAGGGCATCAAACATACCGCCTTCAACGGCATAGGCTATCATTTCGTCCTGAAGGGAAAGCTGATGTTCACTTAACTGTGTCTGGGACCTTATGTTTAACCAGATATTGGCTGCAAAAACCAAAGAAATTACTGTCCCAACAAAGAGCATCACCCGCATCCACAATTTCAGATTTATATTAAACCTCATTTTTTGCATCCCTTTTAAACATTTCAGTGCGCTCCGCCAAAAAGCAGGGGCTTAAAGTCAAAGGCCTCAACTCTGTCACTGTTGTGGCACCGGGTACAGTCTTCCATGGAAAGGTCGTTTTTTATATCCCAGGGATCACCTGAATCCGCATGAACCCCGCCAGGTCCATGGCAGACCTCGCACCCTGCATTGCAAAGCTGCGGCGTTTCCTCTTCTGAGACAAAGCCGCCTTTTTTGCCGTACCCTGTTGTGTGACATTCAAAACAGGATCTATACTCCGCACGGGTCAGCTTGGGCTTCATTTTTTTTATGCTTTCAAAGGTGTTTGCCTTTTTTGCAAAAGCAGTAAAATTACGATACTCTTTTTCATGACATTCACTGCAGGCTTCGGATCCAATATACAAAGCGGTTTCTGCAGAAACCGGTATGACTGCCATAAAAAATAAAATCACCATTATAACGGGCATTCTTTGACGGGCACACCACCACCTGAATGAATTCAAAGTGCTGCCCAATGCTTTCATATCCCCTCCCAGGGCTTTCTGATTCATTGTTTCTTCCCCTTTTTGCCAGACAGACAGAACCCGTCATCCTTTTCAGGTTACCTTTGTGCTCCAAAGATAACTAATATTTTTTTACATGCCAAACAAAAAAGGTGTTTCAAATTAAGTCTGTAAGGACAGAAAATGTTTCTATCCTGTATAAAACAGTGCTTTTGCAGATGTCAATAAAAAAATCAAATCCCTGCCTGTATCAAAACCTGACAGGGAAAATCTGAAACCCTGAAACACCCGTGACACACTGGGCCGGCCAGTGTGAATCCCTGTACCGGTTTAGAGAAACCCCTTCTGGCCTATAAATAAAAGGATCTCCTGGGCGGCTTCATCCGGGGAAAGATCGGTTGTATCGATTCGCAATTCAGGCTTTTCAGGTGCTTCATAGGGATCATCCACACCGGTAAACCCCTTTAAAATCCCTGCCCTTGCCTTGGCATACATCCCTTTTCTATCCCTTTTTTCACATTCAGCAATGGGGGTAGATACATGGACCTCAAAAAATCCCCCGTAATCTTCAATGGCTGCTCTTATTTCTGAACGGGTCTTTTCATAGGGGGCAATGGGCGCACATATGGCTACCCCCCGGTTTTTGGTAATTTCAGCCGCCACAAATCCAATGCGCCTTACATTAATATCCCTGTGCTCCTTGGAAAAATTCAGTTCACTTGAGAGATTGCGCCGGACAATATCGCCGTCCAGCAGGGTTACAGGTCTGACCCCCATCTCCATGAACCGTGAGTACAGCACCTTGGCAATGGTGGATTTGCCGGCGCCTGAAAGTCCGGTTAAAAAAACAGTAAGGCCCTGGCCTGATGGCGGCGGATAGGATTTTCGCAGTTCCTGAACCACTTCGGGAAAAGTTGCCCATTCAGGGACGCTCTTTCCGGCCCTGATTCTTCTCTGGATATCTGTTCCGGAAAGAAAAATACTTTCCTGGCCGGGCTGAACCTTTCCGGCAATTCTGTATTCATCCTCAAAGGGCAGATAAACCATCTGTTCAAAGGTGACCACCTCAACCCCTGTCTCTTCAGCAGCTTTTCTGGCTATCATGGTGGCATCGTTGAATTGATAAAAAGGCTCGCCCTTTGAATTTTTTCCAGGACTGGCATGGTCATGGCCGATAACAAAATGGGTACAGCCGAAATTTTTTCCAATGATCAGATGCAGCAGAGCATCCCTGGGACCTGCCATGCGCATGGCCAGGGGAAGCAGGTTTAAAACAAAGGAATCCGGGGGATAATGCTCAGCCACTTTCCGATAACATCTCATCCGTGTATAATGATCAAAATCCCCGGGCCTTGTAACGCCGGCAACGGGCAGAAGAAGGAGATTTGCCCTGGCTTTTCTCATGGCCTGGACCGTCATTTCAAACTGGGGCCTGTGCAGGGGCTGCCGGCTGTGAAATCCCACCACCCGTTTCCATCCCAGCCGTGAAAATATACTTCTGACCTCCCTGGGGGTTCTTCTGATCTGTCTGAAATCTGAATGAATGGGAAGATTCAAGGCTTCAATTTTACCGCCGATATAATACTTTCCTGATCTGTTACAGAGGTAATTCACCCCTGGATGTTTTTTGTCATCTGTTCCATACAAAGAAAAGGCTTCCTTTTCAATATCCAGCTGCCAGCAGTCCTCCACATGCATCACACCGAGAAGAAACCCCTCCGGGTCCCTTAAAGCCACAGACTGGCCTGTTTCAATGGCCGATGCAAGATTTTCCGGTATATCAAGACAGATGGGAACAGGCCACAATTCTCCAGATTCAAGGCGCATACGGTCCAGCACCGCTTCATAGTCCACCTGCTTCATAAATCCTTCAAGGGGCGTGTAAACCCCTGTAACAAGGAGTTCAAAATCACAGATCTGCCTTTCGTTGAGAATTACATCGGGCATTTTAGAACTTAATTTTTTTAAAAGTGCGCCTCTATCCGGATCTGCAAGCAGATCCACAAGGGTTTTAGATTCTCCATGGGGATGTTCCAAAGATGAAGGGGACATGCTGTTCCTCTTTTGGGGTGGGGCACAAAAAAAAGGAGCTCAACAGAATTGCTCTGCTGAACTCCTTTTACATACTATTTCCAAGCTTTAAGGGGCTGGTTTGTTAACCAATCACCTTTGCAGCAAAATCAGCTGCCTGGGGATGTGCATAGATAAGAATCAGAGCAACAACCAGTGCATAAATACACAGAGACTCGATCATGGCAAGACCGATAAGAAGGGTAACTGTTACCTTTCCTGAAGACTCGGGATTTCTTGCAATACCCTGTACAGCACCGTTAAGACCGAAACCCTGACCGATACCGCAGCCAAATGCTGCAACACCAATGGCAACACCTGCTGCCCAAACACATGCGGTAAAAAAATCCATTTTTTACTCCTTTAAACATTAGGTTAGTATTATTTCCGCGGCTTCTTCCAGGTCCCCGCAAAATTATATAAAGCTATTATCACTTTATTTCAGGCAAATCAAGTATAATTTACTGATAATTTTTTTTTTAATGGGCTTCTTCTATTGCACCTGCAAAGTACATGACAGAAAGCAGAAAAAACACAAAGGCCTGGACCAAGGCAACAAAGATCCCCAGGGCCATAATGGGCAGCGGAGCAAAAAATGCGCCGGCAAGGCCGAACAAAATGGCAAGAACAAGTTCATGGCCCATCATGTTTCCAAAAAGACGGAAAGACAGGGACAGAATTCTTGCAAAATGACCGATCAGCTCAATGGGGAATATAATGGGAACCATCCACCATACAGGTCCAAGAAAGTGTTTAATATATTTTGCTCCATGGTATTTCACGCCGATAACATGGGTAAACAAAACCACAACAAGGGCCATGGACAAGGTTGTGTTCAGATTGGCTGTCGGGGAAAAGAACCCGGGCACAAGCCCCATCAGGTTGCCGAGAAAAACAAAGATAAAAACCGTTGCTGTCAGCGGGAAAAGCCATCTTCCCTCTTCTCCTGTGATCTCCACCATGAATTCTTCCAGACCTGATATAAGTACTTCAAAAAAATTCTGAACAGAATCCGGTATCAGGTGGGTGTTTTTACCGGCAAGCCAGCCTAAAGCAATCAGAATTGCCATGACAACCCATGTGTAAATCACATGGACATGTCCATGGGCCCAGTGACCCAGAGCTGAATGGGGGCCTCCGCCGATCAGCTCAAAAATTTTAACAAAAAACAGAAATGGATGTTCCAATTTATACAGCCTCCTTGATAAAAATTTTTGTTATTTCTACCATGGTTGCAGCCATGATGCTTGCAACCACAACCGATAGACCTGCCAGCAGGCCCAGCGGCGCTACAATATTCTGTGAAATAAGCAGGAAAATGATCACCCCGCTTAATGCAAACCTTATATAATACTTTATCAAAACAACTCTGAGTATGGTTCTTCTATTGTATTCCCGTTTGAGCGGGTTAAGCACCCTGCCCAGTGTCCGCTGAAGAAGATGGAAGTTGACGGTGGCCAGCAGACCGCCAAAGAGGATGCCAAGCGCAAAATCCTGGGACGTATTTATAAAACCAAACAGACTGGCTATTATTAAGAGGTACCAATTGGATCTGCTGACAAATTTAAGGATGCGTTTGTGAATTTCCATTGGCGTTAAAGTTTCCTGCTCCTTTTTCCGGCTTTTACCAGGTTACTGAATCCTGCTGCAATCCCTATCCCGAGAAAAACCAGGGTTAACACAGGGGATGTATCAAACTTCTTGTCCAGCCATACGCCCAGAAAAAGACCGATAAATATGGCAAGGGCCACTGAAAGCCCCAGGCTGCTGTAGTATGCAAGCTCTTTGATACTTTTTGATGTTTCTTTTTTCATTTAAGCCCCTTTGGGTAAACACAGCTTTTCAAGGGATTCTTTCACATTGATTTGGAATTAACACAGGATTAAAATCAAGTCAATGTGAAAAACAAATTAAATTATGGACAGCCTGCCGCAGGAGTGATCTTTTTCAACCCTGCCGATGATTACTGCGGGTATGCCCTTGTCCGCCATGGCTTTGATGCAGTGTTCTGAATCCTTTTTATCGATACTGAACAGCAGCCCGCCGGATGTCTGAGGGTCAACCATGAGATCCAGGGTGAATTTATCAAGGTTTCCATGAAGATCAAGACCGGGTTCACAGAATTTTCTATTCCTGTATGCCCCGGCAGGAACCAGCCCCATCATGGCATACTCCCGGGCATTTGGCAGCACAGGTATTTTTTCAGAAAAAAGAACAATGGTTTTGCGTGCGCCCCGGGCCATTTCCAGGGCGTGGCCGGCAAGGCCGAATCCTGTTATATCTGTGCATGCGCTCACATTAAACCCCAGCATGATCTCACTGGCTGCTTTGTTGAGCATGGCCATGGTTTTTACCATGGTTTCTGTGGTCTTTGCATCTGCCAGTTTACCCTTGACTGCAGTTGCAATAATGCCGGTCCCCAGGGGTTTTGTCAAAATCAGGTCGTCACCTGTAACCGCACCGCTGTTTGTCAGCACCCGGTCCGGATGGACAATACCGGTTACAGAAAGGCCGTACTTGAACTCTGAATCATCTACACTGTGTCCGCCGGCAAGGACGGCACCGGACTCATTTATTTTATCTATCCCGCCCTGAAGGGTTTCTCTGAGAACTGATTCCGGAAGATCATCACTTGGAAAGCAGACAATGTTCATCGCGGTCAGCGGTCTGCCGCCCATGGCATACACGTCACTTAAGGCATTGGCCGCGGCAATCTGTCCAAATTCATAGGGAGAATCCGTAACAGGGGTTAAAAAATCAAGGGTCTGAATCAGTGCGGTGTCTGCATTAAGCCTGAAAACACCTGCATCATCCGCATTTTCAAGCCCGACAATGAGATCGGGATGGGGTTTGACCTTAAGATCCTTAACGATTCTATCCAGAGCCTCTGGATCGATTTTTGCCGCTCAACCAGAGGCCTTTACTTTTTCAGTTAAACATATGTCCATCATTTTACTCTTTATGATTTATAATCTATAATTTTCTGCTCTGCCGTTCTTTGCCCTGCCGATTTCCTGAATCCAGGTCATTTCCTGCAAAAAAAGCATAAGCTGTTTACTTAAAGAAAAGACGGCAGATGTCAGTTCGGGAAAAAACATACCATTGTTTTTTTTTATTATCCAGAACTTTATTTTTATTTATACAGATCGGCCAGGGCAGCCTCAAGGGTTTGAAACTGAAATTTAAATCCGGAATTGACAAGCTGCTCAGGAAAGGCCCTCTGGCTGTTTAACAGCAGGCCTCCCATTTCACCCATGAAAAGTTTGACAGCAGCAACAGGTGCAGGTATTGCCGCAGGCCGGTTAAGGGCACTTCCCAGGGCTTTTGCAAAGGTCTTCTGTCTGACCAGGCCAGGGGATGTAAAATTAAACACCCCGCTGATTTCCATATTGTTTATGAGAAAATCAACCGCTCTGGCAAGGTCTTTGATGTGAATCCAGGGAAACCATTGTTGCCCGCTTCCCAGAGGACCTCCGAGACACCATTTAAATGCCGGAGCCATTAATGACAGCGCTCCGCCGCTGTCTCCGAGGATGACACCAAAGCGCATGACAGATAGAGATATTCCTTTATCTGATGCTTTTTCCGCTTCTTTTTCCCAGTTTTTACAGACATGTGCCAGAAAATCATTTCCCGGCGGGCTCTGTTCTGTAACCATGTCTTCTTTGGCATCTCCGTAAACACCTGCAGCAGAAGTGGATAAAAATTTTCTGTTTTTCTGAGGATTCATCGCGCTGACCAGGTTTTTTGTTGTCAGTATCCGTGAATCATAGATTGCCTTTTTGTACTGCACCGTCCAGCGTTTAAAAATATTTCGTCCGGCCAGGTTTACAATAACATCAGCATCTCCCACCTGATTCTGCCATTCACCTTCCTGTGTGGTATCAGCCTGGACCCAGGTGAAATGTTTGTATGTCTCTGAAAACGGATGAAATGGTGAGGTGCCAAGTCCTGTGACCTGCCAGCCGTTTTCAAGAAAATCATGGGCCAGTGTTTTTCCGACAAAGCCTGAAGCGCCTGTGATCAATATTTTTTCCATGGAAACCCTCCTTTTATTATTAGAAAGCCATCAGTACTCAGCTAAAAGCTAACAGCTAAAAGCTAACAGCTAAAAGCTTTCATTCTTTGTTGTGTCCGTCAGGACATGTGGGTTTATAAGAAACTTGAAACAAGATACAAGAAACAAGACGCGGTACAATTCAAGTTTCAGGGTTTGTTGTGATGCTGTGCATCATGTGAGTTATATGGAAGTGCCGATTAAGAGCCCCCAGCGGTTGCCTGTCAGGGCAAAAAGTCCTCCATCGTTCCCGGCTCTGACAGGCAACCGCTGGGGAGGCACTCTTCTGTTGGCTGCGCGTCTTCGACCCATTTTCCGCTGGGATGCTGCGCATCATAGGGATTATGGATTCAGCTGAATTGCCGTGGCAAATCTGCCCGTTGGTTTTTCTTTTCTATGGGAAAAAAAATCATGGGAACTGCATTTTGTGCATAGGCCTGACACTTCAATGTTTTCAGGCTTTACTCCCTTTTCTTTCAGCTGGTCACAGCTTATTTCCCAGAAATTAAAATAATGAGAAGACCGATCTGTTCTGTATTTCCAGAAGGCTTCAGGCAGTTCTTCTCTGTAATTCAGAAACTCCGCACAGCACGGCCCCAGGGAAGGGCCGATGCCTGCTGTA
This sequence comes from Desulfobacteraceae bacterium, assembly GCA_046482845.1. Taxonomy (GTDB): domain Bacteria; phylum Desulfobacterota; class Desulfobacteria; order Desulfobacterales; family Desulfobacteraceae; genus DATFJZ01. The sequence continues at coordinate 1,756 of JAWOEJ010000118.1, read as the reverse complement.
ATATCACCAGGATCACACCCAAATTCATCTTTCATCCTGTCAACGGCATTACCAATAATGTCTGCTGCGCTTCCCCGCCACCCGGAATGAATATTGCCGATCACTCGTTTCACAGGGTCATACAGGAGAACCGCCTGGCAGTCAGCCGTCTGAATCACCAGAAGCAGGCCTGAAATATCGGTTATCACTCCGTCGGCAGTGAGCCTGTCCCGGGTTAAACGATAATTTTCATATTGATCCTCTTTTTTCAATACCAGAATATCTCTGCCGTGGATCTGATTCAGATAAAGGGAGTTAGAGGCGTTCATATGGTGAGAAACAAGTCTTCGGTTTTTTAAAACAAGGGGGTCCCCATCACCCAGGCCAAGTCCCACATTCAAAGAGTCAAACGGGGGAAGGCTGACACCGCCTTTCCTGGTAAACACCCCATGGCAGAGGCCGGAATCGTCTTTTAACCGTCTGAATTCAACCGTTTTAATTGTCATAAAATTTTCACCCAAAGTTGTGACCAAACCCAGTCTGATCATCGGGTATCACGTATTTTTTTTATAATGGCTGTTGTGGAAATGTCAGGCTCCAAAGGTATTCTGGAAATCCCTCCACCGTTTTGTTTTACAAAATCTGCGCCGATAATCTCATTTTCATTCCAGTCTTCCCCTTTAACAAGGATATCCGGCACAATCAGTTTAATCAGAGAACCCGGATCAGGCTCATCAAAGATGACAATATGGCTGATACAGGCAAGGGAGGCAAGAACAACTGCTCTGTGGGTTTCATGAATAACAGGTCTTTTTTCTCCTTTGATTTTTTTAACAGAGGCATCTGAGTTCAGCCCGAGTATGAGCAGATCTGCCAGATCTGCTGCTGCATTGAGATAATTGACATGTCCGGCATGGAGAATATCAAAACACCCGTTTGTAAAGGCAATGGTTTTATTTTTTTGTTTTGCCCTGCGTGCAATGGCGGCAATCTCCTCAGGGCTTACAATTTTGTCTGTGATGATTTTAGATGCCATTGTTCAATTTTTTCCATGTTCAATTTTTTTCCATTTTATTGTGCTGCTCAAGCCCGGTTTTGTCTGCAAGAATTTTCTTTAAAAAAAATCCAGTGTAGGAGCCTTTTGTTTCCGCCACTTCTTCAGGTGACCCCCAGGCAATTATGTCTCCGCCCTGGTCACCGCCCTCCGGCCCCAGGTCAATAATATAATCAGCATACTTGATGACATCCAGGTTGTGCTCAATCACCACGATGGTATTACCTGACCCCACAAGACGGTTCAATACAGACAGCAGTTTTTTTATATCATCGGTGTGCAGGCCTGTGGTGGGCTCGTCAAGGATGTATATGGTCCTGCCTGTGCTGCGTTTGCTCAGCTCCCTTGCCAGCTTTATTCTCTGGGCCTCGCCGCCGGAAAGGGTGGTGGCGGCCTGGCCGATTTTTATATAGCCAAGGCCCACATCAACCAGGGTCTGCAGCTTGGTATGAATGGCGGAAATGGACTCAAAAAACGCCAGAGACTGATTAACGGTCATGTCCAGTATTTCAGCGATGTTTTTGCCTTTGTACCTGATATCAAGGGTTTCCCTGTTATACCGCTTTCCATGGCACAGGTCGCAGGACACATAAACATCCGGCAGAAAATGCATTTCAATTTTAATCTGGAATCTATATTGAATCTCTTATTAATACTCAGGTTCATGCCGGGGGTTATTGTATTGGTCCGGTCTTCTTGGCCTGGATACGCTTCTTCTTTATC
>JAWOEJ010000104.1:0-5379 GCA_046482845.1 Desulfobacteraceae bacterium | reverse complement strand
GTCAAAGATTTCAACCCCTGTGACATGGATTTACGGGAAATATGATCGATGGATCCCGAAAAATGAAATCATCGATATCATGAGTGTCAAATCAGATGGCCTGCGCGAAGTCATTGAAATACCCACCGGTCACAACCTCCGTTCGAGTGATGATGCCCTCAAGACATTCATGCTGTTAACAAAATTGATTTACCGGATGCAGTTTAAGCAAGAGATCGATCCGGTTGCGCCGGACAGAGAAAATATGGTCAAGCTGATCACCTATGAACGGGAGCGGCTGGAAAATACCGAGGAATTCAATCCGGTTGAATATTGGAAACACTATCTAATCGGTCAAGGCAACAGTGTCGGGTATGATTTTTATAAAAATATCAAGCCATTCAGGGAATTTCTGACGCTTCAAAGTGAGCTTATCGACCTGAAAAACGGGGAAGTGTTTGCGGATATCGGTTGTGGCACAGGTATTTTTATTGAAAACATGCTCTTGAATCTGGCCGGCCGGAAAAAAAATATCAATGATACCCGTCTTGTCCTGGTGGACCTGGTCCGGGAAGCTCTGGACAAAACCAAAGCCAAATGTGACAAGGTTTTTCATTCATATCCGTCACTGGTTCCCGAAAAAATTGAATTTATCCAGATGAACCTGGATCCCAACAGGCTGATTCCGGTTCAAAAATTCATGGCAGATCCTTCCCTTGATTTTAATTTTTTACGAAATTGCATCGAAGGGTTGAAGAACACGACTATCGATCAATTATTGCAGAACGGGTCGGCCAGGCTGTATGACATCATGAAAGGATCGCTTCTTTCCCTTGATGACAGCCCTTACCTGAAAGACAATTTCAGTGACGAGGCATATGAAACGATCCTGGAATTCAACCGTGCGGCAAGGTTTATCAATAAAAACCTGTATGTTCACGATTTGTTGGAAGGCAAATATGGTCATCAAGGCCTGATCAGAAAGGAAGATTACCTTGATTTGAGGACATCGGATCTGATTTTCCAGCACCTGAATTTCGGCAGTAATGGTCTGGATTTTAATTTTAATTTCAGTACGGGTTATTTTGATAAAATTGTCGCAAGCCTTTTTATTTCCTATCTTTATAACCCGGACGACAGTATTTATGAGTTTTATCGAATGCTGAAGCCCGGTGGCCGATTGCTGGTTTCGTCCATGAAACCGGACAGTGACATATCCCTGATTTTCAGCGACTATGTCAGCAAGGTCCGGGAATTAGACCTGCCAGATACAGACATCAAAGAGCAGGAGATGAATCTGACAGCTGCCAGAGAGATGCTGAACGAGGCTGCGAGTCTTTTTGAACTGGAAGAGGACGGATATTTCAGGTTCTATTCTGAAAATGAGCTTGTCACCATGTTTGAAAATGCCGGGTTTAAAAATATCGCGGTGACATCCTCTATGGGCAAACCTGAACAGGTCGTCATTATTACCGGAGAAAAACCTTGATCATGAAGATAACTGATCCTGTCTTTCAATCTTTGGCCACCTGGGGTGATCACCCAGCCTATATTGAGGTGTTGCCTGATAATTCAGCTGTTTACACGTCAGCTGAAAAATTGCTGGAACGCATCAATGACACCGGCACCTTTTTAAGGGAATCAGGCATCCAAAGCAACCATCTGGTCGCTTTTTTTTTGAGAAATTCCGTTGATTTTGTTTCTGTTTTTTTGTCCCTGATGGATATGGGGGCAAAGCCGGTCCCTGTGAATCTGGCGTACAGAAAATTAGAGCTTGATGAGATATTTTCCAATTCAGACCCCCATGCCGTTATCGCTGAACAGGAATTTTTGCCGTTGATAGAACCATACCTGAAAAATAAAATTGTGGTTTTAAGATCAAACGGTAAATTCACGTTACACCAGGCCCCGGAAAACAGACCCGCACCGGCGGACATAGATGACAATATCGCTTCGATCAATTACACCTACAGGGGATATGGCTACCCGCTCGGGGCAATGGTTCCCCATGAGCAATACCGGATGGGCGCTGAAGGGCTGGCAAATGGATTGTACCCTGTGCCGGGAGAGAGGATGCTGGTAGTCCTGCCATTGTATTATATTTTCCCTTTAGTGGTCTGTGTTTTTGTTCCATTGTTGTACAAGCTGACTTCCGTGCTTTCACACACGGTGAATCCATTAAAGCTGTTTGAATATATCCGGGAATATAAAATAAATTTAATAACCGCTGTTCCTGAAATTTATGAGCTTCTTTACAGTTGCAGAGACGACTTTGTTGATATGTCCTCATTAAGGGTGTTGGGTTCAGGGGGAAGCAGGCTTACAAAAGAGAGCTATCAAAAAATCAAGCAGGCCTTTGGTGTTGAAATGATGCACGGATATGGATTGACTGAATTTACACCGGTCAGCAGAAATCTCATAGATCAGGTAAAAGCCGGCACCATCGGTCCTTTTTGTGACGGGATAGAATATAAGATTGCTTCGGCAGAGAAGGGCGGATCTGGAGAAATATTGATAAAAACGCCAGACATGGCAAAATCGTATTATAAACGAAACAAAGAAACACAAGACACGTTTCAAGATGACTGGTTTAAAACCGGTGATATCGGCAGGATGGAGGATGGTCACCTGATTTTCCTGAAAGAGAAAAAACATACCAGGAAACTCAAAGGGAATATGATCGATTTGCAGGAGGTGAAAAACGCGATTCTCATGTATCCGGGGATAAAGGACGCTGTCATCGGTTTTAAGGACAATACCCTGTCTGCCGGAATTGTGATCAATACAGATAACGATATGAAAGAGGAATATACCAGGATTAAACAGTTTTTAAGTGAGATGATTGCGTCATATAAGATTCCCAAATTGATGAACCGGATATGATACGGATGACTTGTAATATTATAACTGTTTAAAATTCAAGGGAAAAACAATTCAATGCTACAAAAAAGAACAACCAATTTCACCGCGACCCTGATTGATACCCTGTCCGAAATTACAGGGATTGATTCATACGGTATTACTGATGATACATTGATATTTGAAGAGTTGGGGCTGGATTCTTTAATGGCGATAGAAATATTGGCAAAGATTGAGAAGCAATTTGATATAATTATTGAAGAATCCCTTTTGATCGATATCAATACAGTGGGTGATTTTATCCATATAATTGAAGAAAAAATCAGTATAATGCATAAAAACGTCTAATAGAAAAATTAGAATGACAAAAGATGCTATAGAAAAAATATTTGAAAAAGAAATATTAGAAAATAATATTCAAAGTATAATTATATCATCGAAACTTGCGATGATTGCGATTCCTTTGTTTACTTTTCTGGATTTTTATATGTATCCCCAGTATTTGTCCCTTCTTTTTACATTAAGATTAATTATGACATTCCCTTTTATTGTGGTCTTTTTCACAATAAAAAAATCCGCTTTTTTACAGAAACATATTGAACAAGTCAGCGCCGTTTTGTTTTTAGATGCCGGGTTCGGTATTTCCATCATGATCCATTTGACGGAAGGATATCTTTCTCCTTATTATGCCGGCCTGGTAATGGTTGTCCTGGTATTATGTGCAACGATGAGGCTGCCATTAAGAAAGACCATTGTGATAAGCTCATTGATTTATGCGTCTTATATCATTCCCATTTTCATTAAAGGCGACATCACCAACGCACCCATTTTTTTAAATAATAATTTTTTCCTTATTGCAATGGTTGTGTTTGCCATTTTTGGCGCATATTCAAAAGAAATCAACCAGTATAATACATTCAAGTCGCGGTATGAAATCCAGAAGTCCAATGAAGAACTGAGCAAAGTCACCAGGGAGCTTGAGCAGAGCAATAAAAAATTACGCGAACTCGATGAGATAAAGATGCGATTTTTTGCCAATGTGAGCCATGAACTTCGAACGCCATTAACCCTGATCATCGGTCCCCTTGAGCAGCTTTTACAAGGCTGGCATGACACGGATCCGGCTCCCATGCTCAAGGCCATGGAAGCAAACGCCCATCGGCTTTTAAGGCAGGTGAACACCTTGTTGGATTTTGCCAAGGCAGATGTCGGGAAGCTGACCTGTCACTATAAAGACGGGAATCTGGGTGATATTCTCTCTAAACTTGTTCAGGCAAGCCTTCCGTACGCAAAACAGAAAAACATTGAGATGACGATTTCCGGAGCGGATGACATTCCCAATACCGCCATTGATACTGAAAAAGTGGAAACCATTGCAGCCAACCTGATTTCAAATGCTTTAAAATTCACATCAGACAAAGGGAAAATACGTATTTGTGCCGGCAGTAATAAAGAAGTTATCTGGTTTGAAGTTCAGGATACGGGCATGGGTATACCTGAAGACATGATAGACAATATTTTTGAACGGTTTCATCAGATCGACGATAAGCATTCCCGTAAAAACGAGGGGACAGGGCTTGGTCTGGCAATGGTTCGGGAGTTGACCATGCTTCATGGCGGCAAAGTCGATGTACGGTCCAAAATCGGCAAAGGATCAGTTTTCCGGGTTGAGCTGCCAAAGAACCCCGCGCCCGGTGAAAATGACCGCAGAAAAAGCCTGGGAAGAAGAAAAGTCGACAAGCTAGTGGAGAACAGGATAGAGGCCCTGATGGGCATGGAGTCCCAAAAAACGGACAAAATCGATGAAAAAACCTTGTTTGCCGATATGAATAGAGGGAACGGTCTGAGTGACAGCGTTGCCAAGAGATTTAAAGACCCGAAAAAATCAGCCCCGCCGGATGCCCCGAAAATTCTGGTGGTGGAGGACAACCCGGATTTACGGGCATTCATCGTCAGTAATCTTTGTGAAACGTATCGGGTGGAGCAGGCAGAAAACGGCCACAAGGGCCTGGATCTGGCCAGGCGTGTGAGTCCGGAATTGATACTTTCCGATGTCATGATGCCGGAGATGGACGGATATGAGATGTGCAGAGAAATTCGAAAAGATCCGTATCTTTTTGATGTGCCGGTTATCCTGGTGACGGCAAAAACAGGCGTAGCAGCCATTGAGGAAGGTCTGGAAATCGGGGCCAATGATTATATACCCAAACCGTTTGAAATGAGGGAATTGAAAGCCCGGATCGCCGGACAATTGAAAAACCGCCACCTGGAAAAAAGAATTACTGAACGGGATACGCGGTTGGCGGCGATCGGTCAAATGACCAGCGCCATTGTCCATGATTTGAAAACACCGCTGAACACGGTGATCGGATTTTCAGAGATTGCCCTGCAGGATGCCCAGACCATCCAGGAACAAAATATTTCCAAAAATCTGGAACTGGTCATGGAATCATGTTCACGGTTGAATCGGATGATCATTGAAATACTGGATTTTGCCAAAGGGTTTGCCCCCCGGTTGAATGCGGAACCGGTTCTGCTGGT
>JAWOEJ010000086.1:0-15482 GCA_046482845.1 Desulfobacteraceae bacterium | reverse complement strand
CTATAAAACATTGTCGGCAGGCCCATTTGCAATTCAGGTTGGCCAATCAAAATCCGACACAACAGTTACTTTCGGCACTTCATTTAATAAGGAAGATGTTAAATACCTGGGAAAAGATATTAGATTTATTAAAACGAATACATCTGATTTAAGTATAAAAAATAAATTCATTTTTGGCTCTAGATTCTTCTACTTTTCATATTTGAGTGGTATTGTCCTTTTCATGATTGTGTTATTTTTCCGAAGAAAAAGGATGAAAGAAAATGCCAATATTATGGTGGTAAAAAATAAAAAAGCCATCTTCAGCAAAGTCGGATTCAAAAAAGGATATTGAGCCCAAAGCGTCCTCACCCGGAGAAAAAAGCCGGGAAGATAACAACAGAACCGATGAACATAAATACGACAAGATAAAGGTAGAGGCCTTTAAAATAGAAAAAGACCCTGCCAGTGGAGATCTTCTTGTCCGTTTTGACATCAGGAATGTCTCAGATAATCCAGGCACCATTTCCGGGAGAATTTTTGTTGTACTGAAGCCTGACCTCAAGGATGAGAGCCAGTGGCTGGTAATGCCCTCGGTTCCCCTTAAGAATAGAGAACCAGCTGTTCCGCGGAGGGGACAGTATTTTTCCATTGCCCATTTTAAACCGGTAAAATTCAGGGTAAAAAGTAATCAGTCCCGGGATCTGTTCACATCTGCTGTGATTTATGTTTTTGACGACAATAAAGAAATTATGTTTACCCGCAAAATTTCCGATTTGGGGAACAGGTAACAGTATGGTTTTTTCAGAAAATTCTGCCTGGATATTTGCTGTAAAAAATGTCTGGATACGTGCCATACTTGTTTTTTTTCTGGCTTCCGGAACCGCAGTTTGCCAGAAAACCCATACTGTGTTTTATGAAGGAAGTGAAAATGAACTTCATGTGTACCGGGTATACGGAGATAAGCCGGGAAAAACCCTGCTCCTTATTGGCGGTATACAGGGAGATGAACCGGGCGGGTTTCTGGCTGCAGATCTGTATGCGGATTTTTCTCTGGAAAAGGGAAATCTTATTGTTGTCCCCCGGGCAAATTTTCCCTCCATTCTTCAGAAAAGAAGGCAGATTAATCAGGATATGAACCGAACCTTTGCAGATGACAATATTGCAAATTATGAAGCAAAAGTGGTTAAGGTTTTAAAGCAGTTGATCCATGAAAGTGACTGTCTTTTGAATCTCCATGAGGGATCGGGTTTTTTTTCAGAAACCATTCAGGGGCCCATGAGAAATCCCGAACGGTTTGGTCAGTCCATTATTGCAGATACAGATTCTTTTGTGGATCAGGAAAAGGAGTTGAGCTTCAACTTAAGAAAGATGGCTGAAAATGTGATAAGGAAAATCAATGCCCATATTACAGACCCGGATCATTTTTTTCATTTTAATAATCATAATACAAAAAGAAAAGATTCCCGGCACAAGGAACAGAGAAAGTCGGCCACCTATTATGCCCTGTATACCTGCAGAATTCCAGCCTTTGGAATAGAGTCAGCAAAATCCCTTCCCCTGGAGCAGAAAGTGCGCCAGCACATTTATGCCATCAACGGGTTTATGGAATTGCTGGATATTATCCCTGAAACCCCCGGGGTGGATCTAAAAACCCCTGAGTTGAATTATATGGTGGTTTCCGTAAATGAATCACTGCCCTTTGTGGTGGAAAACCGCCAGCGTCTCAGTGTTGAGAAGGGGGATATTATTCAGATTCACAATATTGATGCCAACTACGAGCGGGGGTTGAGCGCTGATATCCTGGGGTTTGGGTCAAGGTTCAATGATATGCAGAAAAAGATAAGAATAACCCGACCCACCCGGGTGGTTGCCAAAAAGGATTTTTATCCCTGCGGCAGTATTTACCTGGATTTCAGTAAAACAGGGACCCTGGACCATAAAAAAATGGAGCTGTCCAGTGCAGCGTATTCCACCCGGGTAAAAAAATACAGGCTCAAGGTCAACAATAGTCTTCAGACGGCAGAGCCGGGAGATCATGTGACTTTAAAATACGGGGATATCCTTGAAATCGAAGATATTGTAACCGGCGGTATGGATCCGTCAAAATATATTGTGAACTTCAAGGGATTTGTCGGCAACAGGACCAGCAACAGCGGAGAGGACAGGGGCTTTCAAATTAAAATAAACAGAAACGTGCTTATGAAACGATATTCCCTTAAAAACCAGGGAAGACACTATGTGATTGTTGTAACCCTTGATAATAAAGAGGTAAGCCGACTTTACATTGATGTTCAACCCTGAGGCACCTGCCAAAGAAGGCTTTGATAAAGGGGCAGCCGTTTTTACATTGATGTGAAACTGCATAAAATTCAGGAGAGGAAAATTGGGAAAAAAAAACAGAATGAATCTTTCGATCATTGATAAGGATCTGAAAATTGATGGATCCATTGTCTCCAGAGGAAAGTTGATTATTAAAGGCAGTATCAAGGGAGCAATGGAAGGAGAGATTGTTATCATTGCCCAGGAGGGCAAGGTTCATTCTGATGCAAAAGTCTCCAGCATGACCATAGGCGGTCAGTTTAAGGGCGACATTCATGCATCCAAAGAGCTTATCATCCTCTCCACGGGAAGCTGTTCCGGAAAAGTGCAGTGCAAAGACCTCATTGTTGAAAACGGGGGAATTCTCAATGCTGAAGTGTCCTGCAAAACGTCCCAGAAACTCGGTAAGGGGGAGGAAAAGAAAACAAATCACGAAAATGGTAAAAAGATTGAACTTTAAAAACAACTTGACTTTTTCGCTTTTATGCTATACTAATGTCGAATTATTTTTAAACAGGAGTGTGAACAATTGAAAAAATATACATCAAGTGCAAAAAGATCTGATAATATTGAAAACTGGTATATAGTGGATGCCAGGGACAAGGTTCTCGGAAGGCTTGCGTCACAGGTGGCGGCCCGGATTCGTGGAAAGCATAATCCCTTTTTTACACCCCATACTGATACAGGGGACTGGGTTATTGTGGTCAATGCCGATAAAATCCGTCTGACTGGAAACAAGTGGGATCAGAAAAAATATTATCGTCATTCCGGTTATGTCGGGGGGATAAAAGAGACTACTGCAAAAGAGCTTCTGGGGAAAAAACCCGAGGAAATCGTTAAAAAGGCGGTAAGAGGAATGCTTCCCAAAAACAGTCTTGGCAGACGGTTGAACAAAAAACTCTTTGTGTATGCAGGTGAAGCCCATCCCCACGCTGCTCAGAAACCGCAGACGGTTGACATCTGTTCCAAGCAATATAAGGATTGATAAGAATTTATGGAAAGTGAAAACAGCTATTACGCTACCGGTAAAAGAAAAAGTTCAATCGCTAAAACCTGGCTCAAACCGGGTAACGGGAAAATTAGCATCAATAATAAAGCACTGAATGAGTATTTTGTGCAGGAGTCAGCCCGGGAACTGCTGATCACCCCCCTGAAGCTCACTGAAAACAATGATGTGTTTGATATCAGGGTTACGGTTCTGGGCGGCGGTATCATGGGACAGGCAGGGGCCGTAAGGCATGGAATAAGTAAAGCCCTTGAGCTCTCAGATCCAGATCTCAGAAGCGTCCTTAAAAAGGCTGGATGCCTGACAAGGGATGCCAGAAAAAAAGAAAGAAAAAAATATGGTCAAAAGGGTGCAAGAGCCCGTTTTCAGTTTTCCAAAAGATAAGGCATATATTTTTTTCCGGTTTACAAATAGCCCCGTTTTCTTCATTGGTCCGGGCCTGAAAGGCAGCTGTTGATTTATGATGTCCCTTGTTCTGACAGCTGCCTTTATTGTGTAAAACCAGCGAATAAAACGGGCGTGAACATGAAAACCTATCTTTTCTATGATCTGGAAACAACGGGTCTGAATACTGCCTTTGACCAGATCCTTACCTTTGCTTCCATCCGGACAGATTTAAACCTGGAAGAACTTGACAGGGAAAAAATTGTGGTCCGGCTGCGCAGGGATATCGTACCTTCACCCATTGCCTTTATGACCCACAGGCTTTCCCCTGAATTTCTTGATACAGGCGAAGTTGAACATACAGCCGCCCTGAAAATCCATCGTATATTAAACACGCCTGGAACCATCAGCACGGGTTACAATTCTTTTGGATTTGATAATGAATTTCTGCGGTTCACCTTTTACAGAAATCTTCTTGATCCCTATACCCACCAGTATGCAAATAATTGTTCCCGCATGGATCTGCTTCCCCTGACTGCCCTGTTCAGAACTTTTAAACCTGAGATCATAAACTGGCCTCATATTGACAAAAAACCCAGTTTAAAACTCGAACATATCAGTACTCTCAATAATTTCAACACCTCGGGCAGGAGCCACGAAGCCATGGCTGATGTTGAAAGCACCCTGCATCTGGCCCGTATTTTAAAAAAAGAAAGGGATATGTGGGATTATGCTCTGGGCTTTTTTGATAAAAAAACTGATGTGCAGAGAATTGAAAAAATAGAAAAGTCAATAGGTGTCAACGGTGAAAACTACCGGTTATGTGTGATGGTATCCCCTTCTCTGGGGGCGGATAGTATGTATATGGCACCGGTTCTTCATCTGGGATATTCAAAGCCCTATCCTAATCAAAGTCTGTGGCTGCGGCTGGATTCAGAAAATTTCAGGCTGGATCATTTTGATCCGGAAGAACCGGGTGTCAGGGTTATCAGAAAAAAGGCAGGTGAATCCAGGTTGATTCTTCCGCCCCTTGACAGGTTTTTCAGCCGGCTGTCCAGGTCCCAGAGGGCCCTGTGCACGACCAATTTAAACGAGGTAAAATCAAACCCCGAGGTGGTTAAAAAAACAGCAGATTTTTATCGCGGGTATACATATCCATACGTTCCTGATCTTGATGTGGATGCATCCCTTTACCAGGAAGGGTTTTTTACAACACAGGAGAAAAAGGAAATCGTCAGGTTTCATTCTACACAGGGAAATGATAGGCTGTCTGTGCTGGACAGGTTCTCTTCGCCGCGGGTAAGATCTCTTGCTGTGCGTATTCTTTTTAGAAATTACCCGGAGCTGTGTTCTCATCTGTCTGAAAAAGAATACAAAAAATACACTGACAGTTTAAAAGTTATGGATCATAAAAATCGCATCAAGGGATATAAAAACGATACCCGGTTTTCATTAAGTGATGCTGAGGAAGAGATTCTTAAAATTAAAAAGGAAATGACCCTTGACAGGGAACAGGATAAACTGCTGGGCTGGCTCCAGTCCTATTTAAGGGGTTTTGAAGAAACCGGGCAAAGATGTTAACAGATTATACGGGATGTTCAGGTTTTTTGTCTGGTTTGCGGTACGCAGGCCTGTTGCCTCGTATTAAAAAACATGATGATTATCAGGCTATATTCCTGAAAGACGCTTGAGCTCATCTATCTGAGCATTGTGGAGGAATGTATGCAGTAGGTCTTCATCTTTCGGCAGCAGTTTAATAAATTTTACCCCTGCCAGTAGTGCCGTGTCTGAAAACCGGCTGTTTTTGCGGACACACTCAATCACTGCAGAAATTGATTCTGAAGGGGCGTTTTTACCTTTTTCAAAAAGGGTAAGGATGATATCCGCTTGCTGGCGGACGTCAATTCCTGTTAACGGGCTGTTTGCCTGATCCTTTGTTTTTGGGATTAAAATTCCCATGCCTCTCAGGGATACATCCCGAATGGTAAACTCCCTGCCAGATATAAACTCTTTATCTTTGTACATCATAGATGCCTGAATAAAGAATTTTTTACTGATCGGCATTCTAAAGGCTGATCTGATATTGGTCTCGACCAGGGGCAGTTCATATTGAACAATCACAACTTCAACTTTTGATTGACTGGACAGTCTGTAGTCGTTGTCAAAGCTGACAGGTTCACATGCCATCCCTATCCTGACGGCTGAACCGTTCTTTTTCTCAAGGGTTGTAATATGCATCTCCCTGAACTGAGCATGGGGTGTAACCGGGGACAGCGGCTGGGCAACAATTATCTGTCTGTTCTTATGATCGGTTTCATGGATAATAGATGATTTTGCAGCCGGGTAAAGTGAATTCAGATTAAAGACAAGTTCAACCCCCCTTGACGGTCTGAATATTTTTGAAATGTTATAAGTCGTCATTGTCCAGTCTGAAAGTGGGCAGCAAACTTTTCAAACGTAAGTGCTGCCCTGAAAAATATTTATTTGACAGCATCTTTTAATGCTTTTCCAGCAACAAATTTTGGTACGTTTCTGGCGGGGATGTCAATTTCTTTACCCGTCTGGGGGTTTCTTCCTTTTCTGGCTTTTCTTTCTGCAGATTTGAATGTGCCAAATCCAACCAAGGTCACAGATTCCTTGTTGGCCAGGGTTTCCGATATGGTAGATAATACGCAGTCGACCGCTGCCTGGGCATCTTTTTTACTGTTCAGCACTTCAGATACTTTGTTGATTAAATCACCCTTGTTCATTTCTTTTCTCTCCTTTTTTGATTTTTATTGATTTCCTTGACAAATTGAAACCCCATATAAAAAATTGTCTTTTCCTGTATTTTTTGTGTTGAGAAATTCTGTTTACCATAAAGAGATGCTTTAGTACAGTGTTAAAGCCTTTTTTAAACTATTTAGTTAACCTACGTTCTTGAAATGTCTGTGTCAAGTTTTTTTGGGATTTTTTTTTAAAATAATTCGTTGCATGCAGGCATAAAAGCGGCTAAAATTAAAAAAACAAAGGAGATTGTATGGAAGCGGCTTTAGTAAATCCCTTTATTGAGGGGACCTTATATATTCTGGATACCACCGCAGCAGTAAAAGTGATGCCGGGTGCCCCTTTTTTTAAAAAAAATCAGACGGCCATGGGGGATATTTCCGGGGTGCTTGAAATGTCAGGTGACCTTGTGGGATCTGCATCCATAAGTTTTACTGAGCAGTCCATCCTGGGTATTGTTTCAACCATGTTTGGAGAAGAGATGACCCGCATGGACGAGGAAATTACCGATGCTGTGGGTGAGATCGGTAATATGATTTCAGGTCATGTTACCACTAAAATGACAGAACTGGGTAAAACAGTGAAGGTTAAACTCTCTGATGTAAAAACAGGTAAACATCATGAGATCGGGCATGCACAGGGTAAGAAGATTCTGGCGCTTCCCTTTAAAACCAGCAGGGGATCTGTTGTAATAGAGGTTTCCTTTTAAAATTCAAAGTCGGCATTACGGCATTGTGCTTAGCAGGGTCTGCTGCAGTCGCGTTTTGTTTTCAGGCCAGTATTCCAAAATACCATTGAATCAGTTCAGGCCCCTGGAAAATATACAGGACAGCGCCGCAGGACAGAAACGGGCCAAAGGGAATTTTCAACCTGTAATTGATATTTTTTCCAGCAGTCATTACTGCGGCGCCTGCAATGGTTCCAAGGACTGAACCTGCAAACACGGTAAAAAGAACCCCCTTGACCCCGGCAGCCGCGCCGATCATTGCAAGAAGCTTGATGTCGCCCCCTCCCATGCCGTCTTGTTTTCTTATAATATAGTATAACAGGGCAACAGCATATAATAAGCCGCCGCCTGCAAGAATTCCTGTCAGGCTGTCCATTAATCTCATTTCCGGTACAAAGTAAAAGGATGAAGCAAAAATCGCAGTGCCTGGAAGGGAGAGACTATCCGGGATAATCTGGTGATCCAGATCAATAAAGGAAATAACCACAAGAAAGGCTGTGAATACAAACCAGAAAACAGCCTCAAAGGATAAACTGAATTTAAACACAAGGGCTGCTGCAAAAAAACCTGTCAGGGCTTCCACAACAGGATAGCGGATTGAAATGGGGCAGCTGCAGTACCGGCATTTTCCCTGGAGCAGAACGTAGCTGATTATTGGGATGTTGAGATACCATGGAATTTTTTTTCTGCATAAAGGGCAGAAAGAACCGGGATAAACAATGGATCGCCCAAGGGGGATTCTGTAAATACAGACATTTAAAAAACTTCCTATCAGTGCGCCAAAAATAAAAACAACAGTGTATAAAAACATGGACCGGCCTCTCCGTTTTACTTTAATTTTCAATGGCTGGATTAAAGGGTAAAAAAACAATCCTGATATTGTAATATGGAAATTATGTTTTATGTTAGAACAAATTAAGAGATAATGCAAGTTGCTGAAGTGTCATGAATCATCAGTCTTGAGGGTATAGGCTGCTGATATGCATCCCAGGTTCAGGTTTGTAAAATCGACGTTTCCTGTTTGACATCAGGAAAAAGTACATGCCCGAAGAAAAAAAACAAAACAGTAAAATCAAAAGTATCAAAAGGAGTTTAAATGGCAGAAACAGATATGGATGATCTTATCGAGATAATAGAAAATGAAGGAGATTTGGAAAATATTCCCACAACCCTGCCCATGATGCCGGTAAGGGATGTTGTGATTTTCACAGATATGCTTCTGCCTTTGCTTGTAGGGCGTGAAAAATCCATAAAAGGTATAGATGAGGCAGTTGAAAAGGACAGATATATTTTTCTGTCAGCTCAGAAGGATTCAGACATTGAAAAACCCAGGGCTGAAGATATGTATGAAGTGGGCACCATCGGCAGAATTCAGAAGCTGCTCAAGCTGCCCGATGGAAGAATAAAGCTTCTGGTACAGGGTGTTGTCAAGGCCAGGATTAAAAAATATATCAAAAAACGGTCCTGGTTCCAGGTCGAAGTTGATGTTCTATACGATGATGCGCCTGTGGACATTGATATAAAGATTGAGGCTTTAATGAGAAATGTCAGGGAGAGCAGTGAGAGAATACTTGCCCTTAAGGGAGAGTTTTCAGGGGATGTGGGTGCGATTCTCAATCATATAGAATCTCCGGGAAAACTGGCGGACCTGGTCGCTTCAAATCTCAGGCTCAAGGTAGAGGATGCCCAGGAACTGCTTGAAACCTTTGACCCGTCAAAGCGCCTGCTAAAGGTGAATGACTTTCTTGCAAAAGAGGTGGAGCTGTCAACTGTGCAGGCAAGAATACAGACCGATGTCAGGGACGAGATTTCTAAAAACCAGCGGGATTATTTTTTAAGAGAGCAGGTCAGGGCCATTCATAAAGAGCTTGGAGAGGGCGATGACAAACTTGTTGAAATAGAGACCTACCGGAAAAAGATTAAAAAGGCAAAAATACCTGAAAAGTCAGAAAAAGAGGCGATTAAGCAGTTAAAACGCCTTGAGCAGATGCATTATGATTCATCCGAGGCGTCCATAGTCAGGACCTATCTGGACTGTATTGTGGAAATGCCCTGGTCAAAGTCGACAAAGGATTTCCTGGATATAAAAAAGGTCAGCCGTGTGCTGGAGAAAAACCATTACGGCCTTGAAAAGGTAAAGGACCGGGTCCTTGAATATCTCAGCGTTAGGAAACTCAATCCCGGAATAAAGGGTCAGATTATATGTTTTGTCGGGCCTCCCGGGGTGGGAAAAACCTCCCTGGGTCATGCCATTGCAAAGGCCATGAAACGCAAATTTGTCAGGCTTTCCCTTGGCGGAATCCGGGATGAAGCGGAGATAAGGGGTCATAGAAGAACCTACCTTGGGGCCATGCCCGGCCGGCTGATCCAGAGCCTGAGACAATGCGGTACAAACAACCCTGTTTTTATGCTGGATGAAATAGACAAGCTGGGCAGTGATTTCAGAGGCGACCCGTCCTCGGCCCTTCTGGAGGCCCTTGACCCGGAACAGAACAGAGAATTCAGTGATCATTATCTGAATATGCCCTTTGATCTGTCTAAGGTGCTTTTTATTCTCACAGCCAACATGGCAGATACGATTCCCTCTCCCCTTCTTGACCGGATGGAGATTATAAAAATTCCCGGGTATACCCGGGAAGAAAAAAAGAGTATAGCAGAAAAGCACCTGTTTCCCCGTCAGGTTAAGGAAAACGGTCTTACAAGGCGCTCTGTAAAGGTCAATGGAGAAGCCCTTGACACGATCATTGCCGAATATACACAGGAGGCCGGTGTCCGGGGCCTTGAACGGAAAATTGGCACCATATGCAGAAAAATAGCCAGAAAAATAGCCGAAGGAGAAAAGGGGAAATTCCTTGTGACAAACGAAACTCTTGGAGATTATCTGGGTCCGCCAAAGTATTTTCCTGAGCTGGATCAGGAGGAGAGCCAGACAGGGCTTGCAACCGGGCTGGCATGGACCGAGGTTGGCGGAGAGCCTCTGTACATTGAGGTTTCTCTTTTTCCCGGGAAGGGGGAGTTGACAGTCACAGGACAGATTGGCGAGGTCATGCAGGAGTCGGCCAGGGCAGCTCTGACCTATACCAAGGCAAACATGGAAAAATTCGGTATTGAAAGGGACGACTTTGACAATGTGGATATTCATATCCATGTCCCTGCCGGGGCTATTCCCAAAGACGGGCCCTCAGCCGGGATTGCCATGGCCACTGCTCTGATTTCCGCCTTTAACGGCAGGCTTATCAGCAGTAAGGTAGCCATGACAGGAGAGATCTCCCTTCGCGGGAGGGTGCTGCCCGTTGGCGGGCTTAAGGAAAAAGCCCTTGGGGCTTTAAGATCCGGGATCAATAAAATAATTATTCCTGAAAAAAACAAAAATGATCTCCATGAGATGCCTGAAAGCGTAAAGGAGAAGATCTCTTTTTTCTGCGTAAAAGAGCTGGAGCAGGTGCTTGAAATTGCATTTGAGCCCGAGGAAAAAGAGGGAAAAGAGGAAAAAGTCACCCCTGTGTCAAAAAACAAAGTCAAGTCAGAGGGAAAAACAGATGCAAAGGTTAATACCGCTGTGGAGAGCTGATTTGTATGAAAATTCTTGCCCTGAACACGGCTGAGAAAAGCTGCAGCCTGGCGCTGGCAGACAATGGGGTTCTTGTGTGTGAATCTTTTTGCCATATACCGGTAACCCACTCAATCACTTTGATGGATATGGTGAATGACCTGCTGGCCCGTGCGGCCGGAGTGACCATTGATGATATGGACGGTTTTGCCGTTGCAAAGGGACCCGGCAGCTTTACCGGACTGCGCATCGGCATAAGCGTTGTAAAAGGGCTTGCCTTTGCAACTTCAAAGCCATGTGCCGGCGTATCAAGTCTGGACGGGATTGCCTGGCAGTTTGTCTCCGCATCCAGGCCGGTCTGCGCCATGATGGATGCAAAAAGAGGGGAGGTGTATTGTGCAGTATACAGATTTGAGAATGGTAAACTGATTGAAAAAAGCCGTGAAATGGCCCTTTCCCCGGAGCTTTCAGCGGATTGTGCCGGTGAGAATGCGGTTTTTGCAGGATCAGGGGCCCAGGTATACAGAAAAGCCATTGTGAACCGGCTTGGAGCCAAAGCCAATCCCGTGTTTGTGCCGGATTTTCAGAACCATGTAAAGCCGGCTGCTCTGGCCGAGGTTGTTTTTGCAGATCCCTGCCTTCTCATGCATGATCCGGGGCGTATCAAGCCTGTTTACCTTCGCAGATCCGATGCTGAGATGAACCATGAAACCACCTGATCATAAAGAAATTGACATGGTGTAAAAAATCTTATTTTATGGTTTGTTGACAAGAAAATTTTTCTTTGATAGTGTATGATTCTTGTTTTAAAAAATGTCTGAACGAAAATCCCAGAGGGGTGTGTCTTTGTTCAGACACTAATACAACTGGCTGAACAGGACTTGTTAAGAAAATAATGGATATATCAAAGTGGCCTGCCAAAGCAGACTTCCCAGTTGCAAAACCTGGGGTTACCTATATTATTGCTGCCCTTCTGCTGACAGGGCTGTTTTTTTTTGCCGGGCTTGTCGTCTGCGGTGTGGTTTCATCCCTGGTTACTTTGTTTATGGTCTGGTTTTTCAGGGATCCTGACAGAAATCTCCCAGAGGATGATACTGCTGTTGTGTCACCGGCGGACGGCCGAGTTCTTTCGGTTGAACAGGTTTCAGAGAATCAATACATAAATGAGGCCTGCGTCAAGGTGAGTATCTTCATGAATATTTTCAATGTTCATGTGAACCGCATACCCTTTGGCGGACGTATCGAGTCCCAGGACTATTTCCCCGGCAGTTTTTTCAATGCGTCTTTTGACAAGGCTTCTGAGAAAAATGAAAGAAACGCTCTGGTCATAAGATCGGAAAAAGGGCATGTCTACAGTGTGGTGCAGATAGCCGGGCTCATTGCACGGCGTATTGTTTCCCGTGTATGCAAAGGTGACACCATGAAAACAGGAGAACGCTACGGCATGATATGTTTTGGTTCACGGCTTGAAGTTTACCTGCCCGAAGACATTGTTCTGGCTGTACAGCCGGGAGAAAAAGTGAGTGCGGGATCCACAATTATCGGATATTTAACATAAACGGAGAAAAAATCAAGGTGGAACAGATACCCATAACACCTGAAGGATACGAAGTTTTAAAAAAAGAACTTCAACGCCTGAAAACAATAGAAAGACCTGAAAATATCAAAGCCATTGAAACGGCAAGAGCCCATGGGGATCTTTCTGAAAATGCAGAATATGATGCAGCAAAAGAAAAACAGTCGTATCTTGAAGGCAGGATTGGAGAGCTTGGCTACAAGCTTTCCAATGCCAAGATCATAGATCCGTCTAAAATTTCAAAGGATGTTGTAAGATTTGCCTCAAGAGTTGTGCTGGAAAACCTTGATTCAGATGAAGAAGTGAAGTATATGCTGGTAGGGCAGGATGAATCAGATATTGAAAAGGGAAAGATTTCCATCACATCACCCCTGGGTCAGGCCCTTATCGGTAAAAAACCCGGTGATGAAATTGTTATTCAGGCGCCCGGCGGTAAAAGATCGTATGAACTGGTTGATATTTTATAGGAGGGATTGCTTTGGCAAGAGTTACCATTGAAGACTGCTTGAAAAATGTTCCAAGCCGATTCAGCCTGGTGCACATGGTTGCCCAGCGGGTCAGACAGGTAAGTGAGGGGGCTGAATTTCTTATCAAGCCGACGGGAAATGAAGATGTGGTTACTGCCCTGAGGGAGATCGCTGCCAGAAGAATTGTTTTAAAGGAAAAAGAATCGGTCACTAATAAATCGGTCACCAACAAATTGAGCAGCTGAAGTCATTGCCATGATAGATATCCAGAAGCAGCGTGATTACAGAAATCTTTCCATAAACAAAGTCGGGATTAAAGAGCTTAGATATCCCATCAAGGTTCTTGACAAGAGCTATGGGCTTCAGTCAACTGTTGCCAGAATTTCCATGTATGTGGATCTTCCCCATCAGCTGAAAGGGACCCACATGAGCAGGTTTGTTGAAATTCTGCACTTGTTCAGGTCCCAGGTGTCCCTGGAATCCATAACCCATATCCTGGGGGATATGAAAAATATCCTGGGCGCGGAATCGTCCCATATTGAGATTGTTTTTCCGTATTTTATTGAAAAACTCTCTCCAGTAACAGGTTCCAGAGGCCTGATGGATTATACCTGCCATATTGAAGGCTCCTCCTATGCGGAAAAGAACAGGGATATGGTGGTAAAAGTTGCTGTTCCCATTACATCGGTCTGCCCCTGTTCAAAGGAAATCAGCCGGTACGGTGCCCATAATCAAAGAGGGGAAGTCCTTGTCAGTACAAGGTTTAAAAAATTTATATGGCTGGAGGACCTCATTGAACTGGTTGAATCCTGTGCGTCCTGTGATGTTTTTTCTGTTCTTAAACGTGCCGATGAAAAGTATGTAACAGAAAGGGGATATGAGAACCCGAAATTTGTGGAAGATGTGGTCAGGGATGTTGCCCAGCGTCTGATCAAAGATGACAATATCACCTGGTTTTCAGTCAGTGCGGAAAATTTTGAGTCTATCCACAACCACAGCGCCTATGCCTATATTGAAAAAAGCAATAATTAAAGGGATAAAAATCAGTTTTTCTCTTTTTCTCAGTTTTTCTCTTTTTCAATGATAATTTTAAAAAGATCCGCCTTTATTTTTTCACATCCTTTGTTCTTTCCATTCACCATAATAACAAAGGGATAAAGATTGTTTTTACGGTCCAGCATATATCCTGCCCTTGTGCGGACTTTGTACAGGGTTCCGGTTTTGAAATATGCCCTGTTCCTTTTTTCCATGAGAGAATAATAGGGCCTGAAGTGCATCAGGATTTCAAGCAGTTCAGACGGGGTGGTCTGATTTTTTCTTGAAAGCCCTGACCCTTCTGCGATTATTGTCCTGGTAAGTCCAAGTTCCTGCCTCAGATAATTGTTTAATGCCTTTACCCCCTTTTCCAGGCTGGCAGGCGGAGAAAACAAAGCAGCCCCTGTTGTGAGCAGGATCTGGTTGGCCATGAAATTGTTTGAAAATTTTAACAGATTCTGGATGATATCCGTTAACGTATATGGAGATACCAGGGTGTAGATCAGTTTTGCTTGTTTAGGGACAACTTTGTTTTGAATCCTTCCGTTTACCTCAATGGCTTCCTGCTTAAGAAAATGTTTTACAAGCTGGCCGGCATAGACCCGGCCTTCTTTTTCTGAAAGGGGAATTCGCCCTCTTTTTATCCCGGTTTTTTTTATTTTTTCCTGAAAAATGTCCAGCAGAGGGGTCTGTTTTTCTGCTGAAACGAATTTTTTTTTCTCTTTGCAGTATGTAAAGGCAATGGTGTTGAAATTGGCGCACAGGGCCCCGTTAAAAGCATCATATGGATTTGTTGACCCGTTGTTGCCCGGGATGTCTATGGATGTTTGAAAGCAGGAATCATCCAGGATAATATTTTTGATGCAGACGGTCTGGTTTTTTTTCAATATATCGGCAAGGGTAACAACGGCGCCTTTTATAACTTCTGATGTCAGAAGCGGGTCCCCATATCCCTTTATGAAAAGATTGGATCTTTTGTCCATAAAAAATTCTGTTTTAAAGGAAAAATCTTGCCCTAAATAATAAAGCGCACCAAGGGATGTGACCAGTTTAAGCGTGGATGCCGGAATAAATAAACGGTCCTGATTTTCTGCGTAAAGGATCTCGCCTTTATCTGTGGAAAGCAGCACCCCTGATGTCATACACATTCTTTCCGGGCTCAAAGTCACGGTGGCGGCTATATCCTTGACCCCACACCACAACTGGAATATGCTTGCACCTGCAAGACCACAGCAAGGGGAGAAGCGTCAGATTGCGAATCGCATGTCGAACGATCACCACTTCTGGCAAGCCAAAGCGCCGAAAGGCGCTGAACCAGGCTTGGGCATATAGCTTCGCGCCAAACAGCCAGAGGGTCCTAAGCTCCATGTATGGAAACGGCATCTCTCCCTCATCTTTGGTAATGTAGTTCGCCGAGGAAGGAAGCTGGCCTGCGCAGACGGTCAAATCTCTTCGCAGGCCTTCTTGAAGCCTGGCCAAGACGGGAATCCTGTAGTGGGGTAGTTTCTGCTCAAAGAAAAGGATCATAATCCACTCGCCTCATCTTCCGAACAGCCTCCCCAACCCCAAGCGGATGTTATGAAACGTGCCGAGCGAGATAACACAGGGTCATCAGGAATGTCGGCGTGGATCATCAAGTTCAAGACTAACTGAGAGAACAGTCCAAGCAC
>JAWOEJ010000080.1:0-7278 GCA_046482845.1 Desulfobacteraceae bacterium | reverse complement strand
CCGCTGGGGGCTCTTAACCGGCCCTTCCATAAAAACTTGATAACCGAGTTTTAGCTGTTAGCTGTTAGCTGTTAGCTGTTAGCTGAGTACTGATGGCTGATGGCTGATGGCTTTCCTATAAACACCCCTGTTCATCAAATAAAAGGAAACCTTGCAATGCATAAGGGCAGAGATCCTTGTTTACCCATCAGCATCTGTTTTTGGACACTGGCTGCGCTTACCGCCCTGGCTGTTTTTTTTGTTCCAGGGGCACAGGCGGATAAGCCTGAGGTCAGAGTCGGGGTGTATGAAAATGCCCCCAAGGTGTTTGTTTCAGAATCCGGGACCCCGTCTGGTTTTTTCATTGACATTATTGAGCATATTGCAGAACAGGAAAACTGGGAGTTAAAATACATTCCATGCACCTGGGGAGAGGGCCTGCAGTACCTGAAACAGGGCAGAATCGACCTGATGCCCGATGTGGCCTATACGGGAAGCCGGGAAAAAATATTCAGCTTTCACAAAGAACCGGTATTGTCAGACTGGTTTCAGGTCTATGCAAGGAAAAACAGCAACATAAAATCCATTGTGGACCTGGCCGGAAAAAGAATATCTGTGCTGGAACAATCCGTACAGGAAGAAATGTTTAAACAGCTGACCAAGGATTTCGGGTTTCAGATTGATATTGTCGCTCTACCGGATTATCAGACCATTTTCAGCCGGGTGGCAGACAAACAGATTGACGCGGCCATTACCAACAGGTTCTACGGAACATTTCATGCACAGGAATTCAACCTTGAAGATACCGCCATCATTTTCAGCCCCACCAGGCTTTTTTTTGCCGCTCCCCTGACAGGCAGAAAAACACTGCTGACCGCCATTGATGTCCATATGAAAGCCCTTAAGGCCGATAACCAGTCCCTTTACTACCAGGCCCTTAGAAAATGGACATCTGGAGCCCCCTGCTTTACTTTGCCTGCCTGGGTTAAGCTGGCCGGCTCTGCAGCCGCAGTCCTGCTGCTGATCAGTCTGGCCGGCAGCGCAGTCTTAAAACACCAGGTCACTCTGCGTACCCGGGAACTTTTGCAGATCAACCAGGAAATGGAAAAAAGAATTGAGGACAGAACCGCTGAGCTGGCAGCGGCCATGGAAAAAGCCAGGGCAGCGGATCAGCTGAAATCTGCCTTTCTGGCCACCATGAGCCATGAACTGCGCACCCCTTTGAATTCCATCATAGGATTTACCGGCATTCTGATCCAGGGTCTGGCCGGAGATCTCAACCAGGAACAGAAAAAACAGCTGGGCATGGTTCAGCAGAGCTCCCGCCATCTTCTTGCCCTGATCAATGATGTCCTTGATATATCCAAAATTGAAGCCGGCCAGATGGATTTCTCCCTTACCCGTTTCAACCTGAAAGCGTCCATTGAGAAAACAGCTGGACTGATTGCCCCGGCGGCTGAGAAAAAAAATCTTGATTTAACAATGGATATAGCTGAAGATGTAAAGGAAATTGTATCAGACCAGCGCCGTCTGGAGCAGATTATTCTTAACCTGCTGAATAATGCTTTAAAATTCACTGAACAGGGAGAAATCAGAATTGTCTCCAGGACCGATAATTCAGATTATGTCCTGGATATTATTGATACAGGTATCGGCATTGAGGCAGAGGAAATCAAAGGGCTGTTTCAGCCCTTTCACCAGATTGATTCCGGGCTGACCCGCAAACGGGAGGGAACAGGTCTTGGGCTTTCCATTTCAAAGAAACTCATGGATCTGATGAACGGCACCATAACCATTCAAAGCCAGTTGGGAAAGGGAAGCACATTTACACTTCGTTTTCCAAAAGACCAGGGAGGTTTGTCATGACAAATCAGCTTTTGATCATAGAGGACAATGCACAGAACTATTATATGATGAAATTTCTACTGGAAAAAAAGGGCTTTTCAGTCATCGTGGCAGAAAACGGACGGGACGGCATAGAGGCTGCCCTTCTGCACCGGCCGGATGGCATTCTTCTTGACATACAGCTGCCTGAAATGGACGGCTATGCTGTGGCAGCAGCCCTTAAAACACATGATGAACTGGCCAAAATTCCCATTATCGCTGTCACCTCCTATGCCATGGCAGGAGACCGGGAACGGATTTTAGCGGCAGGTGCCACAGGATATATTGAAAAACCCATCAATCCGGACACCTTTGTTAAAGACATTAAAGAATATTTATAAAACGCGATGATCAGTTTTTTTTTATATGAAAGCCATCAGCTAACAGCTAACAGCTAACAGCTTTCATTCTTCGTTGTGTCCGTCAGGACATGTGGGTCATATTGACTGTGAGGGGATCAGATATAAAAGCATGACCATCGGGTAAAAAGGGAAAACACATGCAGATACTTGTTGTGGATGATCAGATGGAAAACCGGTATATGCTGGAATCTCTGCTCAAGGGAAACGGCCATCAGGTACTGACCGCTGAAAACGGTTCAGAGGCCCTTGACATCATCAAAGCCGGCAGGATTGACATGATTATTTCAGATATTCTCATGCCGGTCATGGATGGATTTGAACTGTGCAGACAGGTAAAAAATCAAGAAGAATTCAGATTGATTCCTTTTATTATCTATTCAGCCACATATACCAGCCTGCAGGACAGGGAATTTGCCTTAAAACTCGGTGCGGACAAGTTTATTGAAAAACCCTGCGAACCAGATGTGTTTATGAATACCATAAATAAACTGCTCACCACACCACATTCTGTTAAAACACAGCTCAAAGCAGCCCCCCTGGAAGAAAAAGAAGCCCTTAAACTGTACAGCCAGCGGCTGGTCAATAAAATTGAACAAAAAATGCAGCAGGCAGAACAGGAAAACAGAAAACGCATAAAGGTTGAAAAAGAGCTGCGAAAAAACCGGGAACGGCTGATTGATGCCCAGCGGGTGGCTAAAATGGGGGATTTTACCTGGGACATGGAAACCAATGAAATCACATGGTCAGAGGCCCTTTTTGAACTGCTGGGATACGACAAATCAGCGCCCCTGGATCTTGAAAGGGTCTACAACGACATCCATCACCCCGAGGATCACCCGGCAGTCCTTCAATGGCTGCAGGAGGCCGCTGCTTCCGGCCAGGAAAAGCTGCACCCCATGGAATACCGAATTTTCAGAAAAGACGGCACAATGCTTTTTGTCAGAACCATGGGCAAGATCCGCCAGCGGGCGGACAAAAAACCTGAAATTTTTGCAACCATTCAGGATATCAGCGAAAGAAAAAAATCAGAAAAGGCCCTGAAAGAAGCCTATGATATCATTACAAGAAGTTCTTCCGTGGCCTTTACCTGGCAGAACAAAGAGGGCTGGCCAGTGGATTTTGTGTCAGAAAACGTTGAAAAACTTTTCGGCTATACCTCAGAAGCGTTTATCAACGGAGAAGTAGCCTATCCTGACTGTATCCATCCCCATGACCTGGACCGTGTGACTGAAGAAGTGGCTGAAAACAGCAGCATTCCAGATAAAAAGGAATTCAGGCACACCCCCTACCGCGTTATCACCAAAACCGGTGAGGTAAAAACAGTGCGGGACTGGACATTTATCAAAAGAAACAGAAAAGGAGACGTCACCCATTATAAAGGCATTATCGAAGATATTACCCTGCAGAAAAAAAATGAAAAGGAAAAAGAAAAGCTTCAGCGCCAGCTGGCACAGGCCCAGAAACTGGAATCCATCGGCCGTCTGGCCGGCGGCGTGGCCCACGACTACAACAATATGCTCAGCGTTATCATGGGATTTGCCGGCCTGGCCATGGACAGTACACCCCGGGACAACCCTGTTTACAATGATCTGGAAGAAATAATGGGGGCAGCAAAGCGGTCCGCAGAGATCACAAGACAGCTGCTGGCCTTTGCCCGTAAGGAAACTGTGGAACCCAGGGTATTTGATTTCAACGACACCATTGAAAAAATGCTTAAAATGCTGGGCCGGCTCATCGGCGAAGAGATCCAGCTCTCCTGGCAGCCGGGCAGACAGGTTGGATCTGTTATGATGGATCCGTCTCAGATGGATCAGATCCTGGCAAATCTCAGTGTGAATGCCCGGGACGCCATCAATGGAGTGGGAAAAATCACCATTGAAACCAGTGCTGTCCGCTTTACAGAGGAAGACTGCAACGCCCAGCCTGATGTGCTGCCAGGCGATTTTGCAGTCCTGGCCTTCAGCGACAACGGCTCGGGCATGAATCAGCACACCCTTGACAATCTGTTTGAACCGTTTTTCACAACCAAACCTGTACACAAGGGAACCGGACTCGGCCTGGCCACAGTCTACGGCATTGTGAAACAGAACACAGGCTTTATCAATGTATACAGCGAACCAGACAAGGGAACCACCTTCAGGGTATATCTGCCCGTTTATAAAGGGGATGAAACCATTAACGTCCCTGATGATAATGATATCCTTGAAAAAGCCCTTTTAAGCAGAGGGGAGACCATACTGGTGGTTGAGGATCAGCCGGCCATTTTAAAATTTACAAAAAAAATCCTTGAAAAATTCGGATATCGTGTGTTAGAGGCTGCCACCCCTGAAAAGGGGATAAACACAGCCAAAGCACATCAGAGCGATATTCATTTACTGATCACCGATGTTATTCTACCGGGAATGAATGGTCTTGAATTTTCTGAACAGATAAAAATTATTTATCCTGACGTCAAAATTTTATTCATGTCCGGGTATGCCGCCGAAATCATCACCGGCCGATGTCAATCATCAGATGAATTTAATTTTATCCAGAAGCCCTTTTCCCTGAGGGATCTTGCCGTTAAAATACGCAGAATTCTTGATGGCCCGGCCTGACCTCAGCCGGGTGCGGGCCTACATGCCCATATAGGCTTTGCGCACATCATCGGACTGCAGGAGTTCATCTGATGTCCATGACAGCACCACCCTGCCGGTTTGTACCACATATCCGCGGTGAGCCACCTCCAGGGCGTCCTGTACCATCTGCTGATCGCCGCCGCTCATGGTCTCTGCCTCCTGGTCTGCCCTGGACTTCAATATGGGAAACAGCTCAAACACCTGATCCAGGCAGTCATCAATCTCATTAAGGCGTTATGGACCTTGTTAATCACATCAACGGCTGTGGCCATAGTTGCCTGTCAATGCTTTCCGGCCAGGCCACAGGGCATGAAAATGATGGACCGGGCCATGGCCATGGCCTATGCGGTATTCTGCACCGGCGGCCAGGGCATGGGCGATATAGTCTTCAGCTTTTTTCACGGCCGTCTCCATGGGCAGCTGTCTGGCAAGAAAGGCGCATACTGCCGATGACAGGGTACATCCTGTGCCGTGGGAATTAGGAGTATCCACCCGCCTCTTTGGCAGCTGTAACAGAGAATCGTTGTTGCTGGAATATAAAACATCGCAGATTTCCCTGTCCATCAGATGTCCGCCCTTAAGGAGAATTGTACTGCATCCCAGATGAGAAAGCGCTTTTGCAGCTGACGGCATATCTTCAAGGGTCTCGACCTTCTGGTCCAGAAGCACCGAGGCTTCGGGAAGATTGGGGGTGATAATGTCCGCTTTAGGAATCAGCAGGGTTTTCAGCGCTTCAACCGCGTCATCCTTGAGGAGCCGGTGTGCGCTCTTTGATACCATGACCGGGTCCAGCACAATATTGGGGCAGTTCCATTGATTCAGTTTGTCTGCCACCAGGGCAATCACTTCAGCAGAATGAAGCATGCCGATTTTTACGGCATCCACACCAATATCCTCCATGACAGCATCCATCTGCTCACCAATGAATTCCGGCGGCACCGGAAATATTGAATTTACTGATTTTGTGTTCTGTGCGGTCAATGCGGTGACAACGGACATGCCAAAACAGCCCAGGGCTGAAAAGGTTTTCATGTCGGCCTGAATACCGGCCCCGCCGCCGCTGTCCGACCCGGCTATGGTCAATGTCCTGAAATAGGATTTCATTTTTTTTCCTCCTCTGTCCCCCTGCTCACGGATACCGGCACAAAAAAATGCCTGATCAAAAAAATACCAGCATAAACTGACGCAAGCGCTGTCTATCTCTTTATAGATTGATGCCAGCCCTGTACCAACATGCCGGCTTAAATGGATACCAGCACAGAGGGAACGGCATCACTGCCAGTTGTGAATAAGGGTTTCTGCATTTAGTTTATGTTTAATCAGCCCGTACTTCAGGGCAAAATCAGCAAAGGCCTGCCATTTATCCAGATCATGGCCTGATTTTACTGCAAAATACGGCCGGGTCCGTTCAAAGGCAAGGGTTTCAATTTCTTTATCTGCTTCGGGCACAGCAGACAGATAGGTTTTCAGCGCATCCTGAGGATGGGCCCTTACATAGGCAAAGGCAAGTTCCAGGGAAGAAAGAAAAGCCTTCACTGATGCTGACTTTTTCTCCAGAGTATCTTTACTGCAGATAAAAATCAGTTCCTCATAATCCGGAATCCCCCATTTTTCCAGTTCAAAAAATGCTGCCTCAACCCCCTGGGATGCCATGGTCACCACCTCATAGGTTTTAAAGGGGCCCATAACAGCATCCACCTTGCCCCCGGCCAGGGCCGGTAAAATGGTAAAGCCCACATTCACCGGGGTATAATCCCTGATCTTGTTGATTTGTGCAAAGGCATCCAGCAGTACATCCATGAGCCCTGGAACCGTGTACCCGATCTTTTTTCCGGACAGATCAATCGGCGTTTCAATGCCACTGTCCTTTAAAAACAGCAGGGTGGTCAATGGATGAACCACCAGGGGAGCAACCACCTTTATATCCAGGCCCTGATCTGCTGCAATAATGGTCTGGGGCTCATAGGAAACAGCCAGATCCACCACACCTGAGGCCGCCAGTTTTAACCCGTCCGAGGTTTCCGACGGGCTGATGATCTCGACTTCCAGGTTGTGATCTGCAAAATATCCCTTTTCTGCAGCCACATACACGGGAAGGTGGTCCACATTGGGAAACCAGTCCAGCATCAGGCTTAATTTTTCTTTGGCCATTGCAGCAGAACTTCCCGCCAGAACAAGCACCAGAACAATACCCATAATCTTTTTCATCATTGTTTTTCCTTTTTTTATTGATTATTGTTTCTTTTACTCGGTTATCAAGTTTTTATGGAAGGACCGATTAAGAGCCCCCAGCGGTTGCCTGTCAGGAACATTGAGAACCAAAGGAGATCAGACTTTTTCCCTGCCAGGCGTTGCGACAATCAAGCTGTTTGAGGACCAGTGGCCGCAGGTCGCCGATTTTTAGCCTGGCAGGGAAAAAGTCCTCCGTCGGTCGC
>JAWOEJ010000040.1:0-4164 GCA_046482845.1 Desulfobacteraceae bacterium | reverse complement strand
CATGGCCTTGGCATGCAGGGGGATGTCCGGGCGGCTCCAGGCATCCGGGGCCGGGGCAATCCGGCGGTTCATGATGGATCCCGCTCAAATGGAATTCAGCGAAACGCAGGAGGATCGGGCTGGAACCGAGGCGGAGGCAGCGTAGGCGAACCCTGACGACAGGGCCAGACGGCAACAACGGGCAAGCATGCCGGATGGAATACTTCCGTGACGACGAAATGGAACGACAACACCTGACAACCCTGCAACACCCGTGACAATCCTGAACAGTCAATCCTGAACAGTCATTCAGTTCAATTCTAGCGAGGTTTACAAGATGTTCCTCATCGGCGATCTACCTCAGACAGTGGTCACGCTCACTGTTTGGACTTACTGGACAAGCGTCTGCGTATTGGTTGTTCGCAGCCACATTCGTTATCGCACGCCGGCCGGCGGGCTGCCACGGACGGCGAGGGAACAATGGATGTGGACCCTGCTGTATCCCGGTTTTTGAGTAAAGCTGCTGCTCATACACCTTGAGCTGCCGCCTGATCACCTTGTCCCGGGTCTTTGTGTTTCCGCTGATGATGATCCGCTCAATATAAACCGGAGATCCCTTTTTCATGTCAAATGTTATATCCACCTGTTTTGATTCAATATCCCGGTTTATCTCCGGAACAATCTGTGCCTTTGCAAACCCTTTGTCCGCATAGACATCCGAAAGGGTCAAAATATCCTTGCGCAGCTGATCCCTGTTAAACAGTTCAGATCTGTCAAGGACAATCCTCTCCATAAGCGCTTCCCTGGAAAACAGCAGATCCCCTGTAAATTTAATATCGCGGATTTTAAACTGATCTCCCTCGTCAATTTTAAAGGTAACAATGATGCCCTTTTCCTGGTAGTCAATTTCAGGTTCTGACACCCGGGCATCCATAAACCCCTTGTTTTTATAGAAGGCCTCTATTCTGTAAACGTCCTGCTGAAGTTCATTTTTATCAAGATCCCCTGAAGAGGTTATCCATGAAAAAAATCCCTTTTCATCTGTTTTGATGATTTTTCTGATTTCCTTTTCTGAGATATTTTTATTGCCGTCTATCAGAATTGTCTCAATTTTCAGTTTTTCATTTTCTTCAATCTTAAAAACAAGGTCTGCCTGGTTATGATCAAGCATTTCAGTCTTATAGGATACTTTGCTGTTGTGATAATTCTTTTCAGTGTAAAGGGTTTTGATTCTTTGTACGTCTTTATTGAGATTAAAGATATTGAGAATAGATCCGGTATTGGTTCCCACAACCTCGCTGATTTCATGATCTTCAAAAATATTGTTGCCGGAAATTTTTATCTTTCTCACAGAAGGTTTTTCCTGGACCTTGAAAACTAGTTTTACGCCCTGATCTGTCTGCTCTTTTAAGATCCTGACATCTTCAAAATAGCCCATTTCATAAACTTTTTTCAAATTTTCAGAAAAGGCTTTTTTCTCCAGAAAATCACCTGCTTTAATATCAATATTATTCAATACAGCATAGGGTTCAATGCGTTTGTTCCCTGATACCTCAATTTCTGAAATAATTTTTCTGCTGAAAACTTCTCCGGATAATTTTTTTATAATTTCCTGAACAGCAGAGAAAACCGCTTCCTCATTTTGTATTTCTTTGTAAACAGACACCGGTTCCATAGGGGAAGACGCTTTTGTCAACTCAGTATCAATACTGATTCTGTTTCCCAGGGCAAAGAGATTTCCCCTGATAAACCAGTCGATTTGACGGTCCACCCCCAGGTTTTTGATTTTCTCACGGTTGACCAGGATACTGGAATCCATATCCTCGATAACAACCACGTCTGCCCCGCGCTTTTCAAAAGCATCAGCCATAACTTCGGCTATACGAGTGCTGTAAGTGTTCAGGTCTTTATCCGCATTTATCGTAAACGGGAAAACACCAATCCTGGGGGAGGTTCCCGCTGAAACACAGGGGGAAAAAACAAACACACTTACACTGAGAACAAATATTATTTTTTTCAGCACATCAGCATCCATAGAATAATTTCTCTAGTCTTCACCTTAAAATTTCAATCAACAGATATGATTCTCGTTTCCTTAATCGTCACTTTTTTCTGCATAAGGGCAGCCAGATCTTCATTATGGGTAACCACCACCAGGGTCATGCCGAATTCCTGATTCAGGTCCATAATCAAACGGTGCATTTCACTGCTGTTTTTTCTGTCCAGATTACCTGTGGGCTCATCCGCCAGAAGAAGATCCGGATTCATCACAAGGGCCCGGGCCATGGCTATCCTCTGCTGCTCTCCGCCGGACAGGTCTTCTGCGCGGTGATCCAGCCGCTTTTCAAGTCCCAGTCTGGTGATAACTGTTTTTGCCTTTTCCATGGCCTGTTTCCTGGGAATTCTACTGATCATACAGGGAATCATCACATTTTCCAGAGCTGTAAATCCAGAAAGAAGATGATGAAACTGAAATACAAAACCGATTTTTTTATTTCTGAAACGGGCAAGTTTTTCGTCATTCATGGACAAAAGGTCACAGTCCTGAAAAAAAAGCGACCCGCTGTCCGGGCGGTCAAGGGTTCCGATCACATGGAGAAAAGTTGATTTGCCGATCCCTGACGCCCCCACCACGGCAATGGTCTGCCCCTTGTAAATATCAAAATCCACCTGGTTGAGAATTTCTATTTTTTCCTCTTTTGTATTAAACCCCTTGGAAACAGACCTGAGCCGCATAAGGGGCTGGCTCCTGTTTTCATCCATACCGCAGGGCCTCCACCGGATCCATTTTAGACGCTCTCCAGGAAGGATAAATCGTGGAAACAAAACAAATCACAACAGCTGAGACAGATATCAGGCATACATCAAAATATTCCAGCTGTACGGGAAGGGTTGTAAACGGATATGCAGAAGGCAGTTCAATAAATTTATATCTTTCAAGAACAAGGCATACCAGAATGCCTGAAACCGTACCAAACAATGTGCCCAGCAGTCCGATGATCATCCCTTTGAGCATAAAAATCCGCCGTACCAGTCCGTCTGTTGCGCCCATTGCCTTGAGTACGGCAATATCCTTTGTCTTTTCCATGACCATCATGATCAGGGCACTGGCAATATTAAAGGCTGCCACCAGAATAATCAATGTCAGAATAATAAACATGGCTGCTTTTTCCAGTTTCAAGGCTGAAAAAAGGCTTTTATTGATTTCCATCCAGTCCCTGGCATAAAAAGGGGCCTTAAGCTCAGCTTCTATGGCATTTTTCACCTGGTCTGCTGTAAACACATTCTCCACCCATACGCCCAGGGCAGATACTTTGTCTTTCATGCCCATGAGCTTCTGAGCTTCCCTGATATGCACATAGGCAAGGGATGTATCATATTCATACATACCGGATTCAAACGTTCCCTTTACCACAAAGCGTTTAAGGGAGGGAATATGTCCCACAGGCGAAATCATGCCGCCAGGTGACATGAGTACAATTTTATCCCCCTGGCCCGCACCGATATTTACAGCCAGTTCCTTTCCCAGAACAATTCCCGGCAGGGTCCCCTTTTCTTGTATCAGTCCAAGGTCCCGAACCAGTCTTTCCCGGGAAATCCCTTTGATGGGATTCACCCTGGAGTCCGGATCAATCCCCCTTACCATTGCGCCGGACAGGGAGTTCGATGTTCTTATCATGGTCTGGGCAAAAATAATGGGCGAAACTGCTTTAACATTTTTGATCTGATTCACCTGTTCCAGGATTTCCTGGCTGTTGTTTATCCTTCCCGAATAGGTCATCACAAGCACATGGGGCTCAACGCCGAGAATCCGCTTCCTGAAATCCTTTTCTGCGCCGGTCATAACGGCAATTACAACAACAAGGGCCATAACGCCGACAGCCACACCAGCAACGGAGAGAAAGGATATTACAGAAATAAACCCTTCTTTTCTCCTGGCCTTCAGATACTTCCCTGCTATAAAAAATTCAAGGGACATGGGATCTGTTCTAATTGTTTTTCATATGGGGGAAAAGGATCACTTCCCTGATGGAATAGGAATGTGTCAACAGCATGACCAGCCTCTCAATGCCGATTCCCTCCCCGGCGGTCGGCGGCATGCCGTATTCCATTGCTTCAATATAATCTGTATCCATGGTGTGGGCCTCACTGTCGCCGTCCTCCCTCTGGGAAACCTGCTCAAGG
>JAWOEJ010000397.1:0-5530 GCA_046482845.1 Desulfobacteraceae bacterium | reverse complement strand
CCGCCAGGGGGAAGGGACGCTTCAGAAGCCTTTATCATCCTTCCACTGGGGCTCAAGGATGTCCTCTTCTTTTCCCTCATGGGAAAAAGGCAGGGGCTCCTTGATATCGTCTAAATTATCCAGGCGGGCTCCCATATCTTCATCGTCCCCAAGGGTTAATTCCGACAACATCTGGTCAATTTCCGCCCTGGCTGAGTCGGGCACGTCTTTTTCAAGGGCTTTGTTCAATGTTTTACGGGCCAGTGCAAGGCTGCCCAGGCGGTACTGGGTCATGCCGTAGTGGTATAACAGAACGCCATTGTCAGGGGCTTTTTCCAGGGCGTCAGAAAACACCCATGCCGCCTGGGTATATGCTTTTTTATGGTAATATGCCCAGCCCAGGGTGTCCGCCGTAAAAAGGGATGCAGGAGAAAGCTCAAAGGCTTTTCTGGCATAATCCAGGGCAAGATCAAAATCAGAGGTATCATTGTCATCCACCCCGATCCCCTTTCCCGTTTGTATATAAAGCCAGGCCAGATTTGACAGGATTTCCGGATCATGGGGCAGTCTGCCCCGGGCCTTTTTCATAATATCAAGGGCATTGTCTGTTTGGTCAGATCTCAGATAAACCAAGGCCAGAGCCGTCCATCCCTTATTGTAAAGGGGAAGCTTTTCTGTGCACTGCTCAAGGGTTTCAATCTCTTTTTTTTCATTTTTTCTGTCCTGGTACACCCCGGCAAGTTTCAGATAGATAACGCCGGGGACCTGTTCACACAACAGAGCCTGTTTTAAAAGACGTTCTGCTTTATCTTTGTTTTGACTGTTAAGGGCCGCTTCTGCCGCAATAAAATAAAAACAGGCATTGCCGGAATTCTCTTTTAAGATTGAATCCGCAAACCCTTCAGCCTGTGTATTCTTTCCCAGCCGGCTTAACAGCTGAACATATCTCAGCGCCACATCTGCAAGGCCCTTATGGGTGTCAAGAATATTTTCATAAAATCTCAGTGCCTGTTTTTCCCTGCCTGACAGTTCTGCGGCCACCCCTGTAAAGTAACGGGCAGACAGATTATCCGGAGCAATGGCCAGGGCCCTGGCAAAGGACAGAGCAGCCGACTCATACGCCTTAAGGGACATCTGATTCAGTCCCTTTAAAATGTAAACGCTTTCATTTTCCGGTATTTTTTGTTCAAGGGGGGTCAGATATTCAAGGCTCAGTGCATTTTTCTGTTTTTTATAGAGCAGCTGCGCCTTTAAAAGCGCCGACAGGACGTGGTCAGGATCAAAATAAAGGGCTTTTTCAAAGCTGTTCTCTGCCAGCTGTGTCTGGCCGCCGGCAAAATAGGCAATCCCCAGATAATAGTAAACAGCGCTCAGTCCCGGAGCAATACCGGCCGCAGCCTTCAGGTGGGAGGCGGCATAGGAGGGGTTGTTCCTCAAGAGCCAGTATTTTCCCCTGAGCAGCTCAAACTCAATATCCTTTGCTCCTGTTGCATCAGCCATATCATTGATCAATTGTTCAGCCGCATCGAGTTTGTTCAGGGAAAGATATACATCTGCCAGCATTTTTCTGATTTCCAGGGGAGGACAAGGACTGGATTGAACCATCTGTTCTAACAATGCTTCTGCCTTTAAAAAATCGTCCTCTGCCAGATAAAAATCAATTAAACGAAGTTTCAGATCCAGATCCTCAGGGGCGAGAGCCACTGCAGCGCAGAGATAATCCCGGGCTTTAGCGTAATCCTTTTTTACCAGGAAAAATTCTGAGAGCTGAACCAGGGGCTCAGGGAAATCATGGGCCTGTTTTTCAGCCAGATTAAAATAATGGTCTGCCTCATCTTCTTTTCCCATGAGCACCAGCGCTGCAGCCAGCTTCAGCAGAAGCCGGGGCGCCGGGCCCATTTGTGCAAGGGCCTTTCTGTAAAGCTGCGCTGCTTTTTCATGGTCCTGTTTCAGCATCTCCATATCCCCAAGCAGCATATTCAGCTCAGGATGATCCGGGTGCTTTTCTGTGAGCATGGTGCAGCGTTTTTCTGCTGCGGTAATATTTCCTTTTAAAATCTCAATACCGGCCATTTCCATCTGAAGCTCAGTATTTCCGGGATCTACTTCAAGGGCCTGAATTAAAACCGCTTCAGCCCTGGACACCATGCCGGCATGGAGATAGGCCTGCCTTAATTTTTTTAAAACGGGGATACTGGCGGGGGATCGCTTCAGGCTCTGCTTCCATGCCGCTATGGCCCGGGGGTACTCTTTTCTTGCAAAGGCCTCGTCCCCTTTTTTTTCAAAGGAAGATTTGTCTTTATCCTGAACGAGAAAAAACCAGGCCGTCAGAAAAAAAAACATCACCAAAAAAATTGTTTTTCTATGTCTGTAAAAAACCATCATTCTATTTGACCTTCAGCGAGACAAACCAGACCAGAATAAAGAGAAGGCTCACATAAAAAAGGGTTTCAACTCTGTGTGAAATAATATATGATACAAGATCAATACAAAATTTAAACAGCCAGGGCAGATCACTTTCAGGCTTTGGCCCTGGATAGGTCGCTGTCCCCGGCACACTGGGGGTGTTTTTTTCTTTATCAGCACCAGCCAGGTGATAATATGACAGGTTTCCATCTGATCTGTCAGAGGCGTCTGACCTGTTGAGGGCGTTTATTTTCTGCCGTGTGAGCAGATGCGATTGAATATGAGAAAAATCAACAATTGCACTGGTTTTATCCCTTGTCAACGGCCCTTTAACGGCAATGGCAGTGTGTGCAATCTGTTTTTCAAGGGCTTTTTTCTGCTCTGTAATCCCTGGTGTGATTTTGCGGGATGCCTTGAACAGATACCCGTCAAGGTAGGGAATGGAAACACTTTTTAATAATTTTTCAGCCCTTTGCCTGAGCTGTTCATGCTCCTTTAACAGCTGCCTCAGCCTGATATTGGCAGCAAGCAACCGGTCCAGGGACTGCATTGTGGTCATGGATGGTCTTTCAAAAAGAATCAGCGGAATTTTGACATCAATGCGGTCTGCCGGTACAAAAGATGGACTGGCCGGCAGAATTCTAATATCTTTGCCCGTTTCACCGGAAAGGGTAAAATTATCATAAACCACAAAGGATTGAATTGTTTTATCCAGCTGAACCATTTCACCGGGATTCAAGGAATCTGCATCTCTGACACTGGAAAACCATGCCCGCAGATCATCGGGCAGCCCCAGGGACATAATCAGGATCAGCAGCAGAATTTTAAAACCAATCTTGGCAGGCTTGGCGAGCTTGGACACAGTTTTTTTTAACCTCATTATTTTTTTTGTTTGACAAAAACAAGTAGCACATAATAAGGGTATAAACAAGAATTATTAAATTGAAAGCCTGACCTCGCTGGGGTCTCAATGTTTCTGAACAGGCACCCGCTGGGCTCTTAATCGGTTGTTTTTATATGAAAGCCATCAGCCATCAGTACTCAGCTAACAGCTTTCATGCTTTGTTGTGCCTGTCAAGGCATGACCGTTATATAAAACCGCCATGGCCTGGCCCGTGTTTTGATCCCGGGTCGACCCGTAACAAAGCATGACAGCTGTTGGCTGTTGGCTGTTAGCTGTTGGCTGTTGGCTGTTGGCTGTTGGCTGAGTACTGACGGCTGAAGGCTTTCATACAAACCCCTGGAGGATATATGTTTTTTAAGGCAAAGCCCTTTTTGCTCATACTGACGGCTGTTTTTATGGTGGTAGGATGCAGATCAGACCAGCAGAAAATAGAAAATTATATGACAAAAGGGAATCAGTACTTTAATGAGAAGGCGTATAAAAAGGCAGAAATCGAAGTAAAAAACGTTCTGCAGATCAATTCTGAATTGATTGAGGCCTGGCTGCTGCTTGGAAAAATCCTGATGCAGACCGGGGACCCCAAAAACGCATTTCAGGCCTATTCCAAAGTTGAAGAGCTGGATCCTGACAACACGGAAGCCCTGCTCAAAACCGCTGGATTTTATCTTCTGGGAAAACAGGTAGACAAAGGCAGGAAACGGATTGAAAAAATACTTGAAACCGACCCGGACAACATTCAGGCCCTGTTGCTCAAAGCCCAGATCCTGACCCATGAAACGGAAAACAACAATGCTGCCAGTGTGTTCAACCAGGTTCTTGCCCTTGAGCCGGGAAACATTAAAGCCCTCCAGGGACTGGCCCGTATCAGAAGTTTTCAGAATAATTTCAAGGAAGCAGAAACCCTGTTACTGGAGGCAGTCAGCCAGGACGACACGGCTGTGCAGCCAAGGCTTGCCCTGGTAAGTTTTTATATCAGCAGAAGGGAGTTTAAAAAAGCCGAAGACCAGCTGTCCACAGCCAGCCAAAAGAACCCGGACAATGCTGACCTTCAGATCATTCTTGGCAATTTTTATTTTAGAATGAGAGATCAGATCCTGGCGGAAAAAGCCTATCTCAAGGCGGTTGACATCTCTCCTGAAAATTTAAAGCCCTATATGACAGCAGCCGGGTTTTACGACACCATGGACAGGAATGACAAAGCCCTGGAAATGTATGAAAAAGCCCTGTCTTTAAAGCCGGACAACCTGGCCGTTAAAAATACCCTGGCCAGATTCCACTATAAAAACAAAAACATTGACGCTGCAGAAACACTGGTTAAGGAAATTCTTGACAAAAGACCTGGATTTTATGCGGCAAAAATGCTGAAAAGTGAAATTTTTGTGTATAAAAAAGAGTTTGATCAGGCGTTAAAACTTCTGGCAAACCTTGAAAAACAAGAGCCCAAAGACCCCAGGCTCCACTATTTCAAGGGACTGTGCCATATTGGACTCGGTAAAAATGAACAGGCCAGGGCTTCGGTCACCCGGGCCGTAGAGCTTAAGCCGGAATACCTCAAGGCAAGGCTGCTCCTGGCAGACATTCACTACCACGAACGCAGCTTTGACATGGCCCTGTCTGACGCGGCCGAGGTCTTAAAACTGGATCCTGACAATTACAGGGCCGTTATGATCCATTCCAATTCCCTTTTGCACACCGGTGATGTGAGCCAGGCGGAAAAAGGATTTCAGTCCCTCATTGACATTGACCCTGAAAATCCGGCCGGCTACTACCGCATGGGCCTTTTAAGGTTTTTACAAAAAAATCATTCTAAGGCAGAAGACTTCCTCAACCAGGCATTGTCCAAAAATCCCATGCTCATGGATGTTTTTGTCCTCCTTGTCAGAAATGCCGCGGCTGACAACAACCTGGAAAAAGCCCACGCGATCTGCAGAAAACAGCTGGAAACAGTAAAAGAAAATCCCTCCCTGAATATTGTGAACATAGGCGGCCAGGGACGGATTTTCTTTTACCGTTTCCAGCTGTTTTCTGCAGAGCGCGTGGGCTTTTTCCAGGTTATTGTCAGCCGCGGCATTTTTGACAAGGAGGACAAAAACATCCATGAGCATGGGATTTTTGGACAATGCCTGGTTGAGGAAGTCTTCTGCCTTAGAATGATTTTTTTGTAAAAACCTTAAAAGGCCCATGCGGTAGTAGCCGGCCGGATTTTCAGGGTCAATGTCAATGAGGGACTGAAATCCTTTT
>JAWOEJ010000394.1:0-3871 GCA_046482845.1 Desulfobacteraceae bacterium | reverse complement strand
CTACCAGTGCTGTCATCTCCTGACAATTGGTTTTATAGACAGCTGAATTTATATCTATCCGGGTTTCAATCACATCCATGCCGATTTCACCTCGTCTCCTGTTTAAGGTCAATTTGTTATATTATATTAGTGTCTGAACGAAAACCCCGTGTTTGGGCGAAAACGTGCCCAGCTGCAAGGCGCAAAAAAGTTTGAAACCGGAGTGTACTCAGGTACATGAGGCCCGATTATATCATTTGGCAAACTTTTGCAGCAACGCAGCAGATGGGTGCGTTTTCGTTCAAACACTAATTAAATTCAGTCAGGATGATGTAACATATCTAGATCTGGTTATTAGGATATAACACATCAATTTTTTAAGAAAACACATACAAATTTACAAATGATTTCTGGAGGAAAGATTTGAAGTTTTTTATTGATACAGCCAATATTGAAGAGATTAAAGATGCCAATGCCATGGGCATGGTTGACGGAGTGACCACCAATCCCTCACTGATTGCCAGAGAAGATGGAGCGTTTACAGATATTATCAAAGAGATCTGTTCCATTGTCAAGGGTCCGGTCAGTGCCGAGGTCATCAGCCTGGATTATGAGGGGATGGTAAAAGAAGCAAGGGAACTGGCAGAGATTGCGGACAATATCGTTGTAAAAATTCCCATGACCATCGAGGGATTAAAAGCGGTAAAAACCCTTTCCCAGGAAGGGATAAAGACCAATGTCACCCTTGTATTTACAGCCCTTCAGGCATTGATGGCAGCCAAGGCCGGTGCCTCATATGCCAGTCCTTTTGTGGGGCGTCTCGATGACCTCTCTGAAAACGGCATGGATTTGATTGAAGAAATCATGGAAATTTATTCAAATTACGGATTTTCAACGGAAGTTATTGTGGCCAGCATCAGAAATCCGCTTCATGTGGTAAATTCCGCCCTGATCGGTGCTGATATTGCCACCATCCCCCACAAGGTACTTAAAAGCCTTGCTTCCCATCACATGACAGACAAGGGGATCAAGGCATTTATGGCCGACTGGGAAAAAAAGACAAAAAAATAATGGTTGACAAAATTGTCCATGGGGTATATATATTTCCTGTTTTTAGCGCATCATGTTTTAGCGCATCCTGAGTGCGGGAATAACTCAGTGGTAGAGTGCGACCTTGCCAAGGTCGAAGTCGCGGGTTCAAATCCCGTTTCCCGCTCCAGCAAAAATTAGGCGGCTTGGCCAAGTGGTAAGGCGACGGCCTGCAAAGCCGTTATTCTCCGGTTCAAATCCGGAAGCCGCCTCCATCATAAAACCAAGGGGTTTGGATGAAAATCCAGCCCCCTTTTTTTTTTGAAATATCCGGGCCGAAGAAAAATATTTATCCCGGACCTGACCTGTCCGGTTTATCCGGTAACCGTGTGCCACAGGGACAGCCACAGGGGCATGGCAAGGATGCAGATCAGGTACTGAAGCAGCATCATGCTGGCAACGGCCTGGGTGTTTCCCCCGTAATTTCGTACCATGAGAATCAGGTTGGTGGCCGGTGGAGAGGATGTCTGCAGAATGATCAGGCTGCAGAACAAAGGCATGCTCTGGTAAAGATCCAGGCCGTACATTACGGCAAAGGCCGCAGCCGGCACCAGAACAAATTTGACCCCGGCCACCCGGAAAACATCCTGGATCGGCGGCATGTCTTTCAGGGCAATGCTTCCCAGGGTGGCTCCCAGAATGAAAACAGCCAGGGGTACAGTGGCCTGGCCCAGAAGGTCCATGGCAGACAACAGGTTTTGGGGCAGGATGGCTGAGGTTCTGGAAACCACCAGAAATATGGCCGCCAGGGTGGCAACCAGGGGCGGGGTGACAAAATCCTTCCACACGATGGCCGTATCCTGTCTGCCGCTCACCAGGACCTTGCCCAGGCTCCACATGATGGGAGACTGCCCCAGAATCAGCAGAAAACAGAAAAGGGCCAGTCGGTCGAACTGGTCCGGAAAGACCAGCTGGCCGATGGGCAGCACAATATACACCGCATTCTGAAAGCCTGCCATGGAGACAAACGGCTGTTTTCTGGGATCTGAGCCGAATAAAAGCGCAGCCATGCCAAGCCCGGAAAGGGCGATCAGCACGCCGGACAACGGCAGTATCCACCACAGGGCAAATCCAGCAGGATCAAACTGGCTCACGGTCTTGACCACGATAAGGCAGGGCAGAAAAATGTTGACGGTCACAGTGGAAAGCGCCTGAATATGAGCCTGGGAAACAATTTTTGTTCTCACCAGCACCCCGGCGGCAGCCGAAATGATGAATACCTGGAACACAGCTGAAAAAACCGTGGTAAATGTGGGTAAAAACATGGGTGAGGTATGTCTCTCCTTTTTTTTTATTTCAGTAAAGCTATCATGCCATGTTCCCAAGAAATGATCCATCAAAAATCAAGAAAAGTGGTCATAATTATGACCCCGGAACTATTGTACCATTATACGAGGACACTCTTTTTTGCGAAGTTTATAATCCGTTTCAGGGGCAGATATAAAAAGGTTACAGGGTCTGGGTATATTCAAGTTGTCAATGATTAACATTATGGGCCTTGATCATTGTTTCGCCCAAAGGGGTCAGGCTTTTCTCGTTCGTCGTTATCAAACAATAAAGACACACTG
Source organism: Desulfobacteraceae bacterium (assembly GCA_046482845.1). Taxonomy (GTDB): domain Bacteria; phylum Desulfobacterota; class Desulfobacteria; order Desulfobacterales; family Desulfobacteraceae; genus DATFJZ01. The sequence continues at coordinate 1,235 of JAWOEJ010000394.1, read as the reverse complement.
CATAGACAGTTAAGATAAAGACAATAAGGAAAGCCTGACCCCACCTTTGATGGACAATTGTATGATCAAAGCCACATTATGGTTGAGTTTGTGAGTAATCAGTGATATTTGCAGTATAGTATAGTTTTGTAAAATTGTATGAGAATTGCAAAACAGTGGATTTTGTGCATGCTTTCCACAATTTTGTTCAAATTAATCATTTTTGGATCGATTGACTGCTGCTGTGGGAACTAACCAATAGTCTGTCTTTCTTTTTATACTTTCACTGGATGATCAAATTTTCTAATGTCGATATTTACCTGTCGGGGCTCAGATAAAAAAGAGGTAAATGCTTTTTATGAGCAGAATTAGAGTATGGATAAAAGCGTCCAGGCTGCAATCGCAAACCTTTATTTTTCTCCCTGTTTTATTTGGACAGTCATGGTTCGTTTCCCGGGGAAATGAAATAAGTTGGCCCATATTTTTCGTCATGACCCTGTTTTGTTTTTTTGATCAGCTCTTTATTGTCTATGCAAACGATTATGCCGATTATGAAACAGACTGTAAAAATACGACCTTCACCATTTTCTCAGGGGGCTCAAGAGTTCTGGCGGACAAAGATCTTTTGCCGGATCAGTTGAAAAAATCCGCTTATTTAATGGCCGCCTGCTGTATTGGATGCGGGCTTTTTCTGACCTTTGTATTCAACCGTCCCCTGGCTCTTCCCCTTGTCATCATCTCCCTCGGGCTTCTCTGGATGTACAGTTACAAACCATTTAAACTGTCATACAAAGGCGGTGGCGAATTTCTGCAAATGACGGGTGTCGGTCTGGTTCTGACGCTGTTTGGCTATTATGCACAATCAGGAATATTTGCCGGCTATCCCTGGCTGCTGCTGCTTTGCGTAATTCTTCCCACCCAGCTCGCCTGCGCAATGGCAACATCTCTGCCGGACGAGCCGTCTGACAGATTGTTTCAAAAAAAAACAACAACTGTGCTCCTGGGACCCCAAAATACAAAACGGCTGATAATTGCTTTAAATATCACAAGTGTCCTGTCATTTCCCTTTGTAAGCTGGATGTCCGCTTTTAACCGCCAAACGGTCTTTATCCTTGTCATTCCAGCAGTGTCTGTATTTACGCAATGCTTTCTTATCAACAGTGAAACAGGCAGCATGAAACTGACTTTTTTTGTAACCCTGTCTGTTCTGTTTACATTAAGTATTATGGGAGGCATGGCTGCTTCATTGCTGTGTT
>JAWOEJ010000351.1:0-9968 GCA_046482845.1 Desulfobacteraceae bacterium | reverse complement strand
CTGGTGACCCACCAGACAGGTCCCATGGGAAAAGAGGTGAAGAAACTTCTGGTGGAAGCGGGACAGGATATTAAAAAGGAGTTTTACTTAAGCCTTTTAGTGGACAGGGAGACAGCCAGTATTGTAATAATGGCCAGCCGGGAAGGCGGTATGGACATTGAAGATGTGGCTGCAAAGACCCCTGAAAAAATCATAAAGGTTTACGTGGATCCCCTGTGCGGTATCCAGGGATATCATATAAGAAATGCAGCCTTTGGGCTTGAGCTTCCCAAAGCAGCAATGAAACCGTTTTCCGCCATGCTCAAACAGCTTTACCTTCTTTTTGTGGAAAATGACTGTTCCCTGGTGGAAATCAACCCCCTTGTGCTTACAGCAGATGACCAGGTGATTGCCCTTGATGCCAAGGTGAACATTGATTCCAACAGCATGTTCAGGCACAAGGATCTTATGGAATTAAGGGATCTTGATGAAGAAGATCCCCTGGAAATCGAAGCCTCAAAGTATAATCTTAATTATATCAATCTTGATGGCAATGTGGGAAATATTGTAAACGGGGCAGGCCTTGCCATGGCCACCATGGATATCATAAAAAATGCCGGAGCAGAACCGGCCAATTTTATGGATGTTGGGGGCGGCGCCTCAGAGGAACAGGTTGAAAATGCCCTGCGCATCATTCTCATGGATGATAAGGTAAAAGCGGTTCTGATCAATATTTTCGGTGGTATTTTAAGGTGTGATGTGTTTGCCAGGGGGGTGGTCAATGCAGCAAAAAAAACAGGGCTTACCATTCCTGTTGTGGTGCGCATGGAAGGCACCAATGTGGAAGAAGGGAAAAAGATATTGTCTGAATCCGGTTTAAATCTTACCAATGCCGATGATTTAAAGGATGCTGCAAAAAAGGTGGCTTCATTAATCTAAAGGACAGAGACCTTTGCCTGTTGTCAGTAAAATGAACAGCCACAAGCCTTGATGAATCAGAAAAAGACGGCTTTTTTTACTGATGCTGCAGACAGACGCATGAAGATTTCAGCGGGATAATGCCCTGTATGACATTTTATATGAAAGCCTTCAGCCGTCAGCCATCAGTACTCAGCTAACAGCTAACAGCTAAAAGCTAAAAGCTTTCATGCTTTTTTGTATCCGTCAGGACATGTGGGTTTTATAAGAAACTTGAAACAAGAGACAAGAAACAAGTAACGTCACTTTCAAGTTTCATCCTTCGTTGTGATGCTGCGCATCATGATGGTTTTAAAAAAAGAAAAGAGGTGAAATGTGAGTATATATGTAAATAAAGAGACCAGACTCCTGGTCCAGGGAATAACCGGGAGGGAAGGCCAGTTCCATGCGCGTCAGTGCATTGCATATGGGACCAGTGTGGTAGCAGGGGTGACCCCGGGAAAGGGCGGCCAGAAAATGGATGATGTCCCAGTGTTTAATACAGTCAGAGATGCTGTTGAAAAAACAGGGGCCAATGCAAGCCTGATTCTGGTTCCCCCGCCCTTTGGCGCCGATGCCATCATGGAGGCGGCTGATGCCGGTGTTGATGTGATTGTTGCCATTACCGAGGGAATTCCAGTAATGGATATGTTAAAGGTAAAGAAATTTCTTGCCGCAAAACCATGCCGGCTGATCGGACCCAACTGCCCCGGCATTATAACCCCGGGAGAGTGCAAAATCGGCATCATGCCCGGGGATATTCATATGAAAGGCGGACCTGTGGGCGTTGTTTCCAGGTCAGGGACCCTGACCTATGAAGTGGTGGATCAGCTGACCAAACTCGGCCTGGGCCAGACCACCTGCCTGGGAATAGGGGGTGATCCGGTTAATGGTACAAATTTTATAGATGTGCTGAGTGCTTTTGAAGCGGATCCTGAAACAAAAGGGATTGTTATGGTCGGTGAAATAGGGGGAAATGCCGAGGAAGAAGCCGCCCTTTTCATAAAAAAACATGTATCTAAACCTGTTGTCGGATTTATTGCGGGGCTTACCGCGCCTCCCGGCAGAACCATGGGGCATGCCGGTGCGATAATAAGCGGTTCCTCAGGAACCGGCCAGGCCAAAATTGCCGCTTTAAAGGAAAACGGCATACAGGTATGTGAAAATCTGGGAAGAATTGGTGAAACCTGTAAAAATGTATTTTAATGACTTTATTTATTATTATTGCAGTGGAGGAGTAAATGGAAAGTTTCATGGTTAGTGATAAATTAAAAAAAAGCAGAATCCCTGCCAGGCTTGATTTTGCCCAGAGTGGAACAGGTCTTTTGCTCGGACTTTTTATGTGGGCACACATGATTTTGGTGGCCAGTATTCTGCTGGGCAAGGGCTCTTTTAACTTTGTGGCAAATTTTATGGAGCTCTCTTTTTTGTCCTCAACAGGGGAGGGGCATCCATCAGCTGTATTTTTTGCTGTGGTGATTGTATTCACACTCTTTATTGTTCATGCCGCCCTGGGGATGAGAAAGTTTCCCATTTCGTGGAAGCAGCACTCGATTTTAAGACAGCATATGGGTATGATTCAGCACGATGATACCAATCTCTGGTATATTCAGGCGGTAACGGGATTTGCCATGTTTTTTCTGGGATCTGTCCATCTTTATGTCATGCTGACCCATCCCGGGCAGATTGACCCTTATCTTTCTGCAGACCGGTTTGTGGCCCAAAGCATGTGGCCCCTTTATCTGGCCCTGCTCATTGCCGTTGAGCTTCATGGCACCATAGGGCTGTACCGTCTGTGCATGAAATGGGGCTGGTTTCAGGGAAAGGACGCCAGACAGTCCAGGGATAAAATGAAGCTGTTGAAAAAGAGATTAACCATATTCTTCCTGGCTCTGGGACTGCTTTCCTTTGCTGTTTTTGTCATTATCGGAATATCCCATCTGGATCAGGCGGGTGAGCCCTATGATAAACCTGCTGCACGGATTGAAACCCAGGCACCGGCATCACACACTGCACCGGAAAAAGACATTGTGCCTGCAGAAGCAGCAACAGAAGATGAGGCGGCAGACACTGCAGCGGCAGCAGAACAACTTGCTGCAGAAGAAGGTGCATCAGCTGAACAGGCTGCTGCAGAAGAAGCCCCTGCAGAGACCGTCTCTGAAACAGAAGAAAGTGTAACAGAAGATGAGGCTGCTTCGGCTGAAGAAACACATCAGGCCGTTGAGGAAGGTGAAGAAAACGAGACTGTGAATGATGAAAAACAGGTACATGAGGAGTAATGAATGAAAATTATATATACGGATTCACTTGTCATTGGTGGCGGACTCGCAGGCTTGAGAGTTGCAATTGCATCCATGCAGAGGGGGTATGATACCATAATATTGTCATTGATGCCTGCCAAAAGATCTCATTCTGCTGCAGCCCAGGGTGGAATGCAGGCCAGTCTTGCAGCCAGCATAAAAGGGGAAGGGGATAATGAGGAAGTCCATTTTGAAGACACAGTAAAGGGCAGTGACTGGGGATGTGACCAGGAAGTGGCCCGGATGTTTGTAAACACCTCACCCAAGGCCATCCGCCAGCTGGCGGCATGGGGCGTTCCCTGGTCACGGGTCAGAAAAGGAGACCATGAGGTGGTTATCAATGGTAAAAAGGTGACGCTGACGGAAAAAAATGAATGCCACGGGCTGATCACCTCCAGGGATTTCGGCGGTACCAAAAAATGGCGGACCTGCTATACCTCGGACGGAACAGGGCATACCATGTTGTACGCCATGGACAACAAGGCCATAGAGCTGGGGATTCCCGTGCATGAGCGCAAAGAGGCCATTGCCCTGATTCACGAAGACGGGGTGTGCCAGGGCGCAGTGGTACGGGATCTGGTGACAGGAGAGCTGATTGCCTATGTGTCCAAAGCCACCACCATTGCAACCGGCGGATATGGACGTATTTATGCGGTGACGACCAATGCGGTTATTTCTGAGGGTATCGGCAATGCCATTGCCCTGGAGACGGGTGTGGCCGCCCTGGGCAACATGGAAGCGGTTCAGTTTCATCCCACAGCCATTGTACCTGTAGGGATACTCACCACAGAAGGGTGCCGCGGTGACGGCGGTCTTCTTCTGGACAAGGACGGGTACCGGTTTATGCCGGATTATGAGCCGGGGAAAAAAGAACTGGCATCAAGGGATGTAGTTTCCAGGCGCATGATCGAGCATATGAGAAAGGGCAAGGGGGTACCTTCAAGATATGGCGATCATCTCTGGCTGGATATTACCCTGCTGGGTCGACAGCATATTGAGAAAAACCTCAGGGAGGTCAAGGAGATCTGCGAATATTTTCTGGGGATTGATCCTGTGGAAGAATATATCCCTGTAAGGCCCACCCAGCATTATTCCATGGGCGGCATCCGCACCAAGTCAACCGGGGAAAGTCCTACCCTGAAAGGCCTTTTTTCGGCCGGGGAAGCAGCCTGCTGGGATCTTCACGGGTTTAACCGTCTGGGTGGTAATTCCGTGGCAGAAACCGTGGTAGCCGGAATGATCGTGGGTGAGTATGTGGCGGATCATTGTGAAAAAACCACCCTGAATGTGAACACACTGAATCTTAAAAATTTCATAAAACGGGAAGAGAAAAAAATCGCCGCCTTTATTGAGCGGGACAAAGGAGAGAATCCCTTTGAGCTGAAAAAAGAGATGCAGCAGATCATGATGGACAAGGTGGGTATATTCAGGAACGAAGAAGACCTTCAAAGTGCTGTGGAAGACCTTAAGGTGCTGAATCAGAGGGCCAGAAATATTGCCATTCGTCACAAGATCAGTTCCTCCAACCCTGAACTGGTAGAAGCCATACGTGTTCCCAAAATGATCCGGCTGGCCCAGTGCGTGGCCTACGGCGCCATGCTGAGAAAGGAAAGCCGCGGATGCCATGCCAGGGAGGATTATCCTGCCAGGGACGACAGTGAATGGCTGAAAAGAACACTGACCTATTGGAAAGATGATAAGGCAGATCTGCCCGAGGTGGAATATGAAAAAATAGATATCATGAAAATGGAACTGCCTCCGGCGTCACGGGGGTATGGTGTTGACAATACCACCCATCATCCTGATACGGAAAAACGGATAGCCGAGATAGAGGAAATAAAAAAAGCCAATCCAGATGCAGATCGTTTTGAACTGCAGAACCTTATCAGTCCCATCAGGATACCGGAAAAATTCAGAGCCAAAAATGAGCGTATAGGGAGGGGTTTTAAATAATGAGTGAACAGGAAAGAACGCTTACATTTAATATTATGAGATACAATCCCCAGATCAAGGGCGATAGTCCCAGGATGAAAACCTACGAGGTAAAGGAAGCCCCTGGGATGACCATATTTATTGCATTGAATGATATAAGGGAACATCAGGATCCCTCTCTGCAGTTTGATTTTATCTGCAGGGCAGGAATATGCGGCTCCTGCGGCATGGTCATCAATGGAAAACCTGATCTTGCCTGCAGAACGCTTACCTCCAAGTTCCCTGACGGCGAGATCACGTTGCTTCCCCTGCCGGGGTTTGAACTTATCGGTGATCTTTCTGTGAATACCGGCAAGTTCATGCGGGCCATGAGCGAACGGATAGAAAGCTGGATCCATGATACCCATCAGGATAATATAGATTTGACCAGAATCGAGGAGCGCATGGACCCGGATACAGCGGATGAGATTTATGAGCTGGAGCGGTGTGTTGAATGCGGATGCTGCATTTCAGCCTGTGCCACCCACCGTATGCGGCCTGATTTTCTCGGGGCTGCCGGGTTTATGAGACTGGCGCGGTATGCCATTGATCCCAGGGACAAGCGATCCGATGAAGAGTTCTATGAAATTATCGGAGATGATGACGGGGTGTTCGGATGCATGACGCTTCTGGGATGTGAGGATTTTTGTCCCAAGAATCTGCCCCATCAGACCCAGATTGCTTATCTGAGACGTAAAATGGCAATGGTTGGTTAAAACCCAGGGAGAAAAACAATGGATAGCTTTAAATACAGTACAATGTTTCCCTTAAAGGAAGATAATACAGCGTATCGGCTGGTCTCAAAGGATTATGTGGAAACAGCAGAGTTTGAAGGCAGGGAAATTTTAAAAATAGCCCCCCAGGCCCTTACCCTTCTTGCCGGGGAGGCCTTTAAGGATGTGGCCCATCTCTACCGTCCAGGCCATTTGGAAAAACTCAGACAGATCATTGACGATCCTGAAAGCTCGGATAATGACCGGTATATTGCCCTTGAACTGCTTAAAAATGCGGTGATATCCGCTGAAAAAGTATATCCCATGTGCCAGGATACAGGAACTGCCATTATCATGGGGAAAAAGGGACAGCAGGTCTGGACGGATTGTGATGATGAAGAGGTGTTGTCTAAGGGTGTTTATGATGCGTATACCCAAAATTATCTAAGATACTCCCAGAATGCCCCCCTGTCAATGTATAAAGAAGAGAACACAAAGTGTAACCTTCCTGCCCAGATTGATCTGTTTGCCACCCGGGGAGATATCTACGATTTCCTTTTTATGGCCAAAGGGGGCGGATCTGCCAATAAAACATTTTTATACCAGATGACCAAGGCGGTATTGAATTCTGAGGAAATTCTTGTGGATTTTATGACGGAAAAGATGAAATCCCTGGGCACGGCAGCCTGTCCGCCCTATTATATTGCCTTTGTCATTGGGGGAACTTCTGCAGAAGCCAATCTTAAAACGGTAAAACTGGCCTCTGCCAGATATCTGGATACCCTGCCGGAACAGGGAGATGAATCCGGTCATGCCTTCAGGGACAGAAATATAGAAAAAAAGGTCCTGGAAAGGGCAAAAGGCTTAGGCTTAGGCGCTCAATTCGGGGGCCGGCATTTTGCCATTGATGTCAGGGTGGTCCGAATGCCGAGACACGGGGCCTCCTGCCCTGTGGGCATTGGTGTGAGCTGTTCTGCCGACCGTCAGATCAAGGCAAAGATCACAAAGGACGGGCTTTTTCTTGAACAGCTGGAAGAGAATCCAGCCAGATATCTGCCGGACAGCGAGCCTGCCCTGGCCGACGCTGTTCAGGTGGATCTTGACCGTCCCATGGACGAGATAAGGGCCCAGCTCAGTCAATACCCTGTTTCCACACGGCTGTCCCTTAACGGGAAAATTATTGTTGCCCGGGATATAGCCCACTCCAAATTCCAGGAAAGACTGGACAAAGGGGAAGGGCTGCCCGATTACATCAAAAACCATATTGTCTACTATGCAGGCCCTGCCAAAACTCCTGAAGGTGAGGCGTCAGGGTCCTTTGGACCGACCACAGCAGGACGGATGGATCCCTACGTACCGGTTTTCCAGAAACATGGCGGATCCATGATCATGCTGGCCAAGGGAAACCGGTCCCAGCAGGTCACAGATGCCTGTAAAACCTTTGGGGGCTTTTATCTTGGCTCGCCTGGCGGGCCAGCGGCCCGGCTGGGAAAGGATTTTATTAAAAAGGTCGAATTGATTGAATATGAAGAACTGGGGATGGAAGCGGTTTTTATGATGACCGTGGAAAATTTTCCTGCCTTTATCATAGTGGACGATAAGGGCAATGATTTTTACGCAGATCTGATGTGATTGAACTCCGGGTAAACATTCTTCTGTTCCCCTGATTTTCCAGAACTGAACCTGATTTCTATTGAAAAGCACATTTCCGGGACGTGAACCGTACCGGCAATGTGCTTTTACTTCTTCTGTTTATTTTTTTTGGTTTGGAGTGCCGTTACGCAGGTTATATTTGAAAGCCATCAGCCGTCAGCTGTCAGTACTCAGCTAACAGCTAACAGCTAACAGCTAACAGCTAACAGCTAACAGCTAACAGCTAACAGCTAACAGCTTTCATGATTTGTTGTGGCTGCTCAGGCCATGGATGTCATAAAAAATCAGATTATCCTGTAATAATATCATGGATTGAGAACGGGTCAATCCCTTTATTTTTCAATTCTGTCTCAGCCTGGGTATCACTTCAATGGATACAGAAAAAATATGGATTTGTCCTGTCATATATGATAGAAAATTCCACTGGAAAGAAAAACTTAAGAGAGGGATACCGGCTTTGCTGAAAAAAGATAAAGGCTTTACACTGATAGAGCTGATGGTGGTGGTTGTTATCCTGGGGATTCTGGCAGGTCTTGTTGTGCCGAAGCTTGTGGGCAGAACCGATGATGCCAGGCAGGTCAAGGCCAGGGTTGACATTGCAGCCCTTGAAACAGGGTTGAAGCTGTACAAGCTGGACAACGGGTTTTATCCCACAACAGAGCAGGGCCTTGCCGCCCTTGTGGAAGAACCCACAACAGAACCCCTTCCCAAAAAGTGGCCTGAGGGGGGGTACCTTGAAAAACACAGTACGCCCAAAGATCCCTGGTCAAGGGAGTACCTCTATCTCTGCCCGGGAGTTCACAATGCGTTTGATATTATTTCCTATGGTGCAGACGGGGCCCCCGGGGGCAGCGGAAAAGACAGTGACATTAAAAGCTGGGAACTTGAAAACTGAATTAAGACCCTCACCGGGATTTACCCTGATTGAACTGGTTGTTGCTGTCAGTATTCTCGGCATGGTCATGTTTTTTGTTCTGCCGGCGTTTAACCGGTTTCAGCAATCTTCAGAAAACAGCAGTTCCCCCGAAAAAATAGCTGATCTGATAAATGCCTTGAAGAAAAAATCCCTTGCACAGAGCCGCAGTTACACGCTGCACATTGATGCCCCAGCCGCGCATTTATGGATTACCCATGATGCCATGGACAGTGAAGCCCTTGAAAAGGCCAGGGAAAACGGGATGCATCCTGAAGATGGGACAGATATTCTGGATGTGTTGTTTTTTAGCAGCGATCCCCGGCCGAAATCCCATGCCCGGATTCGATTCAGCAGCCGGGGATATTCAGACTGGGCTATGATTCATCTCAGGGATCAGGACGAGGATATTACCATAATTATTGAGCCCTTTCTTATAAAGGCTGAAATTGTGAAGGGATATGAATTGTTTAAAGACTGCATCTAAAGGATTTACCCTGCTGGAGATTCTTGTCAGCATCTCTATTCTGGCAATTGTTCTTGTTTCCTTTTTTAAGATGCAGGCAGGCAACATGGCGGTTCTGGAAGCAGAGCATTTTTATTCAGCCCTGCCCTGGTCTGCAAATAAATTACTCACAGACATTGAAACCGATCTCTGCACTGCCCTGGACAGGTCAGATGGTTTTGAAGAAGGGTTTAACGGGTTTCAATTTTTCTGCAGAATTACATATAAGGATAATTTTTTTGACGTTGATGATGACAATGAAAAGGCCAATGGAAAATTCAAAAAAATAAAGATTGACGTATCAAAGGGATCTGACCATTCAATGCAGTTTCACACGTGGCGGTATGTGACAGATGTCCCCTGAAATTTTTTCCTGCAGGGGCACAAAGGCCTGTAACGGGTTTACCCTGATTGAAATCCTTTTGGCGGTTATGATTTCCGGGATTTTAATGATAACATTGTTTTCCGCATTCAAGTCTTTTACCATTTCCTCTGAAGCCTTGAAGTGCCGCATGGCTGAGTCTGAAAAGATCAGGCATTCCCTGAGGTCCCTGGTAAGGGATGTGCAGGGGGTGTATATTGCTTTTTTGCCCAGATACAGCAAATCAGATTCAGAGGCGGACCCCTTTGGGTTTTACTGCGATCAGAGGGATGTCAACGGACGTCTTTTTTCAAGGCTGAGTTTTGTTTCAAGAGCCCATATATCATTTGACGGAACAGAAAAGTCTGGTCTGGCAAGGATAACCTATTATGTCAGGGCGGAAAAGGACAACACCTTTTCCCTGTGCCGGTCAGACAGATTGCTGCCCTTTAATGATTCAGCTACCCTGTGCGATCCTGTTGTGTGCAAAGATATTAAAGGGTTTAAGGTAAAACTGGTTGACACAGAGAAAAATCAATTTACCCGCTGGGATTCTGATTCCCGGGAATTTGGATACGCTGTTCCCTGTTCCATGACCATCACCCTGTTATTGAAC
>JAWOEJ010000317.1:0-3462 GCA_046482845.1 Desulfobacteraceae bacterium | reverse complement strand
CCGGTCCGACAGTTAATATCGAGGAGCATCTCCAAGATCAGCAGCAGATGCAGCCAGGTAATGAAGGTGAAGGTATGGGGCTTGTGAACCCGGAAGCAGAGCAGGAGGAATTAATTACTCCCGTAGAGCCCGGGACGGAAGAAAATGCTGAACAATCCAGTCCGGAAAACCCCAAAGAGTAGGGGCGATTGACAGTGAATATCATGCGGCTGTGGCGGAATTGGTAGACGCGCAAGATTAAGGATCTTGTGGAGGTTACTCTGTGCCGGTTCAAGTCCGGCCAGCCGCACCACTATACGAAAGGCTTCCCTGCGGGAAGCCTTTTTGTCTTCACGGAGATTTTTATGCAATCCATGTATGATCTAACCCTGAAGGATATTTCCGCGATTATGAAATCTGAGGGGTATCCTGCGTTTCGAAGCCGCCAGATTTGGCAGTGGCTGCATAAAAAACAGGTGCAATCCTTTGATGATATGTATACTCTGCCGAAGCATCTGCGGAGTATTTTACGCCGGAGGTTTTCCCTTGATCTTCCGACGATCAGTACAAAACAGCACTCCCGTGACGGTACAATTAAGCTATTATAAAAAGATGCGGTTGTTATATTTGAATCCACTGTTTATCCCGGGGTGACTGAAGATATCTGCGTCCCCCTTCTGGAGGAAGCTTCCGGGTATAAATGGAAAAAAGAGTTTCATGTGGGGTATTCTCCTGAACGGATTAATCCCGGAGATAAGGAACATACCCTGACAAAAATTGTAAAAGTGGTTTCCGGAGACGATGAGGAAACCCTGGAAAAGGTTGCCTGGCTTTATAATTCAATTGTGGATGCCGGTGTTTACAGAACAGAAACCATAAAGGAAGCTGAAGCGGCCAAGGTGATTGAGAATACCCAGCGGGATCTGAATATTGCCTTGATGAACGAGCTGTCTTTGATTTTTGACAGGATGAAAATTGACACCTCCCATGTGTTAAAGGCCGCTGGATCAAAATGGAATTTTCTGCCCTTTTCTCCCGGGCTTGTGGGAGGCCATTGTATCGGGGTTGATCCGTATTATCTCACTTTCAAGGCAGAATCAATGGGCTATCATCCTGAAATAATTCTGGCAGGCAGACGGATCAATGATAATATGGCCCGGTTTGTGGTTGAAAAAACCGTAAAACTTATGATCAAGTCCAACCAGAATGTCAAGAATTCCAGAGTCGGGGTGCTTGGGCTGACATTTAAGGAAGATTGTCCTGATTTAAGAAATACCAAGGTGGTGGATATTGTAAAAGAGCTTCAGTCCTATGGAATAGAGGTGCTGGTTCACGAGCCCATGGCAGACCCCAGAGAGGCAGAACAGCTGTACGGCATCAGCCTCTGTTCCATGGATGATTTGTCCGGGCTGGGGGCGGTGATCATTGCCGTGCCCCACAAAAGGTATAAAGATATGGGACTTTCTGAATTTGCGGCCATGCTCAACACCAAGGGATGTATTATTGATATTAAATCCATACTGGATAAAAAAGACCTGGAAAAAAGAAATATCCGGTTCTGGCGGCTATAGTAGACAAAAAAAGAGAGCGATTATGGTATATGAAACAAAGATAAGAGAAATTAGAGAAAATCCACGGTCGTGGCTGGTAACGGGGGCAGCCGGGTTTATAGGGTCTAATCTGGTTGAAGCCCTTCTTCGGCAGAACCAGAAAGTGACAGGACTGGATAATTTTTCAACTGGGTTTCAGCATAATCTTGATCTGGTACAAAAATCCGTATCAGAAAAACAATGGGCTGGATTTTCATTTATAAACGGGGACATAAGGCATATTGAAACCTGTTGCAGAGCGTGCAGAAATCAGGAGTATGTACTTCATCAGGCAGCCCTGGGCTCTGTGCCGCGATCCGTTGAAAATCCGGTTCTGACAAATGAGAACAATATTACAGGATTTCTCAATATGCTGACAGCGGCCCGGGATGCCGGGGTCAGGCAGTTTGTCTATGCCGCATCAAGTTCAACCTACGGGGACCATCAGGCCCTTCCCAAAAAAGAGGATGTTATAGGAAAGCCCTTGTCTCCCTATGCGGTTACAAAATACGTTAATGAATTATATGCCGATGTTTTTGCCCTGACCTACGGGTTTAAATCCATTGGGCTGAGATATTTCAATGTATTTGGCCGTCGTCAGGATCCTTACGGGGCTTATGCCGCTGTAATTCCTCTGTGGTTTGCCTCCCTGATCCGCAAAGAAACGGTATATATTAATGGTGACGGAGAGACCAGCCGTGATTTTTGTTATATTGACAACTGCGTCCAGGCCAATATCCTTGCCGCCCTGACCGGGAATGATGCCGCTTTAAACAAGGTGTACAATGTGGCTTTTGGCCAGAAAACCACGCTGAACCAGCTTTTTTCATTCATTCAGGAAAGAATTGCCCCGACATACCCCCATGTTTTAGACAACAACCCTGTGTACAGGGATTTCAGACCGGGCGATGTCAGGCATTCTCTGGCTGACATCACCCGGGCACAGGACCTGCTGGGGTATGCGCCGGTGTACTCTGTGGCAAAAGGCCTTGACATGGCGGCCCAGTGGTATATCAACAGCTGTACGCCAATTATGAAGTAACACAGCTCAGCCGTCGGTCGCTGTTCCTGACAGGCAACCGCTGGGGGCGGTGCTCTCCTGTTTCATTCTTTGCTGTTTACTTCAGTGCATGGTCGTCTTTTATATGAAAGCCGTCAGCCATCAGTACTCAGCTAAAAGCTAAAAGCTAACAGCTTTCATGCTTTGTTGTGCCTGTCAAGGCATGGCCATTATATCATGGACAGTCTGCCTGTAAATATCTGCATTTTTTTCTGAAAAAAGCACAAAAACAACCTGATCAAAATCCCTGTGAGACTTCAGAAAATTGACGGCAGACAACACGGCAATCCTGCTGGCTTTATGGACAGGATAGCCGTATACCCCGCAGCTTACTGCCGGAAATGCAATGGTTTTCAAGGCATTGTCTTCTGCCAGACCCAGGCAGTTCTCATAACAGGAGCGCAGCAGCTGTTCTGACTTTTCCGGTCCTTCCCTGTCAAACACAGGTCCCACCGTGTGGATCACATGTCTGGCGGGAAGGGCATATCCTCGGGTTATTTTTGCTTCCCCTGTGGCGCATCCGTTGAGCGTTCTGCATTCCTCAAGGAGTTCAGGCCCTGCTGCCCTGTGAATGGCACCGTCTACGCCGCCTCCCCCTAAAAGACTGTTGTTGGCGGCATTGACAATGGCATCTACTTTTAGTTTTGTAATATCGTCCTGGATTACTTTTAGTTTTGAAAATACAGATTCCATTTTTAATGTTGTGTTCTAATGAATCAGCTTCATATGCCTTTTTATAAGCCGTTAAGATATTATCTGCCGTAGCAGCTCCACATGGATTTGTATGTTTAACCGCAATTGCAGCTGGCTCTTTATACTCCATAACCATTCTCA
>JAWOEJ010000015.1:0-13967 GCA_046482845.1 Desulfobacteraceae bacterium | reverse complement strand
TTGCGTTCCCGCAGGGGCGGCAGTAAAATCGGGAAGACATTCAGTCGATAGAAAAGGTCTCTTCGGAAGGCGCCCTGATCACAGAGCTCCTGGAGGTCATGGTTGGTGGCGGTTATGATCCTGACATCCGCCTCGATCTCCTGCTCCCCTCCCACCCGCTGGAAGGTGCGCTCTTGAAGTACCTTCAGGAGTTTTGTCTGGCTGGTCAGGCTGATGGTCCCGATCTCATCGAGGAAGAGGGTCCCGTTTCTGGCCATCTCGAATTTCCCCAGGTGCCGCTTATGGGCACCGGTGAAGGCGCCCCGCTCGTGGCCGAAAAGTTCGCTTTCCAGGAGGCTGTCCGGAACGGCCCCGCAATAAAAGTTCACAAACGGCCCGGATCTGCGTTGGCTCAATTCGTGGAGAAGCCTGCTTGCCACTCCTTTGCCGGTCCCGGTTTCCCCCAAAAACAGCACTGTCGTCCGGGTGTCGGCCACGGATTTAATTTTTGCATAGACCGCGCGCATGGCCGGTCCTTTCAATTGCGGTAAGGCACGTGGGTCGAAAGCTGAGGACATTGTCAAGGCTCCATTGGTTTGTCAAAATATTTAGGATGGTATCGGAAACAGAAAAATTTTTCAAGCCTCTGCTACAAAAAAAAACGTGAAACGATCTGGTTTTTTTGAGGAAAGTGGGGAAAGATATGTGATGCTTGTACGCAAGGAGATCAGCCTCCCGTAGAAATGGAAGACAGTTTTAGCATTTGAGATCTTGATTGATAGTCTGGTATAGTCAGCTGTATGGATCAGGGCCCTGTCCCCGTGTTGACGATGGGGCCCATATCTGCAATAAGATGGGGAGTATTCTGTCACTCACGGACCCGACATGACCCATGGACAGACTGTTGAACATATGCACCGGTGTTTTTGATTCCTTGACAAGATTTAAGGAATCTTTTATCCCCGGAGGTTTTTAAATCAGACCCCCATGCCTTACTTTATCAAGCTATTCAAGCAAAGAAACGATATTCTCCTTATGTACAGGGGTGTAAAGGTTAAGCTTGTTTCAAATTGTCTACAGCCATGGTTGCTCGATTAGAAATTGATTGTTGCCCAGTTTCCATATTTCGGATTGAACCCGCAGCATAACCAATCTTTTCTCCAAATTCAGCCTGAGTGAGCCCAAGTTCTTTTCTGATCTCTTTAAGACGTTCCGGGGACAGTTCCATAAGAATAAGCTCAACTCCTTTTATTTTTAGAGCCATTTTTTCCATAATTCAGCCTCCTTATTTTTTGTAAACACCCTGTCTGAATCCTGCATCAAGGATGTCAACGATTAATTGTTTTTTATATACCGAATAAATAACTCTAAATTGCCCTTCTTTGAGGCGATGACGATTTTCAAATCCTTTCATTTTAATGGTATTTTTGTGGTAAGGGTTTTTTTTTAGGGAATCAGCCATGGCAACTATTTTTTCCTGATGTTCAAACAGCCATGCCCATGGCTGTCTTATGCTTAACGCCTTCATTTTCATTTCAGGGCGTACTTTTTTTCAAGGAAGGCAACTGTCTGGGACAGGGAAAATGCCAGAATAAAATAGAGCAGGGTGATGGTAATCCAGATTTCAAAGGTTAAAAAGGTGGCAGCCATCAATTCCATGCCCTGGAAGGTCAGCTCCTGGATGGAGATGACGGAAACAATGGCGGAGTCCTTGATGGTGGAGATAAACTGGCCGGCAAGGGGAAATGCCACTTTTCTGAAGGTCTGGGGGAGGATAACCAGGAGGAAGGTCTTTCGTTCTGACAGACCAATGGACCAGGCCGCTTCCCATTGACCGGTGTTTATGGAATTGATGCCGCCCCTGACGATTTCTGACACATAGGCCCCTTCGTAAAGTCCCAGGGCAGTCACAGCAGAGATAAAGGCATTGATGCCTTCCGGGCCGGAAAATAAAAATCCGGTAATCTGCTGAACAAATTGGGAACTGTTCCGCAGCCATCTGTCCAGGTGCAGGGAATCCAGGAACTGGCTGGAGATAAAATAGTAAAAAAGAATGACCAGCACAAGGGATGGAATATTTCTGATGGTTTCCACATAGGCCCTGCTGATAAATCGCTGTTCAACAGACCCCCTGGCCCCCATCATGCCCGAAATGATGCCAAGGATAAATCCCAGAACAGTGGCCCATAAGCTGAGCCTGATGGTTGTGAAAAATCCTTTGATCAGGATGTTGGCCCTTAAATGACCGGTGGCCTCATCCACATAGAAAAAATAAGGGCCCAGCCGGCTCCAGTCCCAGTGATAGTTGAGCGCATTGCCCGCCCTGGAAAAAAAGAGAAAAAAAAGCCAGGCAATCCCCAGGATCACTGCGATATCAATCACGGTGACTTTATATTTTTTTTTATTGAACACGGGGCTCCCATTTTTTGGATTCAAACCAATAGGCTTTTTTCTCCTCTAAAAAGTGCTGGGCCCGCATGTTTAAAATCCAGTTGTTGAAAAAATTCAATGCATCGTGGTCCCCTTTTCTGAGGGCAAACCCGATGGGCTCTCTGGTGAAATTCTCCTTAAGGGGAACAAATAATCTATCCGGATATTTCAGGGCATGAAAAAGGGGCATGGGTGCAGATGAGACAACGGCGTGAACCCTGCCAAGGTTCAGTTCCTGAAGGGCCTGACTTTCATTTTCAAAGAGCTTGAGACTGGCCTGAGGCATATGTTTCCTTGTGGCCTGTTCTGCTGTTGTTCCCATTCTGACGGCAATTTTAACTGTTTTTTTGTTAAACTCCTCAAGAGTGGAAAACCCTTTGGCCAGGCGCTTGTGGGCAACCATGGACATTCCTGAATACTCATAGGGAATGGTAAAATTGACTTTTAAATTCCGTTTGGGCGTAATGCCCATGCCCCCGATGATCACATCAAATTTTCCCGTTAAAAGCGCTGGAATGATACCTGACCAGGACGTGGGGACAAAGGCCACCTGAACCCCCATATCCTCTGCCAGTTTTCTGGCCACATCCACTTCAAAACCAATGAGATTTCCCTTTTTATCCTTCATGGCCCAGGGAACAAAGGTGGACAGTCCCACACGGATGACGCCCTGTTTCTGGATGGTTTCAATGATACTCTGGGAAGCAGCGCCGCTGCTGCTGATACAGAAAACAAGCATCATCATTACACCTAAAATTTTTTTCATTTTTCCTCCTTATTTATATGAAAGCCTTCAGCCTTCAGCCGTCAGTACTCAGCTAACAGCTTTCATGCTTTGTTGTGTCCGTCAGGACATGTGGGTTTTTAAGAAACTTGAAACAAGATACAAGAAACAAAACGCGGCAAAATTCAAATTTCATGGTTTGTTGTGATGCTGTGCATCATGTTGGTTATTTGAAACAGGCAACCACTGGGGGCGGCGGTATTCAAAAAACCTGAAGATCAAGTAAAAATGTCAGTTGTCACCCCTTATCCGGTTTTCAACCTGCCTGACCAGGAAAGAGAGGGTGGCTGTCACGGATAGATAGCATGCTGCCACGGTAAACCAGATTTCAAAGGTTAGAAATGTTTCTGAAACCACCCGCTGGCCCTGCATGGTCAGATCGTATATGGAAATGGTGCTGACCAGGGCGGAATCCTTGATCAGGGAAACACTCTGGCCGGCAAGCATGGGCAGGGTCTGCCTGAGCATCTGGGGGATGATCACCTTGAGGTACATGGCAGGCACCTTAAGGCCGATGCTCCTGGCTGCTTCATACTGCCCCTTTGGTATGGAGACGATTCCGGAGCGGATGATTTCCGAGGCATAGGCCCCTTCAAAGAGGCTCAGGGCAATCACTGCAGAATGAAATGCCGGAATATTGAACACTGGAGAAACCACAAAATAGATAAAAAAAATCTGAATTAACAGCGGGGTGTTTCTGATGCTCTCCACATAACACCATGAGACACCCCTTAGGACCGGTGAACGGCTCAGCCGTGCAAAGGCGGACAGGAAACCGGCTATTATTGAAAAAAAAAGGCCGAAACCTGAAATTTCAAGGGTAACCATGAGTCCGTCAAGCAGAACGCCTTTTGTGAATTGCCCATTGTCAAAACTGAATAAAAACGGCTTTACCCTGTACCACTGCCAGTTATATTCAAGGTTCTGATATCCCAGCAGAAACAAAAGGAAAACAGATAAAAGGAATAAAAACAGCCTGACTTTTTTTTTGACATATTTCAATATGCCTCCATTGCCGCGCCTTGAAGACGGACAAACATTCTGTTAAGAGCCCCCAGCGGTTGCCTGTCAGGAACATTCACTCAGGGCGGCGCTTCAGTTCTCTTGAAAGCATGGAGTAAGACCATTCCTTTCCTGTGATGGTTTTAAAGCCCTGATTTTTCAACAGGGTAAGGATTTTTTTCCGGGGAGTGCCCAGGTTCACCTGATCCAGCGCAAACGCCATGGCTTTTTCAAATTGTTCTTTGTAGGTCTCTTTTACAGAACGTTCCATAAAGACTTGATTGTTTTCCGTGCCGTTTTCAGCAGGAAAATCCGGAGGGCGGACTTTTTTTTGTTTTTTGGCCTTGACCCGTTCAGGGGTCATTTCTCTGTATACTGGACAGTCGTCATCGCAAAGTGCGCCAAACGGATTGTTCTCCCGCAGGCAGACAAACTCAACCTCAGATCTGTAAATATATTTGATATTGCCCTTTGTACTGTGGCGTATTCTCGAGGGGGAACTTGAGGACAGCCAGGCAAGCTCGCTGACACAATACTCCAGCATCCATTCCCGGCACTGATCTGCTGAAATCTCGGCGTATCTGAACCAGGATGCAATAAACTGCGTTATGTCCTGGCGGGAAGGTCTGCCGGTGTGATCAGGAAAACGGTCCTTGACAAGACCATTTTCCACCAGGTCTTTTATACATTTGAACAAATATTTTTCTTTGTCTTTATTCAGTATTTTTTTCAGGGATTTTAAATGAAGCTGACTCATATCAGGATCCTTATGCCCGACGATCAAATTTTATAATCTGACCCTTCACTGGAAAATGTCACCATTAAAAAACTTGATTGTTGATTTATAAAAATAATTTCTGCAAATTTTTTTTTGCATACTACTATAACAGTCCAGAATTTCAAAATTATTTTTTGCGCCATGGCAGGGAAAAAGTCCTCCGTCGTTCTCGTTCCTGACAGGCAACTGCTGGGGGCGGCGGTATTCAAAAAACTTGATAACCGAGTTTTAGCTGAGTACTGACGGCTTTCATATAAAAACTTGATCATCAAGTAAAAGTCAATTTTGAATTTTAAAAATTCAGCTTGCCTGAAGTCTAACGCCTTTGATAAAAAGAGTTATTTTTATTAATGATTTTCTTTTCAAAGGTGTTTTAAACATGGAGACAACCCGGGAGCTTGTGGTGGACATCCTGCCCACCGGCGACCTTTCCCCTGCATTTGAAAGTGCCGGGACAAGGCTTGGCAAAAAGCAGCAGAAGCTCAACCATGACATTTATGCCAGGTATCTCAGTGGTGATCAAAAGTGGCTTCTTTTTCTCGGCTGTTCAGATACAAACATTGTCCTTTCCCCTTCCCTTGATTTCTGGCGGCGGGTCGCCCGCGCTTTTATAGAAAAGCTTAAAACCTGTCCGGATATTGAGCAGCAGCGTCACAATGCTGAAATCGAATTTTCCAGGGAAGAACTTGACGCCCTTGTTGAGGCCGCCCCCCTTATGACCGGTATGGAATACCTTGACACAAATCTTGTTGCAGGGGTGCTTGAAGCCCTGATTTCAGTTTTCAGGGATGAAATCAAAGTATTCAAGGGAAAGGTAGGGGAATTTTTTTATGAATTTTCTCCCCATGTCCATCTTGCAGGCAGGGTTTTTTTTCATCTGGTGGAAAACAAAGACCATAATTTCCCCTTCCAGTTCCTGGCCACCTATGCGTCAAAAACAGGGATGGGCAGCAAACACCGGCCCCTGCACTATGCCCTGGAAGAATTCAAAGGCCAGGATGACCAGCTGCTGGAGCTTTTAACCACGGTGCACACGGCTGCAGCAAAGAGCCGTCTTTTAAAATCCCTTCTGGATACGGGCGAACTTTTCCATCACCTGGCCTGGAATACAGAGGAAGCCTATGAATTTCTTCAGCAGATTCATCTTTTTGAACAATGCGGCATTATCTGCCGTATTCCTGACTGGTGGAAAAAACACACAGCCAGACCCGTGGTGAAAATCCAGATTGGAAACAATGAGCCCTCTCTTGTCGGGGCTGACGCTCTGCTTGATTTCAAGGCAGAGATATGTCTGGGGGATGAAGTCCTTTCCATCCAGGAGGTTAAAAACCTGCTTTCCCAGAGCAGCGGGCTTGCCAGAATAAAAAACCGCTGGACAGAAGTGGACAGGGAAAAGCTTGAAGCGCTTTTAAATGCCTATGAAAAGGCAATGACCTTGAACAAGGAAGAAGGGCTCACCATTAATGAGGCCCTCCAGCTCCAGCTTCACCCCCAGCAGCTCACCACAGCGGGCAGTGAAGCAGACATTGAGATATCCAGCGGTGAATGGTTTGAATCTATTATCAGAAAACTGAAAAATCCTGAACAGCCAGCACAAGCCCGGGCCTTAAAAGGGTTTGGCGCAACGCTGCGCCCATATCAGCACAAGGGGGTCAACTGGCTTCTCTTCCTTGATTCTTTGAAGCTTGGCGCATGCCTGGCTGATGACATGGGCCTTGGCAAAACTGTTCAGGTGCTGGGGTTTTTAAGCGTTTTAAAAAACAGCGCCAAAGGCAGTCCCTGTCTGCTGATTATTCCTGCCTCACTTCTTTCAAACTGGGAAAATGAGATCAACCGGTTCCTGCCGGGGCTGCGCTGCTTTATTGCCCATCCAGGATACACCAATGGAAGGGGGAGGGGGAAAAAAGCGGTAAAACCGGATCTGAAAACCACAGACCTTGTGATTACCACCTATGCCATTGCCCAGCGCCACAAATGGATATCAGAAGTGTCATGGCGCTGCCTGATCCTGGATGAAGCCCAGGCCATTAAGAATCCAGGCACAAAGCAGGCAAAATGTGTAAAAAAAATTAAAGCCGGCACACGGATCACCATGACCGGTACCCCCATAGAAAACAACCTGGGAGATCTCTGGTCTTTGTTTGATTTTCTCAACCCCGGGCTTCTGGGAACGGCAAAAGCGTTTAAACGCTTTTCAGCAGAACTGAAAAAATCACCTGAAGGATATAAGCGGCTGAAAAAGGTGGTGGCCCCGTTTATTCTCAGGCGGATGAAAACAGATAAAGCCATTGTTTCTGATCTTCCTGAAAAAGTGGAGATGAAAACCTTTCCCAGGCTTACAAAAAAACAGGTGGTGCTGTACCAGGACTTTGTAGAAGAACTCCAGCGCCGCCTTGCTGAGGCAGAAGAAGGGATTCAGAGAAAGGGAATTATCCTCTCGTCTCTGATCAAGTTCAAGCAGATCTGCAATCACCCCGACCAATACCTTGGAACAGGCGGATATGCCCCGGAAGAAAGCGGAAAATTCCTTCGCCTCAAAGAGATCTGTGAAACCATTTATGCCAAACGGGAACGGGTACTGGTATTTACCCAGTTCAAGGAGATGGCAGCGCCCCTGGCAAATTTCCTTGAAACGGTGTTTCACAAAAGCGGGCCTGTCATCCACGGCAGCATTGGCATAAAGAAGAGAAAAGAGGCCATTGAATATTTTCAGGAAAAAGCGTATGTTCCATTTATGGTGCTTTCCCTCAAGGCCGGCGGCACCGGGTTGAACCTTACCCGGGCCAACCATGTAATCCATTTTGACCGGTGGTGGAACCCGGCGGTAGAAGACCAGGCAACGGACAGGGCCTTTCGCATTGGACAGAAAAAAGGAGTGCTGGTGCACAAGTTCATAACCAGGGGCACCATAGAGGACAAAATCGATGTAATGATTGAAAACAAAAAAGCTGTTTCTCAGAAAATCATTGCACCCTCCGATGACACGCTTATTACGGAAATGGACAACAAAGCCCTGATGGACATGTTCACGCTTACGCTTTAACCTTTGCAGGATAAAAAAATGAGCAGGTACAATTATTACAGATTTCCCCGATATGTGTCAGTGGCTGAAAAAAAAGCCAAAGCGGAAAAAAAAATAAAGCAGCTTAAAAAAAAGATGCCCGGCATTCAGCCGGTTCAGATAGAGGGAAAAAAAATTGCCCGGTCCTGGTGGGGCATGGCCTGGAACAAAAACCTTGAGAGTTATGCGGACTTCAGCAACAGAATAGGCAGAGGGCGTTCCTATGTCTGCCATGGTGCTGTACTGGACCTGCAGATCCAGCCTGGAAAAATTCTATCCCTGGTTCAGGGGTCCAGGTCAACCCCCTATACTGTTGAGGTGAAAATTAAAAAGATCAAGCCGGCTTTGTGGCAGGCAATAATTGAAAAATGCAGGGGCAGAACAGAGTCCCTGAACGACCTTGTCAACGGCAGACTGCCGAAAGTCATGGCAGATCTGCTGACCAGTAAAAAGAAGGGAATGTTTCCTGGTCCCGGTGAAATAGATTTTCACTGCTCCTGTCCGGATTTTGCATACATGTGCAAGCATGTTGCCGCCACTCTCTACGGTGTCGGGGCCAGACTTGACATGGACCCCTCCCTGTTTTTCTCCCTGAGAGGGGTAAAAATGGAAGACCTTGTCTCTCAAGCCATACAGGAAGAGGCAGAACAGCTCATCAATAAAGCAGCTGCAAAAACATCAGGACGGATCATTAAAGATGCAGATCTGTCATCGGAATTTGGTATTGATTTGGAATCTGGCATTGATGATGATATAAAACCTGAACCTGGAAAGTCCCGATCTGTCAGCCCAAAGAAAAGATCTACCAGCCCAAAGAAAAGAGATAAAGGCATTGGTAAAGAAAAAAAGAGCCCTGACTTTGAAACCGTGGTGCGGCTCATTGAGAGAAGAACCGTAAATCCAATATCAGTAAAAGAGATAAAAGCCAGGACTGGTTTTGAAGATGTGTTTATCCGAAACAGCCTTGCCCGGGCAAAAAAGATGGGACGGATTAAAAATCCCTTGCGGGGCATGTACATGAAAGCATGATAAGATTCGATCATCAAGTTTTTTGAATACCGAGTTAAAGTATTTTTGGAAACCAGCTACAACAACCTGATCTTTGTTTAAAAATTAAATTATTTAAAAAAATACACTATGATTGAATTTAAAAAATCAGAACTGACAGCAGAGTTCATGGATACATCAGGCAGACGTATAAAAAGAGATCTGGAGATAAGAACTGATCCGATCAGCCTGAGAACCTGCAGAATCCTGCCCTCAAGGGCCATGGAAAAAGAACGGGGACAGGAAGGACAGCCCGCCTTTCCTGATGCTGATCTTGACAGAAAAAAATGCCCTTTCTGTCAGGAAAACCTGACATCCATGACCCCCTGTCTGTTGCCGGAAATAAGCAGTTCTCCCCGGCTGACATATAACAAATCCCTTCTCTTCCCCAACCTTTTTCCCTATACAGAGTGGTCTGCGGTGTCTCTGTTTGATGATACCCATTATGTTGAAATCGGCAGTGCAGAATTGAATTCCTACAGGGACAGCTTTATCAATTGTGCTGGGTACCTGTCACGGGTTAAACATTTTGATCCAAAAGCTGTGTACATGTCAATCACCCAGAACCATCTTCCCGGAGCCGGAGGGTCTCTGGTACATCCCCACCTTCAGGTGCACGCCTCAAAATCAAGGTCAAACAATCATTTGATCCTTGAAAAAAGAGCAGAATTCTATCACGCACAATATGGGAAATGCATTATATCTGACCTGTTAACAGCTGAAAAAAGAACAGGCAAAAGGTATATCGGCACCACAGGGAGCTGGGAGTGGATGGCTGCCTTTGCCCCGTCGGGTTTCTATGAAATATGGGGTATATCAAGTCATGCGTCCTCCCTTCTCGTTCCCGATCAGATGGATTTATGGCAGGATCTGGCCCAAGGGGTTTTAAATGTTCAGCAATTTTATAAAAGTCTGAATAGAAATTCATACAATCTGGCCTTGATATCCATTGAAAATGAAAAAAATATCCCGTGTCTTAAGGTTTCAATCACAGCCAGATCCAATTTTTCGCCCTGGGTGAGAAGTGATTTTACAGGGTTTGATATTGCGTCCGGTGAAATGGCCACATTTACCCGGCCTGAAGAGGTGAAATCCATGGCGGAAAAGTACTGGAAACCATAAAATTGATTTTAAAATCATGCACATAACAGCACAAAGAAATAACAGGGACATCACCATAAGACCTGTTCCTGAAAATGGCAGAACCTGAAGAATATGGCAAACTCAAAAACAGAAAAGAAAAGGCTCAAGCGAAAGAGAAAAAAAAAACAGATTCACCGTGCCAAATTTACCAGTAAACACCATGTGAACGGTTTATGTTATCTGGAAGATGCAGGCTATTTTTTGGCCATGGGACGGTTGGATAAGGCTGAAAGGGCCATAAAGAAGGCCTTTGCCATTCTTCCGGATGATGAGGATGTTTTGCATGCCATGGGGCATATCGGCAGTCAGATAGAGGACGAGGCCCTTGAGCTGAAAGCAATTGAGGGTCTGGAGCGGATTGGAAAAATCCAGGATGACATGAAAATCACCCGGGTGATCTTTTTGTTCAATCTTGGCAGGTATGACACATGTCTGGAAGAACTGGAAAAAGTACTCAAAGAATTACCCTCTCTTAAATTAAAAAACAAAAGAGCAATCAAAAAAGATCTCAAAAATCTTGAAAAAGAGTGTCAAGCCAATATAGAAAACAAAAAGGACATAGAAGAGTACGAAGAAATATTGAGCAGGATAAAAAAAGATCAAATATCGGCCAAAAAAAAGAATGGGCCTGCACAGAAGAAATGGCCCTCTGAACTGCAAAAAGACGCTTCAGGCCCTTCAGCCCTAAATCAGCAGAATAAAGAAAAAGGGAAAACCACTTCCTCTGAAACTGCATCTGATATCCAGGATGTACCGGTGATCTCCAACGTTGATGACACCCTGTTTCGAAATTTACTGGGCAATCCTCACCCCTCTTCCCTGGACACCTATGAGGTGGCACTCCTCAGCCATCAGATCCGGTTTGCAGAATCCTTTGAATCCCTTGTCTGCCTGTCCTCTCTGAGTCAGGTCCAGTCCTTCTGGTACCAGGAAGAAACAGCCAGAAAGGTATTGAAACAATTCCGGGGCAGGGCACTTCTTTCCGATGAAGTCGGGCTTGGCAAAACCATTGAAGCGCTGATGATTCTTGTGGAATACATCAAACGGGGCATGGTCAAATCAGGAATCATTTTGACCCCCACCCCCCTGGTCAGCCAGTGGAAGGAAGAAATGAGGCGCAAGTTCAACATGGATGTGCCTTCCACAGATGATATGGAGTTTAAATCAGGGGATAAAAAATTCTGGGATCATCCCTTTGTTATTGCCTCCATCAACCATGCCAAATCAAAAAAGAATTTTGATCTTGTCACGGCCAGAGAGTATGACATGATCATTGTTGATGAAGCGCACCATCTGAAAAATCGTTCCACCCTGAACTGGAAACTGGTCAACGCGCTGAAAAAAAGGTTTATCCTGCTTTTGACGGCAACGCCTGTGGAAAACAATTTAATGGAGCTGTACAATCTTATCACCCTTCTCAAGCCGGGACAGCTGGACACAGCCAAAGCGTTCAGGGAAAAATTCATGACCCGGGGAGATCCCACAGATCCCAGAAACCAGGTGTTGTTAAAAGAGCTTCTCGGTCAGGTGATGATCCGCAATACAAGAGCCCTTGCCGGTATACATATTCCGCCGAGATTTGCAGAAACCATTAATATTGACCCTCTGGATTCGGACAAAGAATTCTACAAACGCCTTGAATCGCTGATTCTTGCCATGAATAAGGATCAAAAGGGCAGGGCAAGGGTGATTGTCAAGAATCTGCTTGCCCAGGCCGGGTCTTCACCGACTGCAGTGGCATCAAGTCTTGACAATATGCTTGCCAGAAAAATATATTCCCCGGAACTTGAAGAAGAAATCATGGCAGTGAAGAATCTGTGCCGCACCACTGTTGATACGCCCAAGAACAAGACGTTGATGAAAGTCATCAATGCAGGAAAAGGAGAAAAAATAATTGTATTTGTAAAATATAAGGCCACTATTGAGCACCTGGCAGAATTTCTGGACTGGAACAATTATTCGTTTTCTCTCTTCCACGGCGGCATGGATAACAAGCAGAAGGATGCGGCCATTGAAGCGTTTCGAACAGAAAAACAGATTCTGGTGACCACGGAAATCGGGGGAGAAGGAAGGAACCTTCAGTTCTGCGCCCGCATGGTAAACTATGATCTTCCCTGGAATCCCATGAAGATTGAGCAGCGGATCGGCCGGATTCACAGGATCGGCCAGGAAAACCAGGTGCAGATTTACAACTTCTGCGCCACAGGCTCCATTGAGGATTATATTCTGGATGTCCTTGACAGAAAAATCAATATGTTTGAAATGGTCATCGGAGAAATTGATATGATTCTCGGGCGCATAAAAGGAGAAAAGGAATTCAGTGAAATGGTGTATGATCTCTTTGTGGAGGCAGAATCTGAACAGGACAGGAAAAAATCCTTTGCCAACCTGGGGCAACGGATGAAACGGGCTAAAACCGGGTACAATAAAACACGTGAACTGGATGACACATTGTTTGGTGACAATTATGAGCTCTAATTCAAATTCAGGGAACGAAAATTTGAACCTGACCGACTTTGTAATCCGCTTTTTCAAGGCCAGCGGCGCTGTCATGGAAAAAAAGGGAAACCGGATTGATCTGCTGCTGCCTGAAGCAACTGCTGCTGCCCTGGACGTTGAAGAGGAGATTTCACTGACAGAATCGACTGAAGAAGCAGAAAAAACAGGGCGGAAAAACTGCTATGCCGTACAATTTCAAAGTCCTCTGCTGGACAGGATTGTTTCCATGGCCGGAGCAGCACCCCCGTTTCTCCAGGTAAATCTAAGTTTTACCTATATCAAGAGCCAGGGGTTTGAAAACTTGATCAATGAGCAGTTTTCCTTTTATAAAAGTAAAATCAAGAAAACAGCCGCTGCAGAGTCCATGACCTGGTATCTGCTGCTCACATGCCGGTACCTGGCCCAGAGTGATGAACAGAAACAGGGATTGATCGATTTTTCACTCAATCTGGATACCATGGCCCTGACACCTGGCATGTCAGATATGCTGGTAACTGCTGAAAAAGTGTACCATACTGGAAAAATTCAGACATTTTCAGATCAGCAGATCAAGCGCATCCATGAACTTGTTAAATCCTGGGGCCCGTCAGCTGTTGAAGCAGAACTCAACCCCTTTAAACGGAGCATGAACCGCAGGTACAGACGGGACTGTGTCAGTCTTGACACCTATTACAAAGCCCTTGAAAAGGAGATGGAAGACAGCCTTGACAGATCCGGTCTGTCCGACAAGGTCATTCAGGAGAGAAAGGAGAAAATCGCCATGATTCCTGAAGAGCTTGCCGCCAAAAAAAGGGATCTGCTGAACAAATACTCGATAAAGCTCTCCTTTGAGCCTGTAGCGGCGCTTCTGATGACAACCCCCTGTGTCAGGGTTTCTGTCACTGTGATGTCAGGCCGTCACACCAGAACCTTTCCTTTGATTTACAATCCTGTAACAAAGGAGATGGACCCCTGGGTATGCAGCCGATGCGGCAGCAGCACCTATGCTCTGGGGCTGGACGACAAAGACAACCTGTGCTGCACAGATTGTCTCTAAAACTCGATTATCAAGTTTTTATGGAAGGACAGGGAACCGCTGGGGGCGGCGGTATTCAAACAATTTGATAACCGAGTATTACATTTCGCGAAAATGAGACCTTTTCCGGCATGAATGAAATCGTGCCCTGCAAAACCGGTATTACAATAATGGCTTTTATGCGTGCAGAACGGGGACTTGATGACATTGGGTATTTTTTTAAATTGAC
>JAWOEJ010000196.1:0-7585 GCA_046482845.1 Desulfobacteraceae bacterium | reverse complement strand
CCTGAGTTTCCCGTGAAGCTTATTATATGCTTCTTCAGCAGCTTTTGCTGATTCTGGATGAATGGACCATGACGATGCGATTTTCATATTTTACCTCCCCTGGATAAAATTTATCAATTTTGAATATTTTTCTGGGACAATCATTAAAAATATCATGTTTTTTGTATTTGAAAAGGGTATAATGAATAAAATATTTTATTATGTAAATAAAGGCAGCCGTCAGTAAAGGCCGCAGTAAAGCAAAGAGGTCCAGATAAAAGTATCCCCCATGTTTATTAAAGATCTTTTTAAACACTTGACCTATCAGGTATTTGTGCCGGGAACGGTTCTACAGAAAAAATACAGGGCGTTTAAAGCCCTTCTGGTTCAAAACACCCTTGCCCATGACCTCATGGCTGACATTGAGGATATTTATTATCAGAAAAAACATGTGGATATCCAGGTTGTCCAGTTTAAATACCGCAGGCTGGCAAAATCTGTATCAATGATGGTAACCTTCCTTTCCGGGATTTCCCCTGTCCGCTATCATGGATTAATGGATTATTTTAAAAAATTTGATTTTTATATCAATTTCCTGTTTGCCCCGGAACAATACACATGTTCACCGCCCTTTGTTCTGGATCTGGAATGTCCTGACTGCGAAAATTTTCTGATGTCAGGGGAAAAGGCCGCCCGCCTTGCAAAAATAAAAAACAGGTTTAAAATACCTGTTCCAAAGGGATTTACAATAACAACAAACGCCTTTCGCTATTTTCTCGAATACAACAATCTTCCCCATAAAATCAACAGGCTGCTGTCCAGGGCAGATACGTCCCGACCGGCTGTACTCAGAAAAATTTCACGGGAGTTGACCGCCTGCATCATGGATGCTCAGGTACCCGAAGAAATTGAAGAAAAAATAATGGAAAAAACAAGCGCCATCCAGTCAGAGGATTCAAGCCGCACCCCTTCCAATAATTCACAAAAACAAACCTTTGCCGTAAGGAGCAGTGCAATTGCTGAAGATACTGAGTCTTCCTTTGCCGGCCAGTATAAATCTCTGCTTTATGTTGACCCGGAAAATATAATTGAGGCGTACAAAGCGGTGCTGGCAGGCAAATACAGTATTCATGCCCTGACTTACAGAATCATAAAGGGAATATCTGATACAGATGCACCCATGGCTGTACTGATAATGGAAATGATTGATGGGGATTCAGCCGGAGTAATATACACCCAAGATATTGAAAATCAGGAATCTGACCATATGGCGGTTTACCATGTTCAACACGGATGTGCCGCCCTTGTATCCGGAAAAACTGACCCGGGCATTATCCGGATCAAAAAACACGCTAAAAAAATTATACAGAACAACGGCGGTGTTTCTGGATTAAAAGTTGACACCACCCTTAAAATTGCACAAGCCGGTCTTGCCCTTGAAACATATTTTGATCAGCCCCAGGATACGGAATGGGCCCTGGACAGGACAGAAAACCTGTATATTCTGCAGACAAGGCCGTTAAAGGGTTTCCCTTTTATTGACACAGAACATAAGTCACCAGGGAGTAATGCAAAATCAGACCGGAATCAGACCCTGGACACCTGTTATCATCCTGATCTGCATCACGCCCCGGTACTCCTTAAAGGGGGATGCACAGCATCTTCAGGACAGGGCAGCGGCAGGGTGGTTTGCCTGAAACATCTGTCCCGGGGAGATGAGATTCCTGAAAATTCCGTACTGGTAACAGAATACCCCCTGCCTGAACTGGCCGGTGTAATTAACAATTTATCTGCTGTTGTAACTGACAATGGAAGTCCGGCCAGCCATTTTGCTTCAGTGGCAAGGGAATTTCACGTTCCACTTCTTACAGGCACACGACTTGGGACAGACACATTAAAACACGGCAGTCTGGTTACCGTTAATGCAGATTTAAAAAAGGTGTTCAAGGGAACACTCTCCTGTTATGATGCAGAGGATTCTGCTCACTCAAGGGGCAAACAAAATGCTGCGTTTGACAACAGTCCGTTTATGAAGACAATGGATGCTGTCATGACGTTTATTTCCCCGTTAAACCTGATCCGTCCTGAAAGTTCTGGCTTCTGCCCGGAAGGGTGCCGATCTCTCCATGATATCATCCGGTTCTGCCATGAAGCAGCTGTCCAGGAAATGTTTGCCTGCGGCCGAAGAAAAGGCGGCAGAAAAAAAGGGGCACTAAGGCTGATATCAGAGCTGCCCATGCTGTTTTATGTTCTGGATGTGGGCGGGGGAATAAAAAAAAATCTGCCTGAATCAAAATCTGTCAGGGTTAATGACATTTCCTGCCTGCCCTTTAGACAAGTTTACAGAGGATTAAGCCATCCCGGCATCCTATGGGAACAATTTTCCCACTATGACTGGGAATCTTATGATAATATAGTGATGTCCGGCGGAATTGCCAGCTCTGAAGATGCACAGTTTGCAAGTTATGCCATACTGGCTCTGGATTATTTAAATATCAGTCTGCGGTTTGGATATCATTTTGTTGTTCTGGACACCCTGTGCGGGCAGGAAACCGATAAAAACTATATTTTGTTCAGATTTTCCGGAGGCGGGGGTACGCTTGACGGCAGGGAAAGAAGGACCACTTTTCTGGCCGGGGTTTTAGGCAGACTGGGATTTACTGTTGAGACAAAGGGCGAACTGGTTGACGGCGCTTTAAAACACATCACACCGGAAGATGCAGAAACAAAGCTGAACTGGATCGGCAGGCTTTTAGGGGCAACCCGGCTGATGGACATGCGCTTAACTCCCGGGTGTGATATTAATGATTTTGTCTGTCAGTTTTTTAAAGGCAGGTATGATTTCACTACCTGGACAGACAAAGAAGTCATGAATTTCAAAGCATCCACATGAACTCTGCACCAACAATTTAAGGTTAAATCATATGTCAGAATACAGATTATCCTGGATCACCCGGTCCATTGCTGCCGGATCAGCTCCCATGTCCTATGGGGATCTTGAGGTGATCAAGGCAGGCGGTATCAATGCAATTGTCAATTTGTGTGCAGAGTACAGTGACCTCCATGAAATAGAGGAAAAATTCGGGTTTGAGGTATTCCACCTACCCATATGGGACGAGGATGTGCCGGACATAAAGGAAATGGAAAAAGCCCTTGAATGGATGGACGAGGCCGTTTATATCGGGAAAAAGGTGCTGATTCACTGCAGATTCGGTATCGGCAGAACCGGCACCTTTATCACCTCCTATCTGGTCCGGCGGGGACTTGGATTAAAACAGGCCGCTGCTGCCCTGAAAAAAACCAGGGCAACCCCCACCAGCTACAACCAGAACCGGTTATTGAAGAAATACCAGAAAAAATCAGGTGTCTTAAAAATCAGAGCGCCTTCACTGGAAAGCCGGCATGAAGTGGATCTATCCATCTGGTTTAATGAATACGAGGCGCTTGTGGCAAGGGCTGATGAAGATATAGCTGCAGCTCCTGGACCGGATAAAGGGGAGGGGCGCTGCGGCAGCGGTTCCAGCCAATGCTGTTTTGAGCCTTTTGTGCTGCCTTTTATGGAGGTGATATATATCACTCACAAGATAAACAGGGTGCTGACAAGTCAGAAACGAATTGAAATCATTGAAACGGCTGTTGATCTTCTGAAAAACAGCAGTGGAACGACCCACCGGCCGTGCCCCTTAAGCCAGGAAGATCAATGCCTTGTTTACCCGTTCAGGCCCTTGAGATGCCGTCTTTACGGCCTGGAAGAGCAGATTGAGGAAATTTCAATTATAAAACAGATTTTAAATGACCTGTCAAAAAACGTATTTCTCGCCCTTTCCGGTCAATTCTGGGAGCAGAAAAAATTTGAATTTTCCGTTGCCCAGACAGTTTCCGGTAAATATGTGCAGACCTATTTTGAGCTGTTGAACAAGGTATTTTTTTCAGAAAAAACCCATAACAGCGTGGAAAATTAAGTAAAGTGTCCCCGCATTTCAGGTGAGAATCTCTTCTACTTTTTCCTCAAGCTCCTGTTTGTCTATGGGTTTTACACAATAGGCATCTGCCCCGAGAGCCAGCGCATCCCGCGCCGTTTCAATGGTTGGATATCCTGTCAGCATAATCACCCGGGTATCAGGGGATCTTTTCTTGAGTTCATCCAGCACTTCAATACCAGTCATTTTTTTTAACTTCATGTCCAGCACAGCCAGATCTGTCTGTTCTGAATTCAGAAAATCAAGGGCGTCTTCTTCATCGGTAAAGGTAAAAACCTCATGACCTTTTACAGACAGTATCCTTTTAATCAAAATGCCTGCATCTTCAACATCATCCACCACAATAATCCTGGCCATAATAAAACTCCTTATGCTGTTTCATTGTTTTTTGGTGCTGGTAAACTGACAATGAAAACGGTATTGTATTCACCATAGGGCCATGTTTTTTCATTTGTGTCAGTTTTTGATTTCACTTTGATTGTTCCGTTATGCTCCTTTATGATCCCGAATGTGACAGCCAGTCCAAGCCCGGTGCCTTTGCCCACTCCTTTGGTGGTAAAAAAAGGGTCAAACAATTTTTTCATATTTTCTTGAGGAATGCCCGAGCCTGTATCTGACACAGTGACAACAGAACATATGCTTTCGCTGTCAAACCAGGTGTTAATACCGATATTACCATTCTGCCCGATGGCATCAAAGGCATTGTTTAAAAGATTGATGAACACCTGTTTGATTTTTTCCATATCTCCCTTTAAAACAGGCATATGTCCATCATATTGCTTTTCAATTGTGACATGCTCAAGCCCAAAGGTATGGGCTGTCATCTGAAGCACATCATCGATTGCAGCATGGATGTCAAATTCTGTAATGGTACTTTGTACCCGTCTTGAAAATCTCAGCAAATCTGATACGATCCGACTGCAGATTCTGGTGTGTTTTTCAATGAGCTTCAGGTCTTCCAGCATCTGTGTATCCGGTTCTGCCTCCTGCTGCAGTATCTGTGAATAACCGAGAATAAT
The DNA here is from genome assembly GCA_046482845.1 of Desulfobacteraceae bacterium. Taxonomy (GTDB): domain Bacteria; phylum Desulfobacterota; class Desulfobacteria; order Desulfobacterales; family Desulfobacteraceae; genus DATFJZ01. The sequence continues at coordinate 2,607 of JAWOEJ010000196.1, read as the reverse complement.
GCCAAGGGGCGTATTGATCTCATGAGCCACCCCGGCGGCAAGCTCACCCACTGATTCCATTTTCTGGGCATGAAATAATTGTTCCTGGATAATTTTATATTCGGAAATATCCCGACAGCTTGTCACTATCCCCCTGATTTGGCCGTCTTCCCGGAAAACCGGACTTTTTACAATGTGAAGCCATTTTTCTGTGCCGCCGTCCATACGGGGTCTTTCTGACACCAGGGGTTGACCTGTTTTTAAGACGTTTAAATCTTCTTCAAAGCATATTCCGCCCAAAGGTTCAGGGAAAAGATCTTTGACCTTTTTTCCAAGGATATGGTCGCGGGTTTTATCGATTGCAGTGCAGAAGGCCTGGTTTACAGATATATACTCTCCTTTCCTGTTTTTAAAGGAGACAATGTCCGGAACGCCGTCAAGGATGGTCTGCAGCAGATTTTTCTGGTTTGAAATTTCTTTCTGAGCCTGTTTCAGCTCTTCCAGATGATCTTTCAGGGAAAGAATCATATAGTCAAAATTTTCAGCAAGACTTTGAATCTCATTGCCCGCGCATAACTTGTAGACACGGCAGTGCCGGCAGGAATCTATTTTTTTTGCATAATCACCGGCTGCGCAGGTCTTGCACAGGGTACCGGCCAGATACCAGCATCTCTGACTTGTATTGTGATATGCCGGGCAGTCGGTCTGATTGCATTTCATGATATCCCAGCAGTTTTTCCGAAGCAGGGGAGCGCTTCTCACATCCAGATTGCCACGCATGACCTGTTCGGCTGCTTGATGAAGCTGATTGATATCCCTGGTCATGGGACGGAAGAGAAAAAAACCGGCAAAGGCAGCCACCATGATGGAAAACAGGGTTAAGGACAGAGCTGTCACCATTATCCGGTTAACGGTTTTATCCACCTTTGTCTTGAGCAGTCCCAGCCTTAATGTGCCGATACGGGTTGAATCCACAACAATGGGAAGGGCGTAGTCATAAACCAGGTGCTGGCCTGTATCCAGATACTGCTGTTGAAAGGTCCGATTCCTGTCAACAGGGTTGACAGCGATCAGCTGAACAGGAAAACCGTTTTGAAAGCTGTGGACCACAGGGGTCTGGTCTGCGTTTAGAACAAAGGTATAATAGATATCATCACTTAATCGAACGGTCTCATCCACGAGTTTTTTCATGGAAAAATAATCCATGGTGAGCACCGGTTCCACCAGTCTTGCAGAGAGGTTGACACCAATGGAGACTGCACGGTTTTCGTTCTCCTCAATCATGGCATCATGCATGATTCTGCTGACAATAAAAAAGGTCACAAGGCCGAGAAGCAGGAGAAGAGAGAACATAACAAGATAGATCTGGGTTCTGAAATTCAGTTTTATCCGTGTAAAGGGCTGCATTATTCTCCTACCCCAAGATCTCTGACAAGCTTTCTGATGGAATTGAAATCTCTGTCTTCTGAGGAAATCACCTTGATAAAATCAGCTGCTTCCAGTATCGGCCTGTCCTCATTTTTATTAAAGTCCAGGGCCAGCAGAGCAGATTTTATCTTTTCTATTATCCTGTCATCCAGGTCCTTTTGGGCGGCATACACCCATCCCGGATACAAAGGCGTATTTGCAATAATTTTGATATCACTGGTATTGATCCGGTCAGCCACCACGTTCAAAGTGCCTTCACGGATGGTTCCAATATCGTATTTTTCACCATGAACAGCAAACACCACTTTTTCCTGTTTTGCGCCTGGACCCGGGGCAAAGTCGATCTGTTTAAAGTCTGTGATCGCAATTCCCTGGGCATAAAAAAGGCCAAGGGGAAAAAGATACCCCCCGGCAGAGGTCTTGTCCACCGCGATCCAGGTTTTTCCCCGGCAGTCCCTGATATCTTTGATGTCTGTACGATCGCTGCGGCAGATGATCTGACCCCTGAACTTTTCCTGGTCCTCAATGGTAACTATTCTGGCAAAGGCTTTGGCATTGAACCTGTCAGCTATTTTGATGTAGATAAAGGGATTGGAAAATGAAATATCCACTTCCCCGCTGCCCACCTTTGACATATGCTGATCAAAAGTATCCGGAAAAATCTGTTTTATATTCAATCCGGTCCTGTGGCGCAGATATTTAACCAGAAGATGATGACGCTTATAGGAAACAGTATGAGAGTACTGAGGCAGGTAGGCATAAGTAATTACATCCTGGTCTGTTACTGGTTTTACATGCATCTTCTCATCCAGATCAACCTTGACTGGCGGATCTTCCCTGGTGCAGGAAAAAACCAGGGCAAGACTTACAGCAATTAAAAAGGACAGCATTATTTGTGTGTTGGTTTTCATCTGTTGTGAATCCTGTGTATCATCAATCTGTTTTTTATGAAAGCCATCAGTACTCAGCTAAAACCTAACAGCTAAAAGCTAAAACTCGATCATCAAGTTTTTTGAATACCGCCGCACCCAGCGGTTGCCTGTAAGGAACAAGAACTTCGGAGGAGTTTTTGCCCTGCCAGACTAAAAATCGGCAACCTGCGGCCACTGGTCCTCAAACTATTTGATTTTTTTAACGCCTGGCAGGGCAAAAAGTCTGATCTCCTTTGGTTCTCAATGTTCCTGACAGGCAACCGCTGGG
>JAWOEJ010000161.1:0-11768 GCA_046482845.1 Desulfobacteraceae bacterium | reverse complement strand
GCTGCCAGGCTGCGCTACGCCCCGTAAAATTACTGGCGCCGTTTTACCACCCTTTTGCCTTGCATGCCCGGCAAAAGATGGGCATCCAAAAGCAAAATCATTCTGTTCCGGAAAGACGGCAGCAAAGAATCTGTCATCAATATTGACTACAAAGATATTGTAAAAGGCAAGCTCGGCAGCGACATTGTCCTGCAGACAGATGATATCATCATTGTGCCGTAAAAATTTGCTGAACAAGCTGTCCTCAACTAACGGTCGTGCACTCGCAGGCACAACAAAGCATGAAAGCTGTTAGCTGTTAGCTGTTAGCTGTTAGCTGTTAGCTTTTAGCTTTTAGCTGTTAGCTGTTAGCTGAGTACTGATGGCTGACGGCTTTCATATAACCCCCCATGCCTGACGGACACAACGAAGCATGAAACAGGCAGCCGCTGGGGACTCTTATGACCCCACCCCAGGGTGGCCGATGTTATGATCAAGCCCGCATGGCTGGTTATAAAAAAAATGATCATTAGGGTTTGACCTTTAATCAACAGGGGGTACAATGGAAAAAATAAGACTGAATCTGGATCTTTCCAGGCACTGTCTGGAAACTGAAATAAAAAGCAGGTATAATAAAAAAATTTCCAATTGCCTGAAATCTGAAAATATCGGAAAATCCATGGAAAAGGAGATCGAAGCATTGAAAACAGCCCTTGAAACATTTGATTTTTCTTATTTGAGATCTCATTATCCTTCTCTTGCCGGTGGAAAAACAGATAAGGTATGTCTTGCTGCTGATGGGTGCGGCATGCCGATAATTGAAATTAATGGAAAACAGGTACCTTCAGCTTCACGGAAAAAATAAAATGACCACAGATTTTGAATCCTTTGAAAAAGAGTGGCGAAGTGCCGACGCAGACGCCAGGGTTCATCTGCTTTCCCGGGTGTCTGAGTTTCCTCTGGAACAGGCGGTTTTACCTGTTCTTGAAGCAGTTGACTCCTATTCTTTTAAAGTGAGAAACAAGGCAAGACATTTGCTTGAAAGGTTTAAGAATGAGATTTCCAGGTTAAATTACTATTCAGAAGACAAAAAAGAAAAAAATGAGGCAGTTAAAATATCTTCTCTGTTTTGTGCACGCATTTACAGCAAATTAATATCTGATGTTTATGTAAAGGACTTGAAATACTATTTTGAGATCCTGCTTGAATCCGGTGGAAGGGGCCCTTTTTATGCGTGGCGTGCCTGCCGGAGCAAAGTGGTTTCAGTTTACGATTTAAAAAATATCCTTTTTAATATTTCTGAAAGTGCGAGACTTGCCCTTGTGGATCAATATCTTATCTCCACTCCCGAGGTAAGGAGAGATTTTGGTGTTGAATTTAAGAGAATGTTGAATAATATCAAAGAGAGAAAAACAGTTGTCTGGTTTTATGCCTCTCTTTTTGACAGGAACAGGGATGCTGATCCTTTTCTTAAAAACATTCCCCTTGATCTCAGGAATCCCCGGACTATAATTGCAAAGGAGTTGAGTTCTGATAATGTCAGGGAAAAGGAAATTGCCCTCAAAGCCCTTTCCAGAATGGTGGTAAAGATTGACCCCGCCCTTCTTGTGGATCTGTTTACAAAGGAAAGGACTGCCTGTCTAAGAAAAACAATTCTCACGATTGTGGAAACTTCTTCCTGCGGTACCTATCCTGAACTTGCACATGTGATTCTGTACAATATTTATGCACACCCCGACAGGCAGGAAGCCCTGATGTCCTTCAGGGCCCTGGTGGCCTGCGGCAGATTTCCCCTGCACATTCTCTTAAATAAGATCCTGGAAAGGGCACAATGGCTCATCCCTGGAATTTTAGAAGAACTATCCTCGCTTTCCAGGACATCCCTGCTGTTTATCAATGAAGTCTTAAACAATAAAAAATTTTATATTGATCAGGATAAATTTGTTTACAAGGCCCTTGTTCTCGGCATGGTAAAAAAAAGGCCGGAACGGATTGTAGAGATACTTGAATCTTTTGAGGATGTACCCGATGATGCCGTAAGGATGGCTGCCCTTGAATTTTCAAGAAAAGTTGATCTTCTTTTTCTGGAAGAAAAAGAAGAAATATCAAAAAACACAGGGTGTTATATTGAAAAAAAGGCTGCAGAATATGAAAAAACCAATGCAGAAAAGGAAAGTAGAAAAGGTTTTTTTGATGCTCTGTTTTCCAGCACCCTGGATAAAAAGATAAAAACACTTAATCAGAAAAATACAGAAGCCGTTGATTTCAGCCATGAAATTGTTGAGAATATGGATTTTTCCTCCCAGCTGTTTCTGCCTTTTATGAATTTCAACTGCTGCGATATCAAGGAGTCTGATTTTTCTGATGCCAGTTTTGTAAACGCTGACTTTAAGAATTGTCTGCTAAAAAATTTAAATTTTGACAGAGCACGGTTTGAGGGCATTTCCTTTGATAACACAATCTTTATAAATGTATCTGCAAGAAAAAGTGTTTTTGTGAACTGCAGTTTTTACAATACCCGGCATTTTCATTCCGATTTCAACAGGGCCTATCTGGTGGATGCCGTATTTACAGGTGCCGTTGTTGCAGATGTGTCTTTTAAGGGAGCCAATCTTACCGGAGCAACTTTTGCCGGTGGAGAAATTTCAAATCTTTATTTTGTCGAGTCTGTTCTGTATAATACTGATTTTTCAGGAGTTCTGGCCAGATTCTGCCGGTTTCCCTCCCATTCATTCCCGATCATTGAATCAGAACAGGCAGATTTTAATGCAAGGAATTTCCCTGTCAGTTTTTCTGACCTGCCGGAGGAGATTTTTTATGAATCAGCTAATGGAGCAGACGATGTTTCAAAATTTGATCTCCTTCTTTTGACCGAGTGCATGCGGTTTGGGAAAAAACAATTTCTGCGGCAGAATAAATACTCTATCCTGACGGCTTTTGATCTGTTTAAATCCAGACAGGCTGATTTATTTGATATTATTCCTCTTCTGATTCATGAGAATATTGATTTTCCCGGATTCATAAGTGAAAATGAGAATGCGCCGTCAGGCATATCCGGTTATTTTCCTACAAGGGAAACAAAAAGTACAGCTGAAAAATATTTAAAAAAAGAGGGGTTAAAGTTCAGATTAAAGAAAAACGTCTATGTGGAAGCGTTATATACCATGGGCAGCACCGGCTCCATTGCCCAGGAATCGGATTCAGATATTGATTACTGGATTTGTGTCAGGAATCAGACCCATACAATTTTAAAACAGAATTTTCAGTACAAGCTTGATTTGCTCGAAAAATGGGCATTAGAGCAGTTTAAAACAGAAATTCATTTTTTTATTGTGGATATTGTAAAGGCAAAAAGGGATCAGTTCGGTGATTCAAGCATTGAAAGTTCAGGTTCAGCCCAGGGCAGGATTCTCAAGGAGGAGTTCTACAGAACCATGATTCATGTTGCCGGCAAACTGCCGCTGTGGTGCACCCTTTCCGCCTCCATGGCCAGGAATTTTTATCAACCCCTCTATGATTTTGTCTGCAGAAACCCGGCAGAATGCCGGTATATCGATCTGGGGGACATCCATGATATTCCGGCGGGTGAATATTTTGGAGCGTCCATATGGCAGATGTTTAAATTGTTGAAAAGTCCCTTTAAATCGGTTTTAAAAATGGCGCTGCTGGATACGTTTATCCATGAAACCGGAGAAGAGGCGCTGTTATGCAATAAAATAAAGGATCAGTGGATGACCTCAGGCATTCAGTTTGATCTTGAAAAGACAGATTCCTATTATGTCCTGTTGAACAGCCTTGTTCATTACTATCAATCCTGCAGTGATCCTGATGCAGTGAAGCTTGTGCAGTTATGTTTTTTTCTTAAAGCCGGGATTGCCGCCCGTTCAAATCTGGAAAACACCCTTTTTGGATTTAGAAAGGAGTTTATCAGTCTGTGCATGGATAATTGGAAATGGGATTTAAAGCAGGTTTTTGATGCGGGACGGTTTTCAGACTGGGAATATGCCAGTGTGAACCGGTTAAGCGACACCATTGAAAAATATATGGTTAAGATCTATAAAAAAGTCAACCATGCCTTTGACAAGGAAGACATGAAGCAGGTTTTGATAACCCCTGAGGACAGAACCGCCCTGGGGCGGAAAATGTTTGTTCAGTTTTCAAAGCACCCTGAAAAAATTGAAAAGAATCTTTTGGTTTTTTCCGGGGAAAAATTTTTTCAACGGCTAAACCTCAGGTATAACAAGCATTCTGGTAAAAAAAAGCCCTGGGAGTTGATAAATAAACAGTCAAAGATGTTCATGGGCAGGGAAGAGCTCCTTTACAAAGGGGAAACCATAGAAAAAATTGCAGCCTGGTTTGTCCACAACCGGTATTATACTGAAAATACAGTAATTCATCTTGTCCCCAATGCCACGGCAGTGTCAGTTGATGATATCAATGCGCTTTTAAAGCAGATGAATGCCTTTTTTCTGAAAAATGAACAAAATATCAGGTTTGAAGATCTCAATGCCAGGGAAGTGATAAAATCGCTTTTTATTTCACTGAATCTGTGCACGTCCAGGAAAATCAAGAAGATCCAGGATTGTGCGGCTGTGTATCAGAATTCCTGGGGTGAGATGTTCTGCGTCTTTTTTTCAAAGCAGGACGGGTTTGCATCGGTAAAAGATTTTGTCAATCAACTGAAAAAAAAGCTCAATATTGACAGACTTCCGGAAAATTCAATTGTTTTCCTTCCAACACCGTTAAAGCTTGGAAATGAAATATGGGAAAGAATCAGAAAAGATCATACAGCAGTATATTGATTAATTCATGAAAAGAGACTGCTGTGTTCCTTTTTTTTGTGGGTCTTTATACCTGTGAGGGGTCAGGCCTGCGTTATTGTCATTATCTACGGCGTTTTTGGGATTATACTGGATAGGGAAGATAATGACAATAACGCAGGCCTGACCCCATTTTCGAGAAATCAGATATAAAAACTTGATCATCGAGTTATAGAGTGGGATACTAGGAATATTTGTTTTCTTTTTTTAAAGCTGATGTTATCAATTTTGTTAAGACAGATGCTTTTTTCCTGATTTGTGACCACTTCTGTCTGATAAAAGGCATTAAAATGCTTTAACTCTTTTCCTGTTTCTTTTCTTGCGCAGACAAAATCACGGTGGGATTTCAGTCTTTTAGAAACCACGCTGTTCAGTAATTCCCCGGAAGGTGTGATCCTTTCTTCAATGGGGCCGACCAGGCTTTTTTCCAGTTCAAATCCCACACTGTTCCTGGCAGCAGCCATGGCAGCCATTGTTGTGGTGCCAATGCCTAAAAAGGGGTCAACCACTGTTTCTCCCTGCAGGGAATACATATTGATCAGCCTGTAGGGAAGGGTAAAAGGAAAGGCACCGCTTCTTTTCCGTTCTTTCTGAGGGGTCAGTTTCTGGGTGGTTCCCTTGAGGTCAAACCAGATATCAGAAAACCACTGGTTCCTTTCTTCCCAGAAAATGGCGCTTTTTCTTCTTAATTCCTTTTGTTCCTGTGTTTTAAATTCCCTTTTTGATCCTTTTCTTAAAATAAGGATATGTTCATGCTCCAGTGTTACATAGGCACCGCCAGGGAGCATGCCGGAGCCCATGAATTTGTTGGGGGCATTGGTCTGTTTCCGCCACAGTATGGAGGGCATGGGTAAAAAGCCGATTTTTACAAGATAGTTTAGAATCCGTGCATGGTTGGGGAAGAGACTGAAGTTTTCCTTGATGGTCCGGGCACCATCTCCAATATTGATGCAGGCAAAGCAGCCGGGTTCCAGAATCCTGTATACTTCATTCCAGACACGGTCCAGCTGCCTGTGCATGCATTCAAAAGCGTCAAAGCCGCGGCCCTTTTCAATCAATTCTCTGATGTCATGATTTCCGGATATAAACTGATGGTCCCACATTTCTATCATGGGGTAGGGAGGAGATGTCACCACCAGCTGTACCGACTCGGAATCCAGCAGGGACATGTCTGAAGAATCAGCCAGACATATTAAATGCTGGGTTTTTCTAATATTATTCAAGTCCTTTCCTGACTGAGCAATCAAGCGTGTTTTGAATTTCAGCATACAGCTGAAACAGTCAAACTTTTCATCCTTTTCCATTGTAGCCGATAAACACTTCTTCTCCCTGAACAATTACAGGGACCTTTCTGCTGCCGTTGGAATACGACAGCATTCTCTCTATTTGTCCGGGATCTTTGGTAACATCAATATAGTCAAAGGGAATCTTTTTTTTTGCAAATGCTTCACGAGCAGCCGTGGTAAACGGTCATGAGTTTTTTCCAAAGATCAGATTTTCCTGCGCCATCTGTTCCTCCTGTTTTTGAATAGGGTTTCTTGTTTTCTTTTTTTTAAAATTAACATACCAAAATCAGTCCGTCAATTATTGAGACATTTATATAAAGGTAAAAACTCAGGCTTATTGACTTTTTCCCTTTTAAGATGTATTTTTATATAAAATTTGCGCAATCCTGGTAGCAGGATAAGTACTTTACCAGCATGTAAGGGCGTTGCTCTTATATCGAGGTGTCCTGCGTCACCCCTTTGTGTTTTGAAGATCCGCCATGATTTTCTCCGTTTGAACTGAGTTTGAACAAACTTTTTGCAAATTGACCTTGATCAGGGATCACAGGCATTATTTTTGGGCCGGATATAATAAAATATAATTTAGAAAAGAGTATCAGATATAAAATGTTAATGTGCAGAATAAAAATGCAGAATCAGCTTGGTATGCATGCAAGGCCCGCCGCTATGATTTCCAAAATTGCACGGACCGCACACAGGGAGGTCTGGATAGGTGACGGGAACAACCGGGCTGATGCATCCAGTGTAATTGACATTCTTTCCATGGGCCTTACCAGGGGAAAAGAGGTGCTGCTGGAGGTGGAGCATAAAGACGATATAAAGGTGCTTGAATCCATCAGGGAGCTTATAGAAAAGGGATTCGGGGAGGATATACATGGCTGAATCTGAATCCAGAGAAATAAGGCTTCAGGGAATAAGCGGTTCACCTGGCATCTGCATAGGAAAAGCCTATGTGGTTGACAGAGAGGGTGTGGATATTATCAAGCGGTATTCCATATCTGAAAATCTGGTAAACCATGAAATAAACAGGTTTAAAGGGGCTGTTAAAAAAGCAAAGGATGCCCATTCCAAAATTATCGAGGCATTGAATGATGATTTAAGCTCCCAGTTGAATATCCTGGAAACCCATCTTGCCCTGTTCAAAGACAAGATGCTCTACGGAAGAACCATTGAAACCATAGAAAATGACAGGGTCAATGCAGAATGGGCGCTTAGAAAGGTTTCCCGCCAGGTTAAGGCCATGTTTAAAAAGGTGGATGATCCCTATCTTCAGTCACGGGTGTCTGATATTATTCAGGTGTCAGAACAGGTGATGCGGTTTCTTGTGGGGGCAGAGGATGTCCGGATTTCAGATATTAACAAGCGGGTTATCCTTGTTGCCCATGACCTTTCTCCAGCCGATGCAAGCCAGATTCAGCTGGAACGGATCAAGGGATTTGTTACAGACCGGGGGGGGAAGGATTCCCATACCGGTATTATTGCAAAATCTCTGCATATCCCCTCAGTCCTGGGTATAGGCAATGCCACCACCAGTGTCAACAATGATGATATTCTTATTGTTGACGGGTCCACCGGAATGGTTATTATCAATCCGGACGAGGACACGCTGTTTAAATATGAGGAGAGAAAGCTCCGGTATGAGGAGTACAAAGCCCATCTGGCAAGGGAAAGCCATCGCCCTGCCGTAACAAGGGATGGTCGGCAGTTTGCCCTTATGGCAAATATTGAGCTTGTGGAAGAGATTGTTTCTGTAAAGGACAATGCCGCAGATGGTGTGGGGCTTTTCCGAACAGAATTTCTCTATCTCAACCTTAAACGGTTTCCCTCTGAAGAAGAACTCTTTGAAAAATATAAAGAAGTGGCAGAGCTGATGACTCCCAACTGTGTGACCATCAGAACCCTTGACATAAACGGGGACAAGGTGCTTCCCTATTCTGTTTCTGCTGAGGAGGCCAACCCGGCTCTGGGCCTGAGAGCGGTAAGGTTCTGTCTTAAACGAACAGATCTGTTTATAACCCAGATCAAGGCAATTTTAAGGGCAGCGGCTTTTGGCCGGGTAAAACTGCTCATCCCCATGGTGTCATGTCTGGAAGAGATCCTTGAGGTTAAAAAAATTATCAGCAAGGCCGTTCTGGAACTGGAAGAAGAAGAAAAGATATTCAACAAGAACATTCCCCTGGGCATTATGATAGAGGTCCCCTCAGCAGTTATTATGGCTGAGGAACTTGGAAGGGAAGTGGATTTTTTCAGTATAGGCACCAATGACCTGATCCAGTACTCCCTTGCCATTGACAGGAGAAACAGGCAGGTGGCCCATCTGTATCAGCCATTAAATCCGGCCGTGTTAAGGATGATAGAATCTGTGATGACAGCTGCAAAAAAAACCGGGGTGCACGTTGCCATTTGTGGTGAAATGGCAGGTGATCCTGTGAACATTCCTGTTTTAATGGGCCTTGGCTTAAAAGAGTTTTCCATGAATTCCGGGGCAATACCTGTTATAAAACAGGTTATCAGGCAGCTGGATTCAAGGGAAACCCGGTCCATGGTGGAAAAAATTTTAACAAAACATTCAGTGGCTGAAATAACAGAACTTGTGGAAGAGAAATACAGAGATATTCTTCCGGTTAAAGAGAATGAGGAAAACCACAAAATTGCGGAGCTGCAGGTGAGACACCATGGGGTCTGATCATATAAAAATAATAGCAAACAATAAAAAGGCAAAGCACGACTTTTTTATCTCTGACGAGGTAGAGGCGGGTATTGTGCTTGTCGGTACAGAAGTTAAATCCATTCGAGAGGGCCGGGTAAATCTCAAGGACTCCTATGCAGACATCAGAAACGGCGAGGTTTTTCTCCGCCAGCTGCACATTTCTCCTTACAAGTATGCCTATTACGGGAACCATGAGCCTTTGAGATCCAGAAAGCTGCTTCTTAACAAGTCAGAAATCAAAAAACTCATTGGAAAGGTCAATGAAAGGGGCTTTACCATAGTCCCGCTGAAGCTGTATTTTAAAAACAGCCGAATCAAGGTACAGATCGGCCTTGCCAAGGGAAAAAAGCTCTATGACAAGCGGGAAACCATCAAGAAAAAAGATATGGACAGGGAAATGGACCGGATCAAAAAAGACTACTCAAACAAATATTAAGGGTTCCTTGTTTCTTTGTATTGACTTTTTCCTGAAAAATATATATATTATTAACAATTACAGACCAGGGTATTAACCAATTAACCATTACGGTCCAGAGTTCTGTAACCATTTATGTTCTTTTAAAATCTGGGGGCGAAAAGGATTCGACGGAGATTACGAGGCTTTTGGTAGCATACCGAGCATTTCACTGACTCGTAAAACCAGTGGAAACTAAAGATAATCGCAGACGATTATAATTACGCTGTAGCTGCGTAGAGCAGCTTCCGTCCTTATTGAAAGCTTGCCTGCAACTTCAATACAGGGCGTCGACTAAGCAGGATCGCTGAAAAAGAGTGTCTGGATCTTTTTAGGCTAAATTTTTTCAGACTACACTTTAAGATATCCATCCCTAAGGAGATCTTAAGGTAAAATTCAAATTTTGGGATAAGTATGTAGAAGCCATTGCCAACTGTTTTCGGACGCGGGTTCAATTCCCGCCGCCTCCACCAAAATCCATTCCAAGTAAAATCAATAAAATCCAGAACCCCTTGAGAGCCAAGGCTCACAAGGGTTTTTTGTCTGTAAAAATGCCCCAGCTTCATAGGAGGACTTGGAAGTGGATATCATGTCTTGACCCAAAAAGCTCATGAAACGGTTAATTTTTGCACCCCATAAAAAAGCAGAGTTTCACCCCTGCACCAGCATTGCTGAATTTCTTAACCCCGTTTTCATCCACGCACATCACCATTTCTGCATTGACTGTCACGACGTTGAACAAAAATAATATGATGATGATGAATGTTCTCATGGCCCACATCTATGTCTTGACAGAAATATTCATTTTAAATCTCCCTTGAAAAATTGATAGGAGCTTCCTTTCACATACGATACCGGCAATGAGAATGCAAGGAAAAATTATAGCCTCAAAGACACACCCGGCAGCAGGTTCGGGACCGGGTTCAGGTCCGGGCTAGTGAAAATCCAGTGGGCAGTTACCCGGTAAAAATTATTCTATGCAGCCAGCGGAGCTTTTTTGTTTCTTTTTCGGCTGAAACCGGCGAGGACAAAGAGAGTGGTTAATCAAAAACAATCATAAGCCGCTCTGTGGATCAGCTTTTGAATTGTATAGGTATCATAAAGTGTTTTGATTTTTAAAAACTCAACCATAGGATAATTATTCCTGCCTGTGTGAGACTTAGCACCCAGGTATGGAGGATGCCGTAAAACCCGATGGTGGCACCCAGTCGTCTGGGATTGCGCCCAAAGTCCAGAAACGTCCGGGAAGAACTTTCAAACAGCAAATCATACATCACCTGTCTGTTATAGCTGCACAGGGTGTTGAACTCATGCGGCAGGGTAAAGACACAGTGGTGGCAGGGTACAGGCAAGAGTTCGCTGACCCGTGCTTCCACCCATTTCTTCCGGGCAATATTATTGCAGCCGTGACAGTGGCGGTTCCTGCAGGAGTTGTATCCTTTCTCCAGGTACCCGCAGGTGTCGCAAATCTTCCAGTGCGTGCCGAACTCACCGCAGCGGCAATGTTCTATGTCGTACATTACCTTGTGCTGCCTGGGGTGCAGCCGGTGCTCGGCTCTGAATCGTTCACCGAGTTGCCTGAAAATGTCACCGATGGCGGGGCTTGATTCAGTTTTGTCTGGAAGCTGTGTATGGGAATGTAACGGGGAGCTAACCAGCCGCACCCACAGCTTCCGCAGAAATCGGCAGGCTTCCTGCGGTCTGGTTAAGCGTTATGTTCGGCAATTATTTTACTCCATGATGCATACCTATAGATCAAGAAAACGGCTGGCCGGAACATTAAAGATTACAGAAAGCTTTCTGGCCGTAGCCAAGCTGATGGAGCGTTTACCTCGCTCCATATTAGAAATAATCTGTCGAGGGATATTATCCAATTTCTTACCAAGTTGCTCTTGGGTTAACTGATGGTTTTTACGGTAAATACGCATAGCATCACCAGGAGTAGTTATCTCTGCTATCTCTTTGTACCAATCGCTTTCGGTTACCTCAACGTATTCTTCATCTCCTTCATAAATTTTAAGTTCACCACCGTATTCACTCCTGAGCATTTCAAGAATACGGGACGGAATCTCTCCTTGAATATGAATATTAGTATGGGGCGTTTTCACGACTGCCTGCATAATACACCTCTATCTCTATGGTTCCTTCTTCCATATACCAACACGCCACCCATTTTCTGGATAGATGGCAATGATATTCAGTGGCAGAAAGCTTGCTGTAGTTAGGCCAATTGTGAACCACTGGTCCTTTTTCTTTCAAATCATCTACCAATAATTTCAACCTTTTTTGAACATTCACAGGTAATTTCCTGATCCCTTTCAAAATTTTTCTCTTGATGATAACTTGGTAGTTCATATCTTACTTTGTAATCAATTTCTGAATACAATGCAAGCACAATTTTTTTACCGCTTCTGTTGGGGGCCGAACGTTCCGCATAACCGGCTGGCAGAAGCCGTCCTTCAGCATTAACACTCTCCCCTCAGCAGCAATTTTCACGTTATATATAAGCCCTTCTGCTT
>JAWOEJ010000390.1:0-11246 GCA_046482845.1 Desulfobacteraceae bacterium | reverse complement strand
AAGCAGAGCTGAAAAAAGGTAAAGCGCTGGAGCAAAGAGCTAAACGTGAAAGTGATCGTTTACAAACCTTACTTAACCACACCCTTGAAGGTGTTATTACCATTGATGAAACAGGCATAATTCAGAATTTTAATGCCGCTTCAGTGCGCCTGTTCGGTTATCAGCCAGAAGAAATAATCGGTCAGAATATTACCCAGCTGATGCCGGCCCAGCATCGTAAAAATCACGAACATGGTATGTCACGATTTCTCAGTAGCGAGCAATCCACCATAATTGGCCAGCCCATTGAGTTGGGATCTGCCCGGGTTTTTTGTCAAATTCAGCTTTGGTATTGCCTCGGCCCTGGAAAAAGAAGTCACCACTCCGTCTGCTCTTCTCAAATTGGCTGACAAGCGCCTTTACTGCAACAAAAAAAATAAGTCCTGATTTTCTGTAAAAGAAAAACCAGGACTTATTTTCAGTTTCATTACAGCTGGATGTCTGTGAGTGTATAATAAATCCCCTGTTAAAGGATAAAATTTGATTTATTCCGTTAAAACCAGTTCTATCATAGACATGGACGCTGCATCTCCTGTCCGGGGACCCAGCTTGATGATCCGTGTATATCCGCCCTGCCTGCCGCCGAATTTATCTGCTGCATTGTTAAAGAGTTCGTGAACCACATTTTTTTCCCTGATAATCGACATGGCCTGACGTCTTGCATGAAGATCTCCTCTTTTTGCCAGCGTAATCATTTTGTCGGCTAATTTTCTCAGCTCCTTGGCTTTTGCGTCTGTGGTTTTTATCCTCTCATGCTTGAACAGGGAAGTCACCATGTTCCTGAACATGGCCTTTCTATGACTTGATGTACGATTGAGTTTTGCTCCTGATTTTCTGTGTCTCATGGGAAAATTTACTCTCCTTCATTATTGGATTCTTCTTCCGGTGGCTCAAATCCATCGAGATTCATTCCAAGGGTAAGATCCATGGAACTTAAGACTTCCTTGATTTCATTTAAAGATTTTCTTCCAAAATTCTTTGTCTTGAGCATTTCATTATCTGTTTTCTGAACCAGCTGGTAGAGTTTCAGAATCTGGGCATTTTTAAGGCAGTTGGCGCTTCTTACGGACAGCTCCAGTTCATCAACACTTCTGTAAAGATTATCATTAAACGCCTTTTCTGTATTGTCTTCATCTTTCTCATCCATTTCAGGTTCAATCTCTTCATCAAAATTAATAAAGGGAGTCATCTGCTCTTTTAAAATCTTTGCCGCAAAGGCTATGGAATCCTCAGGCGTTACACCGCCGTCAGTCCAGATTTCCATGGTGAGTTTATCATAATCTGTTTTCTGACCTACCCTGGATGTGCCGACCACATACTTGACCCGTTTCACTGGTGAAAACACACTGTCAATAGGAATGGTACCTGCGGGTGCGTCCGGGTCCTTATTGGCTGCCGCCAGGGAAAACCCCTTGCCCGTTTTGACCAGCATGGTCATGTTCAATTTTCCATTTTTTGAAATCTCTGCCAGATGCTGCTCAGGATTGAGGATCTCAACTTTACCGTCCGGACTGACAATATCTGCTGCAGTCACATTTCTTTCACCATCTACATTCAGAGTAAGCTGCTTTTCTTCAGGGTTATCGACTTTAAGCTTAACCTCTTTCAGATTCATTATTATCTCGGATACATCCTCACGGATGTCTGAAATCGCACTGTATTCATGAAGGGCATCATCAAACCGCACTGAAACAATTGCAGCACCGTAAAGCGACGAGAGAATAATACGTCTGAGGGAATTTCCTATGGTTATACCGAACCCCCTTTCCAGGGGCTCACAGACAAATTTTCCATAGGTTGAGGAAGTTGTTACGGCAACTTTTTCCGGACTGATAATCTTTCGCCAGTTCATATATACAAGTTCATCTGATGACATTGTTTATCTCCTGATATAATCTTAAGGACAAACTGCAACTCATCTATTTTGAATAGAGCTCTACAATCAGCTGTTCCTGTATGGGAAGGGTGATATCCTCTCGTCCTGGAATACCTTTTACAACACCTTTAAATGCATCTCTCTCAAGCTCAAGCCACTGGGGTATTCCGCGTCTGACAACAGTGTCCAGAGACTCGTTGATCACTTTTACATTTCTGCTCTTTTCCTTTAACTCAATAACATCTTCGTTATCGATCATATATGAAGGGATATTCACTTTTTTACCGTTAACAGTAAAATGATTGTGTTTTACAAAATGACGTCCCTGGGTAATTGAGCTTGTAAAACCCAGCTTGAAAACGACATTGTCCAGTCTGCGCTCAAGAAAGCTCAAAAGATTGGTACCTGTTATTCCTTTTTTCTGATCCGCTTTTTTAAATACAATTCTAAACTGTTTCTCAGATAAACCGTAAATTCTTCGGACCTTCTGTTTTTCCCTGAGCTGTATGCCGTAATCGGAAAGCTTGGATCTTCTCTGTCCATGCTGTCCCGGGGGATACCCCCTTCTGTCAAAACTGCACTTGTCAGAGAAGCACCGGTCTCCCTTTAAAAACAACTTCATATTTTCACGTCTGCACTGACGGCAGACAGATCCTCTATAACGTGACAACGTTCTCCTCCTTTATTCAATTTTATCAGCCTTATGCGGCTGAAGGAATTTGTCTGGCTAAAGATTAAACCCTTCTTCTCTTGGGTGGACGGCATCCGTTATGAGGTACCGGGGTTACATCCTTTATCATTGAAATATTAAACCCCTGGGCATGCAAAGCCCTTAATGCGGATTCTCTTCCAGCTCCAGGACCTTTAACAAAAACACTGACCGTTTTCATTCCATGCTCCATTGCCTTGCTGCCCGCATCTTCAGCAGCCAGTTTGGATGCAAATGGAGTGCTTTTTCTGGACCCTTTGAATCCCTGAATACCAGAACTGGACCAGGCTATTGTATTGCCGACTTCATCGGTTATGGTCACTATGGTATTGTTAAAGGTTGACTGAATATGAACGACACCCGTTGATATATTTTTTTTTACTCTCTTTTTTGTTATTGCCTTTTTGCTCTTTTTCGCCATAATTCCTTATCTCTCCTGATTATCCTTTCACTTCCCAGTGTTATTTAGGACCTACTTTTTCTTTTTAACAGCAGCTCTTTTCGGACCTTTGCGTGTTCTTGCATTGGTACTGGTCCGCTGACCATGGCACGGAAGGGATTTTCTATGGCGAAGTCCACGGTAACACCCCAGATCCATCAGCCTTTTTATATTCATGGAAACCTCAGTACGAAGTTCTCCTTCTACTTTGTAATCCTGGTCAAGGGTTTTTCTTATCTCGTTGATCTGTTCATCGGTAAGCTCGTCCGGCTTCAGTTTTTTTTCAATTCCCACCTTGGACAGTATTTCCCTGGAACGGCTTCTTCCTATCCCGTAAATATAGGTTAGAGCGATCTCGATATGCTTATTTCTTGGTAAATCTACGCCTGCGATTCTTGCCACGCTATTGTCCCCCTATCCCTGCCTTTGATTGTGACGTTTATTGATACAAATAACCCTGATAACTCCCTTTCTCCTGATAATTTTACAATCCTTGCAAATTTTTTTTACAGATGCTCTGACTTTCATCCTTTATACTCCTGATTGCAAACCGACTTCTGCGAAGAAACATCTTTTAATTGTCCCAGCTTAAAGCCAGTTGTTTTTTTTATTTATACCGATACGTAATGCGGCCCCTTGACAAATCATAGGGTGACAATTCTACTGTAACCTTATCGCCTGGTAGAATTTTTATAAAATGCATTCTCATTTTCCCTGAAATATGGGCTATAAACTGATGCTTGTTTTCCAGCTCAACCTTGAACATGGCATTGGGCAATGTCTCAAGCACAGTTCCTTCAACCTTAATAGGTTCTTCCTTTGCCATAATATTTCTTTATCTCCCCTTTATTTATTATCTTCTTGATTTTACACTGCCTGATTTTCCCAGAAAACCTTCGTAATTTCTTGTTATCAAATGGGACTCAATCTGAGCAATGGTATCAATGGAAACGCCTACAACGATCAGCAGCGCTGTTCCTCCAAAATAAAACGGAACGTTAAACCTGGTCATGAGCATAGTGGGAAGAACACAGACCGCTGAAACATAAATGGCACCCCCCATGGTGATCCGTGTCAACACCCTGTCCACATAATCTGCTGTCCGCTTGCCTGGTCTGATTCCCGGTATATACCCTCCGTTTTTCTTCATGTTTTCTGCCACATCTTCGGGATTAAAGGTTACCGCTGTATAAAAAAAACAGAAAAAAATTATAAAGCCGACATAAACAAGATTATATATGATGGTTCCAGGGCTCATGGCCGCGGCAACTGACTGCATTACCGGAAGATTGATAAAATTTGCCAGTGTGGCCGGAAACATGATAATGGAAGACGCAAATATGGGAGGTATAACTCCGGCTGTATTCACCTTCAGGGGCAAATGCGAGCTCTGTCCTCCGTACATTTTACGTCCCACAACCCTTTTGGCGTATTGTACGGGTATTCTTCTCTGGGCCTGCTCCATAAAAATTATAAACGCAATCACGGCCAGCATAAGTACAAGGAGTATGAGTATGGCAAAAACACTCATTTCACCTGTGGACAACAATCTCAGGGTATTACCTATGGCTGCCGGCATTCTGGCAACAATGCCTGCAAAAATTATCAGAGAAATACCATTGCCGATCCCCCGTTCAGTGATCTGCTCCCCAAGCCACATGATAAAAGCTGTACCGGCGGTCAGGGTAATGACAGTAATAATTCTAAATGCCCAGCCCGGTTCCATAACAATGGGTGCACCACCTGGTGCCGTCATACTCTCAAGCCCGACACTTATGCCAAACCCCTGTATAACACTTAAAACAACAGTACCATACCGCGTATACTGGGTTATTTTCTTTCTGCCCTGCTCCCCCTCCTTGGAAAGCTGTTCAAGATGCGGTATAACAACAGTCATCAGCTGAAGGATAATGGATGCACTGATATAGGGCATAATCCCCAGTGCAAAAACCGAAAGCCGCTCCAGGGCTCCGCCTGAGAACATATTAAACATCGCAAACAGGGTGCCGCCCACATTGTCAAAAAAAGAAGCAAGTGCAACCGCGTCGATCCCGGGGGTTGGAATATGGACGCCTATTCTGTAAACAAAGAGAAGGGCAAAGGTGACCAGCAGTTTTTTTTTCAGTTCCGGGAGCTTGAGTATATTCTGATATCCACTCTGAATCATTTACAAACCTCAGCTTAGGTTAAAGTTCAATCTTACCGCCAGCCGATTCTATCTTCTCCCTGGCTGCGCTACTGACACTGCATTCTTTCATGGAAAAAACCTTATTGACTTCACCGGTGCCAAGCACTTTTATTGCTTCTATTTTATTTTTAGCCAGCCCTGCGGTTTTCAGAGCAGCAATATCAATAACTGAACCGTCCTCAAACCTGTCAAGATCCCCCACGTTTACAACCGCTCTGTTGACACTGGAAAGGCTTTTAAATCCTCTCTTGGGAAGTCGGCGGTAAATCGGCATCTGGCCGCCCTCAAATCCCGGCCTTACACTTCCGCCGGACCTGGCCTTAAGTCCCTTATGCCCGCGGCAGGATGTCTTTCCCATCCCTGAGCCCGGACCACGGCCCACTCTTTTTCTTGATTTTCCACTGCCAGGGGCAGGGGCCAGCTCATAAAGCTTCATTGTTCACCTCCTCCATTTTAACAAGGTGGGGAATTTTAGCTGCCATACCTGCAATGGCCTTATTATTTTTATGTACAACAGTCATATTTATTTTCTTCAGCCCCAGTGCACGGACAATCCGCCTGTGCTTTTTTGGTCGGCCGATCAGACTTCTGATCTGTGTTATTCTTAGTTTTCCTGACATTTCAAGCCTCATTCGCTAAATTTCTTCTGGCTGAAGCCCGCGTCTTTTTGCGACTTCCTCTCTGGTTTCAAGTGACTTAAGGCCTTCCATGGTGGCCCGGACAACATTCTGGGTATTATTCGTACCCACTGATTTTGTTAAAATATCTGTCACACCAACCGCTTCAAGGACGGCACGAACGCCGCCGCCTGCAATCACACCCGTTCCAGGAGAAGCCGGTTTCAGCAGGACCCGTCCTGCTCCTGCACACCCCATAACCTCAAAAGGTATGGTTCCATCCAGCAGGGAAATTCGGATCATGGATTTTTTTGCCTTATCCACACCCTTTCTGATGGCTTCCGGAACTTCTCCAGCCTTTCCTAGACCGTATCCAACGCTGCCCTCTCCGTCACCAACAACAACAAGGGCGCTGAAACTGAAGTTTCTTCCGCCCTTAACGACCTTTGCCACTCTGTTGATACGGACAACCTTATCTATCAGCTGATTTTCTTCACTCTGTCTGCTGCGCAAGGGGACTCCTCCTTAATTAGAAATTTAACCCGGCTTCACGGGCTCCGTCTGAAAGTGCCTTCACCCGTCCATGATAAAGAAATCCGTTTCTGTCAAAAACAACTTTTACAACTCCTTTATCACGCGCCCTTTTACCAACCAGCTTTCCAACTGCTGCAGCTGCATCCTTGCCTTTCAATTCTTTTTCTGTATACGATTTATCAAGGGTAGAGGCAGATACCAGGGTAATCCCCCGGGTATCATCAATCACCTGGGCATAGATATGTCTTGAACTTCTAAACACACAAAGTCTTGGGCGGTCTGTTGTGCCGGCAAGATTCTTTCTGATTCTTCTTTTTCTTTTAATCCTTGATACTCGCCTTATTGATTTGTTTGCCATAATATCCTGATTCCTGGGTTATTTATTTTGCTGCGGCTTTTCCAGCCTTTTTGATTATACGTTCGTCTGAATACATAATACCTTTACCTTTGTAGGGTTCAGGGGGTCTGGTTTTTCTGACCTTTGCTGCTGTTTCGCCCAGAAGTGCTTTATCAATACCGGACAGGGTCAACTGCGTATTCTTTTCAACCTTGACTGTAATGCCCTCTGGAATTTTAAAATCAACTGGATTGGAGTATCCAACATTAAGTATTAAACTGTCGCCATTTACCTCTGCCCTGTATCCTATACCGACCAGGTTAAGTGTTTTCTCAAACCCCTTTGTCACGCCAATGACCATATTGGCTGTCAAAGCGCGGAACAACCCCTGAAGGGCAACTTTTTTACGGTCATTCAGATCTGTGCTAACATTTAAAATGCGATCTTTTATATTCATGTCAACAGCCGGATGCAGACGTTGTTCAAGGGAGCCAAGAGGGCCTTTAACAGATATCACCCCCTCTGTAATACTGACTTCAACCTTTTCCGGAATCTGGATCGGCTTGCTTCCTATTCGAGACATATTTTCCTCCTGTCTACCAGATGTTACAAAGGACTTCTCCGCCCAAATTCATCTCTCTTGCCTGCTTATCCGTCATCAACCCCTTTGATGTGGACACTATGGAAATGCCCAGCCCGTTTAAAACCGGCTGTATCTCTTTTGCCTTGCTGTAAACCCGTCTGCCGGGCTTGCTGATGCGCTTAAGTCCGTATATAGCCGGTTTTTTTTCTCCAGCATATTTCATATAAATCCGGATAAGGCCCTGTTTATCATCTTCTACAAACTTGTAATTTTTAATAAACCCCTGTTCTTTCAGCACCCGGGCTATTTCTATCTTTAATTTCGACCCGGGGATATCCACCTTGGCGAATTCTGCCTTACCGCTGTTTCTAATGCGTGTCAGCATATCCGCAATTGGATCACTCATTGCCATAATTTTCTCCTGACCCCGGCTTTTTATTTACGGGGGTTTCTTTCTGTTCTTTTTTCAGCTGATTTCTGTATTGCCATCTACCAGCTGGATTTGGTTACTCCGGGGAGCTTGCCCTTTGAGGCAAGATCACGGAAACAGATCCTACATAAGCCCGCTTTTCGGATAAAACCTCTGGATCTCCCGCATATGGGGCAGCGATTGTAGGCTCTAACTTTGAACTTGGGTTCTCTTTTAGCCTTTGCGATTAAAGCTGATTTAGCCAAATCACTCTCCTTTTAATTTTTAAAGGGCATCCCGAAAAGCCTCAGGAGCTCCTTTCCTTCCCTGTCTGTTTCAGCTGTTGTTACTATGGAAACATTAAGGCCTTTTATACTGTCCGTATTATCATAATCAATTTCAGGGAAAATAATGTGCTCCCTGATGCCAAGGGAGTAGTTTCCCCTGCCATCAAACGCTTTTCCAGATATACCCCTGAAATCCCTTACACGGGGCAGCGCCAGATTTATCATCTTCTGCATAAAATTATACATCTTGTCACGGCGAAGGGTTACCATACAGCCGATGGGCATCCCTTCTCTGAGTTTAAATGCAGCTATGGATTTTTTAGCCTTTGTGATCACAGCCTTCTGTCCTGATATCAAGGACAGATCCTCAACTGCAGAATCAAGAAGTTTAATATTTTTGATTGCTTCCCCAAGTCCAATGTTCAAGACAATTTTACTAAGCCCGGGGACCTGCATCTGGTTCTTGTACTCAAAGGTATCCATTAGCTTAGGTATTATTTCTTTTTTGTACTTTTCTGTTAGCGTAGACATTTAATTCCTCGGCTTATCCTAAGCATCAATCAATTCATTACATTTTTTACAAACCCTGACCCTTTTACCATCCTCCAGCTGTTTGATCCCAATGCGGGTCGGTTTGATGCAGCTGTTGCATACGATCAGCAGATTGGACAGTTCAATGGGCATGGGCTTATCAACAATGCCGCCCTGGGGGTTTGCGTTAGACGGTCTCTGGTGAACCTTTGCCACATTGATATTTTCAACTACAGCACGGTTCCTGTCCTTTAAAACCTTCAATACCTTGCCGATCTTTCCCTTGTCCTTGCCGGAAAGGATTTTTACCTTGTCATCTTTTTTTATTTTCACTTTTACACTTTTCATAAAGATTCTCCCAATCCATCGAGCAGTTAAAGCACCTCAGGGGCCAGTGAGATTATCTTCATGAACCGCCTGGCGCGAAGCTCCCTAGCAACAGGGCCGAAAATACGTGTTCCAACGGGTTCACCGGAAGTGTTCAGAATGACTGCTGAATTATCATCAAACCGGATCATGGAACCATCGGGCCGTGAAATCTCTTTGCTGGTTCTTACAATAACCGCTTTTACAACATCCCCTTTTTTTACCTTGGCATTGGGGATGGCCTCCTTCACTGAAACTACAATTATATCTCCTATTCCCGCATAACGTCTTTTTGAACCACCAAGTACTTTTATGCAGTAAACTTCCCTGGCTCCGGAGTTGTCCGCTACAGTCAATTTAGTCTCTGCCTGAATCATTTTTCAACTCCTCTTGATCAAAGTGCCCGTTTAACGACTTCATGGACGCGAAATTTCTTGGTTTTACTCAGAGGCCTGGACTCGATTATTTTAACAATATCTCCCATACGGCACTCGTTGTTCTCATCGTGGGCAGCATACTTTTTGTATCTTTTAATATATTTTTTGTATATCCTGTGTTTTACAAATTTTTCAACCTGTACAACAGCAGATTTCTCCATTTTATCCGACACTACTTTGCCTAGAAGAACTCTTCTACTTCCTCTTTCATTCATGGTAGCAACTTTTTTAAATTTAAGTAATGGTTAAATTTGTTTCCCTTGCTATGGTATACACTCTGGCTATATTTTTGCGTATACCCGGGAGAATGGCTGTATTTTCAAGCTGACCGACAGAGTGTTGAAATCTGAGGTTAAAATACTCTTTTTTAAGTTCAAAAAGTTTAGTCTTTAACTCATCTTCTGTCATTTTTCTGATATCTTCTGTTTTCATGGGCTCTAGCTCCTTTCAACAAACCGCGTTTTCACGGCAAGTTTATGTGCGGCAAGGCGTAATGCCTCCCGGGCAAGCTCCCTTGAAACGCCTTCCATCTCATACAGCACCATGCCGGGTCTGATGCGGGCAACCCAGGCATCTGTCGGTCCTTTGCCTTTTCCCATTCTTACTTCAGCCGGTTTTTTAGTAATCGGCTTATCAGGGAAAAATCGAATCCAGGTTTTTCCAACACGTTTAATTTTACGTGTCATTGCAATTCTGGCGGCTTCAATCTGTCTGGCGCTTACATATCCGCATTCAACAGCCTGAAGTCCAAAATCACCAAAATTCAAATCAGTACCCCTGCTGGGTTTTCCCTTAAGTCTCCCGCGCATCTGTTTCCGGTACTTTACTTTTTTAGGGCTCAGCATATATTAACACCTCTTAATGATTCAATTGGTTTTTTTTACATGATAATTTTTGTAATGTAGTCAATCAGGCTTCTGCTTTCTGATCTGTATTGAGCACTTCACCCTTAAAGATAAATACCTTGATGCCTATGGCGCCATACGTGGTTTTTGCTTCAATAAAGCCGTAATCAACATCGGCTCTCAGGGTATGAAGGGGAATGCGCCCCTCTTTATACCATTCTGTCCTGGCCATTTCAGCACCACCAAGCCGTCCTGCACAGATAATTTTTATTCCCTGGGCACCAAACCGCATGGCAGAGGAAACACTGCGCTTCATTGCCCTTCGAAAGGCAATTCTGCGTTCAAGCTGCAGGGCAATGTTCTCAGCCACCAGCTGTGCATCAATTTCTGGACGTCTAACTTCCTTGATATCAATGAGCACCTCAGGGGCCAGCTTTTTTTCCAGCTCTTTTTTTAAAAGAGCGATTTCCGAACCCTTTTTACCTATGATAATGCCCGGTCTTGCAGCATATACACGAAGCCTGATTCTTTTTGTAAAACGCTCTATTTCAATTTTAGAAATCCCGGCATGGTACAGTTTTTTCTTTAAAAATGCTCTTAATGTATAGTCTTCATACACAAAATCAGAGTATTTTTTATCTGCATACCATCTGGAGTCCCATGTCTTGACGATTCCCAACCTTAATCCTATCGGATTTACTTTCTGACCCAAGCCTCTACCCTCCTTTGTTAGACCGTATCTTCTACAATGACTGTTATGTGGCTGGATCTTTTTAGAATCCTGGCACCGCGCCCCCTGGCCCTGGCCCTGAATCTCTTTAAAGTAGGGCCCTGATCAACAATTATATTTTTAACAACCAGTTCGTCTACATCAAGCTCATGGTTATGTTCAGCATTGGCAACAGCTGAGCTCAGGGTTTTATATATTATTTTAGCTGCCTTGAGCGGCATAAATTTCAATAAATTCAGTGCTTCATCAACCTGCTTCCCTTTCAGGATCTCCACCGGTGCACGCAACTTATACGGAGAAATTCTAACAAATTTTGTTA
>JAWOEJ010000375.1:0-18246 GCA_046482845.1 Desulfobacteraceae bacterium | reverse complement strand
TGTCTTCCCTGCCCCTGTTTTTTATTTTAACCCGGCTGATGGAGGCCAGAGGGGTTGCCCTTGCCCTGTCTTTGTCTGCCCTGTTTCAAACCTTTTTTCTTTTTTTTCTATGGAACAGAAAAACCGGCAATAGTGAGGCCAGACAGGTATATCTCTTTTTTTTAAAAATTGCGGGGTTAAGTTCAGGATTAGGGCTTATTCTTTTCAAGGCCGCTGAAATGCTCAGGATCTGCATAGACCCAACCCATCCTGCAGGCGCTTTTGCCCTGTGCTTACTTGTGGGAACGATGTTTTTACTGCTTGTGGCTGGATCCGGTTATGTGTTCAGAATCAATGAAATTCTTACCCTGCTGAAAAAAACAACCCGGATACTGCTTCGAAGGCAACCTGGACTTTAGCCTGAAAAAAATCCTCATTTACCAATGTCTTCTGACTGCATGGGCCTCAGGCTCCCAATCCTAATAAAACCGCCCATATGTCTTGTCTTTTAAGCTGTCTTCTTGGTTGCGCCTCTAGCACATATTTATTTCTTTATTGCCACAATCAACAGTCTTTTGACTGGATTTCCCGACTGGTTCCTGATATCGGTTTTGTTTATTTCAATTGTTCTTAATTCTTGCCGGTTCAGGCATTCTTGAATATATGTATGAGAATGTGCAAAGCGACCGCTGGGATAAATTTGAAAATTTTTGGCCGGCATTTACTCAGGGGCATGGAATCCCTAATTATATTAGCGGATGAGCTAAATCTTCCTCTAAACAAATATAATTTTCGGTAATTTTTATCAGAAATGCTATGCAGCTCGTTCTGGAAGAGGAAGTTGGAATCTCCCCAAAACAACACCCTCGACAGTCAAATCCTCGTCTAGCTCTTCCCAGCGAAGCGCATAGCCGTTAACCTCAATAGTAACCTTTTTTAACTCCTCCTCTGAAGCTGCCTCGAGAATCTTAAAACGATCTGCCGGGAAGCCAACGATACGACCATCTGTTAATTCAAGGTAAATCATTCTACCTTCAGCCCAAGCACGAATGGCGCATGGCTCATTTTCAACTTTTGTGGTATTCATGATATTTCTCCAAAAGAAATTGTTGATTATCGTATACCATCCTTTCTATTTCTCTTAGTCCATGTGATGGGATACCTCTATTGCGCGCTAACGATATAGGTGACACCCAGAACTTACATTCACCTTCAGCACTACGAACATGAATATGTGCAGGTTCCGTCCCTTCGTCAGAGTAAAAGTGGAATCTTAAACCTTTAATTCTTAAAACAGTTGGCATGTTATCCTCTGTTTAAATTCCGAACGCTGAAGTGAGAAGCGCCGCCAACAACCTCCGCCAAAAAAAACGGAGCAAAGACCCGAGAACCGGAAAAACAAGACGTCATCATGTGCTTGAATCCGGGCTTCAGAAGGCCGTGAAGGCAGCTGTTAAAAAAGCCGGAATTATAAAACCTGTTGGCTGCCATACGTTTCGACACTGTTTTGCCACTCACCTCCTTGAAAACGGAGTTAACATCCGGGTCGTTCAGGAGTTGATGGGCCATGCCGATGTCAAGACCACCGAAATATACACCCACGTCATGCAAAAGGGCATTTCCGTTGTTCAAAGCCCTTTAAACAGAATTGCGTAATTTATATACAACCCAGATAAGCGCTATCAAAAGGTATTTCAATTGTCAACAAGAAAAACATTATAATGACCCAGGACAAAACAGCAGAAAACAGATCGGTTTTGAAAAAAGTAGGCCCGGTATACCGCATGATCCTGGCTAGGATTTTCAACTCTGATATTTGTTGCCTTACTGTTTCTTTTTACCGCTTTTGCAAGCCTGTCATCGGTTGACAGAAAGACATCCGCTACTCAGGTTCACTTTGTAATTTATACCGATTATTGTCGAAATATTCAACATCTATCCTCTCTGGTTTTATTTTTCAGGAAAAATTTATCGACCTGTGCGAACATCAAGTTATGTATTCAAGCCGATAGGTTGAACTTGATATCTTTTTCTTCAAACCATTTTTCAAACTCTTTGTTTCTTTTAACTCGATCATAAAATTTTTTGAATACCGCCGCCCCCAGCGGGTGCCTGTCAGGACAGCGACCAACAGAGGACTTTTTCCCTGCCAGGCGTTAAAAAAATCAAGCTGTTTGAAAACCAGTGGCCGCATTTCCTTGATTTTTAGCCTGGCGAGGATAATTCGACCTTTTATTATTGATTGCCTTGAAAAATTGATTTGAATTATTCATATTTTGGCGTTTATTGTTTGCAGTGCATTTGTCAATACAATATAAGGAGTGCAATATGGCAAGAACAGCAACCATACAAACCCGTGTTGATCCAGCGGTCAAACAAAACGCTCAAATCATATTAAGGAAATTGAATATTTCGATGTCAGAGGCGATTTCAATGTACCTGTCTCAGATAACCTTACATAATGGAATTCCATTTGAAATCAAACTCCCCAATGAGCTTACCGACAAAGTATTAATGGATTCCGAACAAGGTAAAAACCTTCATAAAGCGGATTCCGTTAATGATTTATTTCTTGAGCTTGATAATTGAATATCCATTACACAACTCAATTTAAAAAGGATTACAAAAGACTCAAGAAACAAAACAAAGACTTTCAAAACTCAGAACCGCTGTCGAAAAACTATCCTCTGGCAAATTGCTGGAACCAGTCTATCGTGACCATCCTCTTTCACTCGATGATCAAGTTTTTATATCTGATTTCTCGAAAATGGGGTCAGGCCTGCGTTATTGTCATTATCTTCCCTATCCAGTATAATCCCAAAAACGCCGTAGATAATGACAATAACGCAGGCCTGACCCCTCACAGGTAAATGTCAACATTAAAAAACTTGATCATCGAGTTTCAGGAAACTGGAAAAACCATCGAGATTGCCATATTGAGCCTGACTGGATGTTAATCTACCGAACAACCGATAGTGATTTATACCTCGAAAAACCGGTTCGCACGCTGATCTATTCAAAAAATAAAACGCAACAGTGCTGGATTCCCATCACCCGCCCCGTATCTTCTCCTCAAACATCTCCACGGGAATGGGATGCCTCAGTTGCCACACCATCTGGATGGGCCGTTCTTTTTGATGGCTGACATGCCTGGCCGGTCCTAAAAACACAAACGGCACCGTGCATTGGCTGTTTTTTTTCTGGGCCGGGCAAACACCAGGATGGTGTATCCCCGGGCCTGGTGATGCACCAGATTCTGTCCGGTGGGCGAATCCAGAGCTGTGCTGGACTGGGATTCCCTGTGCAGCAGGGGACGGTAAACGCTGCGCCGCACCAGACCCGAGCACCTCAGCTATTGAATGAAGCATGGGAAGCAATTATTTTTTCGGACTGTATTCCGAAAAAGTCTTGACTTTTTCGGTGTGCAGGATCAATTATCAACTCCGCTGGTTGCTCCTATGTCAGAAGCAACCGGCGTGTTTTTGGGGACAGATAAGATCAGATAATGTGAGACTTAGCATCCTATTGCGGGTTGATGGTTACCGCCACAGTATCATAAGCTAAATACGTATCAGACGGATCTGAACTGTTCTTATCTATTCCATAAACCCCAAAATAAAACATATACTCACCCGGACATAAATCAGAGTCGTTTGAAAGTTCAAATGAAAAAGGGATTTCAAATAACGGCCCTTGAAATGTAGCCTGGACTCCCTGCACTTTATACGGCCAGAAATGCTGAACTCTCCAGTATTTAATCACATTTTTTAAAATTAAAATCAAAACTCCACAATTCATAAGGGGCATCAGCAGGATCAAATATCAGATTCTGATACATGTCAAACCTTGATTCAACAACAAGAAGATACATGGAAACATTTAACGGGCTTTCAGGGCTGCAGTAATCAAAAGAGAGCAGTTCCCTGTATACTGCATCTGTGGAGTTGGCAGTACACGGAATTATATAATCGTACAGATTTCCGTGTTCATCAAAACACAGGAAAACATTCCATGCGTCTATGTAAGCAGCAAGATAGTAATTGCATGGAACCGGGGTGTTGTTTTCATCCACGTAGTTTGGAAAATCACATGACAGGGTAAAATTAACGCCATTCTCCTGGACGCTCCCGACAGCAAAGGGCTGAATTTCTGAATCAGGGTATGCAGATGGAGAGGTTATATGATAAAATTTTGTTTCTTTAATTAGGGGTTCAAAGGATACCTTTACCCGGGTTGTGGCCGTGATATCCCCAGCTTCAGCTGTTATCACAGCCTCACCTTCCCCAACCGCTTTTATGCGGTTATTCTGTATTACTGCCACATCTGTATCTGATGAGCGCCACAGGATCGCTTCTGGGGTGACCACATCCCCATTGTTCATTATCCCTTTTATCAAAAGCTGTTTTTCTGCACCAGGCTGGGTCAGCAGTGTTTCTTCAGGAAAAATCTCAATGGATGACAGGGCAATGGCAAAAATATCAATGGCGGCTTTGGCATTGTTTCCATCTGCATCTGTAACAATTACACCGGCCCTGTATGAACCTCCTGTTTCATAGGTGTGGGCAATACTGTTACTTTCCATGTCTCCTGTATCACCAGACCCGTCCCCGAAATTCCAGTTAAACATATATGGCGGTGTTCCCCCTGTGGCTGAGGCTGAAAATTCAATATCAACCGGGACTTTCCCGGATGTAGTGCCGGCAGACAAATCAGCCGTCAGCGGGTCTGCAGACGGATAAAGGGAAATGCGGACCGGGGTGATTCCCCTGCTGTAATTATTCCCCTCAGCCGTATAATTTCTTGTCTGAACCTGCAATTCCATTTCTGCACTGTTATACAGCGCCTTCATCTTATCAATGGTTTCAGCAGGGATTGTCAAGGATTGTTCAGTGTTGGGCAGTTTTACGTAAAGCAGATCCTGGTAAGTGTTTCCATCCATAAAAACAAGCCTGAATTCGTCAAAGGCGCCCTCTGGAATCTTCCAGGCAAGGCTTAGGGTGCCGTCATTGTTCCACCTGTAATGTATGGATTCCTTTTCTACTGTGGGCAGTGCCATTTTACCGGGATAATACAGGCTGTAGGTAAGGTTCTGTCCATCATCCGTGGCTGCTGTGTAGGTGTATGCACCACTTTCCAGCGAAGTGTCCGGCGCAAAGGACACACTGTACCCGCCATAGGAAGAAGGACCGCTGTACGCCACCTGTCCGGTATTTTTATTCCAGCTGCCCGAAAAATATGTGTTGTACCAGAACCGGGTATCCCTGACTGGTATTGGATAACCTTTATCGTTTACCAAAGAAATCAGATCAACAGAATCCAGAGCCAGGGGGTCATCGTTGACCAGGAACTCTATCCATCCTTTAAATTGATTCTCCCCTGCACCCGGGCTGTATGTTCTGTACTGAAGATAGGCAGCTGATACTGACATTGGACTGCCTTCAGCTGCCAGGGCAATCTCTTTTTGATCAGATGCAAGGGGAGTCCAGGATTGTGGATGGGGATATTCAGAAAGATTTACATATACAGAAAACTGCCCCTGACTGCCCCAGTCCTTTGGTATTGTCTCTACATTAAAAACAAGAGTGCCTGTTCCCTGTGACACTGCTTTAGTTTGCACAATGGCTTAGCTGTCCACTTTTTCTGTATTGAACCCCATATTGATTTCACCCTCAGTTGCAGCGCGTAAACTGTATTCCACAGCCACTGAGAACATCACCGGCACTGAGGGATATATATTCTCCATGGGTGTGACGCTTAAAATCGAGATGTAATCGCCCCCGGGTACCGGTGTCTCCCCGGACTCTACGCTTATCGTGGTTTCTGCTGGTTTGACTGGAACAAAGGCGTATAGAACACTGATTTTCACATCATATATTCCGATTTCAGGGGGCATTGTTATTTCTGCAGAATGCATATCCTCTGTTGTTGATGTATAAGTATCTGCTTCCTTGATAAATTCTACTTTGTAGCGAGGCTGTTCAATGCTCTCCCCATGATTCCACATTTCTGTGCGATTTCCCTGTCCGTCAACGGTTTTGATCTCATCGTAAACATAATATTCCCTGCCTGCCGTGTATGATTCCCTGTCAAGCAGCGCCTCAATTCTCAAATCAGTATCCATGTATATTGCCTGGTCACTGAAAATATCAATGGATCGTCTTTTAAAGCCTATACTTCCTTTATCAGCAAAGTTATAATTCACAGATATCCAGTCATATTGATCAGCAGTCACTGTAACATGTGACGGTACCCCGCTTTGCCAGGCACCATTATAAGAATTGACCGGCAGAGAAGAAGGGGCGGAAATAAAAGAAAACGAATCCATGTGTATATCTGTGGTATTATTCAAATACAGGGTCAGTTCAGCGGTTTCGCCTTGATGAAACTCCATTATATTTTCTGCAGAATCCACCAGCACATTTTCCTTCCATAAATTATACAGACTGCTGGAATCCTGACCGCTTACCTCTGCTATATACTCCCCTTTTTTCACATAAAGCCTGCTGTCGTAGCCACCG
Source organism: Desulfobacteraceae bacterium (assembly GCA_046482845.1). GTDB lineage: Bacteria > Desulfobacterota > Desulfobacteria > Desulfobacterales > Desulfobacteraceae > DATFJZ01. The sequence continues at coordinate 11,749 of JAWOEJ010000375.1, read as the reverse complement.
CTACTGCCAATGAAAGCATTAGTCTCCCCGATTTTTTCGTGAAGTGAAATCATCTGAATCTGAAAGGTCTCTGTATCAGCAAACCCCACAACTGCTTCAACAGGAACATATGAATCATCTTCTGCCACAAGAACAACACGCCCCATATCATCCGGCAGTATCTTCTGCTTCAGGATAATGGTTCTGTAATCACTGGCTGCTGCTTTAATATAGAAGATATACTCGCTTCGATTCTCCCAGGGCAGCTCATTTACAGTGAGCAGGGAGTCCTTGTCAAGCTCTGTCACTTCAATCTGATCGCTTATATCCCAGCCGTTTTCATATCTTTGAGTTTCAATATCGTAATATGCAACATATACATCCCAGTTTCCATGAACTGTGCCGTCCTGCACTTTTAATTCAAGGTCAGCAGCAATTGCTGAAACAATGAGTGTGCATGACAAAAACAAAGATAAAACAATGACAAGCAACTGCCTGAAAATTATGTTCATCAAAATATTCTCCTTATAATCGAGTTCAAGGTCCCCACACAAAACAGAAAAAAAGCTGTTATTTTAAGATAATCCTGGCATCCACCACATCCAGGCCCTGTTCATATAAGAGCACAGGATTCAGGTCCATCTCCTGAATGTCCGGATAGGACTCGACAATTTCCGAGCAGATGCCGAGAAGCTTTTGCAGAGATTTTTTGTCATAGGCTTTCTGACCGCGTATGCCGTTCAAAATAACCGAGGACCGGGTATCTTCTATCATTTTTCTGCACGACACCGGAGATACAGGCAATACCCAGAAGGTGACATCCTTCATGATCTCCACCATGATGCCGCCAAGACCGTACATGATCACCGGCCCGAACTGTTCGTCTATTTTGGTGCCAATGATAATTTCAAGCCCCTTTGCCGCCATGGGGCTGACCAATACACCTTTTATATCTGCATCGGGGTCATAGTTGCTGGCATTTTCCATGATGCTGGCAAAAGCTGCCCTTACCTGGGAATCATCCCCAATATTGAGCATGACTCCGCTGGCATCACTTTTGTGCAGGATATCCGGTGATACGATCTTCATTGCCACATCACCGTCAATTTTTTTGGCAATCTTAACCGCATCCTCTTCTGTCCTGGCCAGCCCGCCCACAGAAGTGGGGGCACCGTGCAGCTTGATAAGCTGCTTGGCTTCATGCTCCAGCAGTACATGACGGTCCTCGGCCAGGGCCTTGTGTATAATTTCGTTTCCCCCTGACCTGGCTTTTTTTCCCCATTGAAACACAAAATTGGTCTTGACGTGATAGGTCTTGAGGTAATTGCCGTAGATACACAGACACGCCATACTCTTGCAGGCAATATCCAGGGAATCATGCACGGGAATATCATAATGGCGTAGCAGGTCCAGGGCATGGGAATTATAGGCACTGTAAAGGGAATGCACAAAAATGGGTTTATTGCGTTTCCTGCCCATGCTCCCCAGGCGGTGGGCGGCCTGTTCTTCACCAATACTCAGGCTTTTTTCAAACCGTATCCCGTATCCCCCAAACAGTCCAACCATGAGCAGACCGCCCACTGCCGGATCCTTGAGCAGAATTTCAGCACAGTCGGCAAATATACTGGGATCTGCATCTGTACCGCCGGCCACATCCACTGGATTTATTACAGAAGCCGCTTCAGGCAGGAGTTTTTTCAAATTCTCCCTGGTTTTTTCAGACAATTCTGCCAGTTGAATTTCGTAATCTGACATCAGGTCTGCCGCAATGGTGGCATGGCCGCCGCCATCAGCGAGTACAGCAATGGCATTGTTTTTTACCGGCGGCTGGCTGGACAAAGTTTCTGCCACAGGAAACAATTCATCGGAATTTTCTATGACTATAATGCCGGCCCTTTCATAGGCGGCTTTGGCCACCTGGCCCATGCCGGCCAGGGACCCGGTGTGGGACCCGGCAGATTTGCGGCCCTTGGCGGACCTGCCGCTTTTAAGGAGGATAATGGGTTTTTCAATACTGGTTTTATAGGCTTCCTGGAGAAATTCCCGGCCCTGGCTCATCCCTTCCACATACATGAGAACAGCCCGGGTGTCAGGATCATTTCGGAAAAACGCCAGGTATTCATGAAATTTGATATCAGATTCATTGCCCACCCCGACATAATAGGTAAACCCCCCATGTTTGCGGATGGTGGCCTCGGTGATCAGGGTCAGGGCCATGTTCCCGCTCTGGCACAGCAGGGCAATGTTCCCCTGGGGAACATCCTGGATACCCACCAGATTCATGTGGCTTTTTAAATTGATCATACCCGAAGTATTGGGACCGATGAGCCGGACTTTGTTTGCCCGGGCTGCCGCCACCATTTCCTTTTCCAGCGCCCGCCCTTTTTCTCCCAGCTCCCGGAAACCACCGGCAATAATAACTGCCCCGGACACCCCCCTGGCACCGCATTTCACAAGTATGCCAGGAATGGTGTGGGCCGGGGTGGTAATCAGTGCAAGATCCACCTTGTCCGGCACATCTGAAATATCCTTATAACACCGCAGACCCAGAATCGAGTCTTCCCTGGGATTCACCGGATAGATCTCACCTTCAAATTTATCTGCCAACAGGGTTTTGATGGCCTGATAGCCCCGCTTGGTTTTATTACGGGATGCACCGATAACGGCAACGGATTTTGCGTTCAATACATGGTCAAGCATGACTCTGTTTCCTTAATTTTTAAATCCGGGAGGGTTAGTTTTTACGTCCGGCAAATTCATCCAGAGATGCCTGCCGCTCCTTTGTGGACACACAGGCCAGACAGGCTTCAATCTCATAGTCCATTAACGCTTCCAGGCTGGTCTCTCCGGCAGCCAGCCCCAGCCCCTTTTTAATCATTTTCAGGGAAAACGATGAATTGGCGCTTATTTTATCGGCCATGGCAAAGGCTTCATCCATGAGATGTTCCAGCGGCACGGATTTGTTCACCAGACCAATGCGGCAGGCTTCTTCTCCGGTAATATTTTCAGCCGTAAACAGCAGCTCCTTTGCCTTGCCCGGTCCCACCAGATCCTGGAGCAGCCTGAATGCCCCGCCGGTGACGGAAGAAGTCACCCTGGCTTCAGGGGATCCGATCATGGCGGTGTCTGCAGCAATGCGGATATCACAGGCCAGGGCCAGTTCATACCCCGACCCCAGGGCATACCCGTTGACAGCGGCAATGATCGGTTTTTCAAAGCGTACAATTTTCCGTGATGCCTCCTGTAAAGACTCCAGATAAAGCCGGTAATCTTCAATGCTGCGGTCCTTTGAATCCTTTAGATCCGCTCCGCTGGAAAATGCACGGCCGCTGCCGGTAATAATCAGCGCTTTGACCTCGTTATTTCGATCCAGAGCATCCAGGGCATCCATCATTTCCATCCAGAGCTGGCGGTTCATGGCATTGAGCACCCTGGGCCGGTTTAGGCGAATCACCCCTACCTGTTTTCTGATGTCTACTAAAATGGTTTCAAAATCCATAACATATACCTCAAAATAAACAGTGTTTTGTTTTTCAAAAAAATTTATCATTAAACTCGGTTATCAAGTTTTTATGGAAGGACCTATTAAGAGCCCCCAGCGGTTGCCTGTCAGGAACATTGAGAACCAAAGGAGATCAGACTTTTTTCCTGCCAGGCGTTGCGACAATCAAGCTGTTTGAGGACCAGTGGCCGCAGGTCGCCGATTTTTAGCCTGGCAGGGAACGAGTCCTCCGTTGGTCGCTGTTCTGACAGTCAACCGCTGGGGGCGGCGGTATTCAAAAAACTTGATGATCGAGTTTAATATATATCATTAGGTGAAGAAACGATCCAATGTCAAGAAAATTAATCCGCTGTGCCATTCAAAAAAAATTAGGCTGATTATCAATATATTAATAATTAAAAAAAATATCATCTTTCTATTGACAATTGATCAATTTTCCTTTAGTGTACAAAAGAAAAGAACAGAATAATTATCTATTGATAAATTAAGAACATAAAAAAATGACAAATAAAAATACCGCTGCAATCCACAATTTAATAGCATCCATACAGGAACTTGTCCGGACTGCCTATATTTACCCGCTTCAGAAAAGCAAAGCCTGTGACCTGACCCTTTCTCAGAATAGAGTGGTAAAAAACCTGGCCGTAAACGGACCCCTGTCTTCGGCTGACTTAAGCAGAAAATTATTTGTCACCCCATCCAATATCACAGGAATAATTGACCGTCTCGAAAAAAAAAAAATTGTTGAACGTATAAGAAAAAAAGATGACAGAAGAGTCTATTTGATCCGTTTAACAGAAAAAGGAAAAAAAATAGGGGAATTTCTGCCTGATCCCTATGAACAGAAAATTGGAGCGGATTTAAAAAAACTGCAGCCGGAAAGAGTGGAAGAGCTTGCCCAGGCAGTCAGGCAAATCATCAATTTAATTGAAGAAAAGCACGCTGATTAATTATAATCATTATGACGGAAAATTAATTTTTCTGCTTTTCTTTAACCAATAAAAACATGAAACCACTAACGACCAAGGCAGGAGACTAATGGAAAAAGTACGCGTAGAAAATTTGTATAAGGTTTTTGGTCATGACCCTGAAAAGGGGGTTAAACTCCTTGAGCAGGGAAAGTCCAAGGACGAAATCATGAATGAAACAGGCATGGGAGTTGGCGTGGCCAATGCCAATTTTTATGTCAATGAAGGCGAGATCGTTGTTATTATGGGGCTTTCCGGCAGCGGCAAATCAACGCTGATCCGTCTGGTCAACAGGCTCATCGATCCAACACAGGGAAAGGTGTTTGTTGACGGAAAAGATGTAACAAAACTCTCCATAGATGAATTGCGGCAGTGCAGACTGGATCATTTCGGCATGGTATTTCAGAATTTTGCTCTGTTTCCCCATAGAACAGTGCTTAAAAATACGGAATTCGGTCTTGAAGTTAAAAATGTAGACCCGGAAGAGCGAACCAATGCCGCATTAAAAGCCCTGGAACAGGTAGGCCTCAAGGGATGGGAATCTTCTTACCCGGATCAGCTGTCCGGCGGTATGCAGCAGCGGGTCGGCCTTGCAAGGGCTCTGGCCCTGGATGCAGACATTATGCTCATGGATGAGGCGTTCAGTGCATTGGACCCCCTGATCAGAAGGGATATGCAGGATGAACTCCTCGCCCTTCAGGAGGAAATGCAGAAAACCATACTTTTTGTCAGCCATGATCTTGATGAAGCCTTGAAACTCGGGGACAGGATTGTTCTGATGAAGGATGGTGTCATAGTCCAGCAGGGCACGGCAGAAGAAATTCTAACCAACCCGGCCAACGACTACGTGGCAAAATTTGTTGAAGATGTGGATATGTCCAAAATTATTACAGCAGAAAATGTCATGATTAAACCCCTGGAACTTTCCTATTATGAGACAGACGGACCCAAAACAGCCATACACAGAATGAGCAAAGCAGGGTCAGACTATCTTTTTGTCCGCAAGGACAAAAAACTCCAGGGCGTTGTCACAATAGAAGATGCAGTAACCGCCAGCAAAAAAGGGGAAAAAGATCTCCACACCTTTATGAAGGACGACCATACAATCGTAGCTCCTGATACACCTGCCAATGAGCTTTTCAATATTATAAACGACAAGCCCTATCCCATTGCTGTTGTCAATGAAAACGGCAGGCTTATGGGTGTAGTGACTAAAACCTCATTGTTTACTGGACTTGCAGACAATATCCAGGAAGGAGACAAATAGATATGTATAAATTACCCATTGGACAAGCCATAGAATCATCCATAGATTTTTTTGTTGATAAATTCTCCTTTATCACAAAGGGGATCTCAACAGTGACAGAATCAGGGATCGATATCATTCACAACGTCCTTATGTTTTTTAATCCGTTGATTCTCATTCTTATCATTTCTGCCGGTGCATGGTATATTACCCGGAAAAAAGGACACGGCCTGGGAATCTTTTCACTGATTGGTCTTCTGCTTATATGGAATATGGGACTGTGGGACCCAACAGTCAGCACCATTGCCCTGGTTCTCATTGCCACCCTTGTCTCCATTGTCATTGGTGTGCCTCTGGGAATAATGGCCGCCCTGAACAAAACCTTTTTCAGAATTATAATGCCGATCCTTGATTTTATGCAGACCATGCCGGCATTTGTATACCTGATTCCAGCCATCCCCTTTTTTGGACTGGGACCAGTGGCCGCTATCTTTTCAACCGTGATCTTTTCAGTTCCCCCTGCCATCCGGCTGACATCCCTTGGTATACGTCAGGTACCTACAGAACTGGTGGAAGCGGCAGATGCCTTTGCCTGTACCAAATGGCAGAAACTGACAAAGCTGCAGATCCCCATTGCCACCCCGACCATTATGGCCGGAATCAACCAGACCATTATGCTGGCCCTTTCCATGGTAGTTATTGCTGCAATGATCGGTGCTCGTGGGCTTGGCGGAGAGGTATGGAAAGCCATACAGCGACTTCAGCCCGGCCGGGGGTTTGAAGCAGGACTCGGCATTGTTATTGTAGCCATTATCCTTGACAGGGTCATGCAGCAGTTCGGCGAACAAAAGCAGTAACAGCAAACCTTTCAGGTTTCTGATGTGTAGTAGAAAACAATTAATAGAAAACAATTAAATTTATGGAGGAAAGTTATGAAAACAAGATTATTTGCAATCCTTTTAGCTGCACTTTTTCTAATTGCAGGATTTGGGTCTCCAGCCCTGGCTGGAAAAGGCAAAATTAAAATCGGCTATGTTGAATGGGCCTGTGCAACCGCATCAAGCAATACCGTAAAAGCTGTTCTTCAGGAAAAAATGGGCTACGATGTAACCATGCTGCCGGTAAGTGCGGCTGCCATGTGGAAAGCCCTTGAAACCGGGGACATTGATGCAATGACAACGGCCTGGCTGCCCATTACCCATGGCCATTATCTTGACAAGGTAAAGGATGATGTGATCAACCTCGGATCTAACTGTGAGGGCGCCGGCATTGGTATTGTTGTGCCCCAGTATGTCACCATTGACTGCATCAGCGAAATGAACGACCATGCAGACAAGTTTGACGGCAAAATCATCGGCATTGATCCAGGAGCCGGTATCATGAGCAAAACAGAAAAAGCACTTGAAGATTACAATCTTGACAAGATAAGACTGGTGGATTCAAGCGGTGCAATGATGACAGCCACCCTTGGCAACAAAATCAAAAACAAGGAATGGGTCGCTGTAACCGGATGGACTCCCCACTGGAAATTTGCCAGATGGGACCTTAAATACCTCAAAGATCCCAAAAAAGTTTACGGCGGATCAGAACACATTGCAACCATAGTACGCAAAGGACTGAAAGAAGACATGCCTGAGGTATACAGTTTTCTGGACAATTTTCACTGGACGCTTGCGGAAATCGGTCAGCAGATGGGCTGGAATGCAGAAGGGGCTGAACCCTACGATTCAGCAAAAAAATGGATAAAAGAAAATCCAGACATGGTAAATCAGTGGTTAAAATAAAATATCTGTAAATAAATAAGAAGGTCTATTGCAAAAACTGCAGTTGACAGCCTTATCTGCTGTCAACTGCAGTTTTTTTTATTCTATAGATTTTTTATTCCATTGAAGACTGTACAAAGGCAAGGGTGTCCTTAACCTCTTTTTTGAAAAAACAATTCAAGGCCCCGTGCCAGTCCTTTTCTTTTAACCGACGTGCAATATGCTCACCCGTCTCTTTTTTTAGCTCTTCCTTGATCCTGCAGAAAGGCCGTGCAGGGGTATCAATCCACAACGATACAATTTCTTTTGCTCTGTCAATGAGGGTTCTGGCATCAACAATTTCATCCACTATCTCCAGGTCACGGGCTTTTTTCACATCCACCATCTCAGCAAAATACATCACATCCCTGAATTTTTTATCAGAATCAAGCCCGAACCGCATTACCGCACTCTGGGCCGCTGAAAGGGGTACACCGATTTTTATCTCTGTCATGCCGATCTTTATTTTGGGATGATCCGTGACGATCCTGTAGTCGCATGCCATGGAGAAAATAAGCCCCCCAGCAGCAGCGTGCCCGTTCATGGCTGCCACAACCGGTTTGGGACACAAAAAAAGATCCAGAAGCACCTGATCTGCCCGGGTTAAAAAATCAACGGCCTGATCCAGTGTTTCAAACCCCATGAACGTATGAAGGTCAAATCCGCTGGAAAAAAACCGATTGTTTCCAGTAAGAATCAGCCCTTTGACGGACTCGTCCTTTTTAACTGTTTCAACTGCTGTTTTAAGCGAATTTAGGGTCTTTTCTGTTATTGAATTGGTTTTTCCATTTTTCAGTGTTGCAATAAGAATCTGATCTTCCATTCGTGTTTCCAGCATATAAGGAACCTCCACTTATTCTTTTTTTTATATGAAAGCCATCAGCTGTCAGCTGTCAGTACTCAGCTAACAGCTAAAAGCTTTCATGCTTTGTTGTGTCCGCCAGGACATGCGGGTTATATGAAAGTCGTGTAATACCGATACTCCCCTTCTAGGACATAAAACTCCACAGCACACCTGCTGCCACAGCAGACCCAATGACACCGGAAATATTGGGTGCCATGGCGTGCATCAGAAGAAAATTGGTTGGATCTTCCCGCTGCCCGACCATCTGCACCACCCGGGCTGAATCAGGAACAGCAGATACCCCGGCCGCCCCAAGCAGGGGATTGATCTTGGTCTTTAAAAAAAGATTCATGACTTTGGCAAATATAAGACCGCAGGCCGTTGCCACACAAAAGGACAATGCCCCCAGAATAAAAATTTTCACTGAATCTGTGGTAAGAAAAACATCCCCCTGGGTACTTGCCCCGACCGTCATGCCGAGAAGTATGGTCACGGAATCAATAATGGCATTTCTGGCGGCCTGAGCCAGTCTTTCTGTGACAACAGCCTCCTTGAGGAGATTGCCGAAACAGAGCATACCAAGCAGGGGCAGGGCTGCCGGTGCCAGAAAGCAGCAAAGCAGAAACGCAGCTATGGGGAAGACTATTTTTTCCCTTTTGGACACCTCACGGGGTTCCTCCATTCTTATCAGCCGCTCTTTGCGCGTGGTTAAAAGCTTCATGATGGGGGGCTGAATCACCGGAACCAGCGCCATATAGGAATAGGCCGCAACAGCAATGGGACCGATGAGTTTCGGAGCCAGTTTTGCCGTAAGAAAAATGGCAGTCGGCCCGTCAGCACCGCCTATGATACCAATGGAAGCGGCCTCATTGGGCAGAAACCCCAAAGCAAGCGCACCCAGAAAAGTAATAAAAATCCCTGTCTGGGCAGCCGCACCTAAAAGCATGAGCACCGGCCTGGCCAGCAGAGTTGAAAAATCGGTCATGGCACCTATGCCCAGAAATATCAGGGGCGGATAAATACCCAGGGTTACCCCGTAGTAAAGATAATGCAGCACACTGTTATCTTCATATATTCCAAGCCCGAGTCCATAGAAGACAGGAATATTTCCCATGAGTATGCCAAAACCAATGGGAACCAGCAGCAGCGGCTCATAATGCTTGGCAATACCCAGGTAGATAAAGACAATGCCCACCATGATCATGACAAGATTACGGTAGTCACACAAAAAGAAACCTGTATTTTGAAAAAATTCTATAAAAAGATTCTCCATCTCTTTCCCTTAACTTTGTTTCCTTGGTTTACACCCCTTACCACTGCACTGAAAATATCCTGCTTTTCAACAGATCAGCAGTTTGAAAAATAATACAGCAGGGTGAGTGTTCACTTAAGCAGCAAATCTTTTGTCTGTGATTGCTTTAGTTCCCTTTTTTTAAAAATTCAGCTGGACAGTTTTTTAAACATCTCTCTGTCCCAGAAAAAAAACCCCTTGTTGTCCGGTGCAACTATCTTTGCTTTAATCAGGGTATAAAGCCTGGAATGGGGGGCTTCAAGTCCGCTTACCTCTGCCATGTCCAGAATGCGCTGGATAGAAAAGGAATCCTTCAAGGTTTTAGATAAAAGATAGAACTGCCTGGCTGATTCCTTTTCTTTTTCTGAAAATATAATCTCAGGGGGGGCGGGCTTTGATTCTTTCCTGGGCTGGAAAAGAGAAAGGGACTTTCTATTGTCCCACAATGCCAGAATTTTATGCATCTGGGCAATCGCAAACGAAAGAAGAACAAGCCCGGTAAAAACAATGGATACGCCCACAACAGAAATCGCCCATCCATTATTTGCCGCTATGGCCTCTAAACCGTTCAAATCACACCTCCATATTTGATAACTGTTAATCCTTAAACTCGATCATCAGGTTTTTTGAATAGCACCGCCCCCAGCGGTTGCCTGTCAGAACAGCGACCGACGGAGGACTTTTCCCTGCCAGGCTAAAAATCGGCGACCTGCGGCCACTGGTCCTCAAACAGCTTGATTGTCGCAACGCCTGACAGGTAAAAAGTCTGATCTCCTTTGGTTCTCAATGTTCCTGACAGGCAACCGCTGGGGGCTCTTAATCGGCCCTTCCATAAAAACTTGATCATCGAGTTAAAAGAAAATTCTATTTTAGAATTTCCCGGCAAAGCTGTGAACCTAATACTGATACTCTGCTGACAGGTAATTGTCTGTCTTTAAAAAGGGACATTTCTTTGCTGAAAACTGCCGCCAGTTTTCCATGATAATCTCTCCGGCACTGGAATTGTCACCGATGATATCCAGCAAACCGTTACGGCTGACCGCAATGACTTCCCCATTTAAAAGAGATGTGACCCGGCTGATATAAAGTCCTTTTGAAGACAAAAGGCCAAATCCTGCAAAATCCCCTGCTCTGTCCAGGACACAGGCCTTTTCACTGTCCATGGAAATCATAAGTGCTCCGGAAACAAGGAGAAAATAAAACGCTGCTCTTTGTTTTTCTTCTGCAAGAATTTCTCCTTCCTGAGTCTTTCTTTTTTCACTGATTTGAACAATTTTCTCCAGATCCGTCTGACCAAGGGAATTAAAGGCAAAACTTTTTTTTACAATGTCTAACATATTCAATTCCATTTTTTTTAAATAAAAGCCATCAGCCGTCAGTACTCAGTTAACAGCTGTAAGCCTAAGGCCCATGACTGCCATATCAAAATCGTGCCATATTGTTATCCTGCCAGATCATAGTACAGCTATGGTATGAAATCCAGGCTGTCAGGGAAAAACGCCTTATTATCTCCTCTGGCTCTCAATATTCCTGACAGAGCAAGCCCTGGGGGCGCTTAATCGGTTCTTCCATGAAAACTTGACAATCTATTTTTAGCAGACAATTGGTTAAATCCGAAAAAAGGGCACAAAAATCTCAGATGCAGCTGACTTATGCATTAAAATCAGATTAAATCATATTTCATATCTCTTGTCGATATTTTTCTAATCCATGCATCTGCACAACCGGTCTTTCAGAAATATAGAAATATAGGGACACTTTACTTATTTTTTTAAGACACCTGAAACGCCATTATCAAATTTTTACTCGATCATCAAGTTGTTTGAATACCGGCGCCCTCAGCGGTTGCCTGTCAGAACAGCGACCATCGGAGGGCTCTTAACTGCTTCTGCGATAGAAAAAACTGATCATCGAGTGATATCGTATTACTCGGTTATCAAGTTTTTTGAATACCGCCGCCCCCAGCGGTTGCCTGTCAGGAACGAGAACGACGGAGGACTTTTTCCCTGCCAGGCTAAAAATCAAGAACTGCGGCCACTGGTCCTCAAACAGCTTGATTTTCTTAACGCCTGGCAGGGAAAAAGTCTGATCTCCTTTGGTTCTCAATGTTCCTGACA
>JAWOEJ010000362.1:0-4357 GCA_046482845.1 Desulfobacteraceae bacterium | reverse complement strand
CAAAGACATTCTGCACCAGAGCCGTTAAAATAAAAACAGCAGCACATAAAAAAATTCTCATTTTCACTCCTTTTGTCTAGCTTACCCCTGGATTAAAAATTTTATATATTCATTAAAACTATCTTTCAGGTTATGGGGATTTTTTATATGAAAGCCATCAGCCGTCAGCCATCAGTACTCAGCTAAAAGCTAACAGCTTTCATGCTTTGTTGTGCCTGTCACTCGGTTATCAAGTTTTTATGGAAGGGCCGAGCGCCGCCCTCAGCGGTTGCCTGTCAGGACATGGGGGTTATATCAATTCAAACACCATGAATATTTCCAGATAAACAGGTTCAGAAACAAGGGTGGCCGGGGGTCTGGGAAATGGAGAGGATCTTTTTACAGCATCCAGGGCAGCTGTATCCAGATCCTTGTTTCCTGAACTCTTCTCTATTGTAATATTTCCGGTTTTTCCACTGGGAAGAAGCTGAAACCTGACAACCGCTCTGCCGCAGATTCTGTTTTCCTTTGCCGTTTCAGGATATGTTTTCTTTGACTGAATTCTCAGGCGCACCATTTCAAAGTACTCTTTCCTGGTCATGTAGCGACTGTCTTCAAGCTTTGGCGGGGCCTCCCACTGGGACACCTGCAGTCCCGGGGCACCGGGAATATCAGGCACGGCAATTTTTTCTGTAATCAAAGAAGGGGGAGGTTTATCCATATTGTCTGGTTTTTCAACTTCAAATCTGGGGATTTTCTGTTTTTTAACCAGGATCTTTTTTTCATCCATGGGCTGGTCTGATATTTTATGGCGGACCCTGGGTCTTGGAATGGTTCTTGCTGCTGGTTTTTCAAAATCCTTCAGGGTCATTTCAATATAGGACAGTGTATCCCTGTCATAGATGCCTGAAATATGCATGAACAAAAGGGCATGAATGCCAAGGGAAACAATGATCATCCCCCTGAAAAGCCAGTTTTTTTTCGGTGAAGACCCCGTCATCATTCCAGCTCTTTTTCCGTGGCCAGGCAGAGCCGTCCGGCGCCGGCAGATTTGGCAACATCCATCACTTTCACCATTTTATTCACCACCACTCCTCTGTCTGCCTTTACCACCACAAGCTTGTCCCGGTTTCTGCCGATCCGCTTTTTTACCTCGGTAAAAAGGACATTCAAGGCCACCTTTTTATTGTCAAGGTAGGCATTGCCCTGCCTGTCAACGTATATGGTAATCTCCTTTTCTGTCTGAGGGGCAGAGGCACTGGCCTGGGGAAGCTTGATCTTTATGCCTTCATCAACCATGAAATTGGTGGTCAAAAGGAAATAAATCAACAGCATAAAAACAATATCAATCAAAGAGGTAAGGGGGGCCTGAATCTGATAGCGCGGCCTCTTTTTTTTATGAACCAGCATGACCTGCTCCCTCTTTTTCTCTGCCGGCAACAGCGGTGAGAAACACAACAGAACCGTTCTGAAGCCGGGCCTCATAATTATCAATTTTTGACACCAGATAGCTGTGGGCAAGCATGGCCGGAAGGGCCACGGACAGCCCCAGGGCCGTTGTCAGCATGGCCTCCCAGATGCCGCCGGCAAGCACAGCAGCGTTGACTTTGCCCCCCATCTCCTGGATCACCATAAAGGCTTTTATCATGCCGATCACTGTGCCGAGAAGACCCAGAAGCGGGGCTATGTTTGTTATGGTGGCCAGGGTCTGTACATGGGCTGACAGATCTCTGATCTCTTCGTCCGTGGCATTGACAATAACGGTTTCCATGGTCTCTCTGTCATGATCCTTGACCTCAACGGCCCGGGCCAGGACCCTGCCCATGGGGGAATCACTGGTTCGCGCCATTTCAAGGGCTTTCTCATCTTCCCCCCGAGAGATGCGCTTTGCAACCCTGTGTTCCAGACCCAGGCCTTTTTTCCTCATGCCGGCAAAGCGTATCAAGCGCTCGACAAATATTGCCAGGGCAAAAACAGAACATAAAAGAATCGGCGTAACAAGGACCCCGCCTTTTGCAATAAAATCAAACATATTTTCAACTCTCCTCTTCAATATCCGGTATACCGTCAAAATCAAGATCCTTAAAGCGCTTCACCAGCGCTTCAGTTTCATCATAATTTTCCCACAGATCGATCTTTCCGTCTCCGTTCACATCCTCTTCCACAGAGACCAGCTGTCCATTGTCGTAGTAAAACCAGGTGTCTTTTTTACCATTGCCTGTGGAATCCTGTGCCGCCTTATACGCCTTTTCTGCTTCATTAAAAAACCAGGTTATATTGAGTTCTCCTGTTTCCTGACTTTTTTCCTCACTTTTTACCAGCATCCCGTCTTCATTGTAATATTCAATAAAATCAAAGGAGCCGTCCCAGTCTTCATCGGTCTTTACTACCCTTTTTATCCCGTCTTTGTAGCAGACCACATTTTCAGGAATCTGATCCAGGTTGGCATCCACCTCAATAACCAGGGACCATCCCTGTTTATTAAACCAGTGCGTGGATTCAAATTTTTGGTCATTGTTAAGGTCCTTTAAAAGTTTTATTCGTTTTTCGTTCCTGTAAAACACCTTTACATCTATTTTCCCGTTGCCGCCTGTATCCCTTTCCACTGACGTCAGAAGATCGTTTTTATAATACTGAAAGGTGTCAAACCGTCCGTTGAAATTTGTATCCATGCGGGCCTCTTTTCTATGGCCATTTTCATTAAAGGAAATTTCAGTATCCATTTTTCTGTCAAAATTTTTATCTTCAAGCTGAAGTGCAATTTTCCCTTTTTTAAAAATAGATTTCTTCTCCATAAATCCGTCATGGTTTTCATCTGTTTCATACCGGACCTGGTGTCCATTTTTAAAAATTCTTATCCTGTCTGTTTTTCCGTTAAAATTTGTATCCTGCCGGATTTCAAGGGGGTCTCCCTGATCATCAAAGGTGCAGAAAAAATCTGTTTCACCGTCATAGTTCATGTCTTTCTGCTGTTTTGTCAGTCTGCCGTCAGTGTAGGTGTAGAAAATATCAAATTGACCATCCAGATTGGAATCCTGCTTTCTTGTACAAGGCAGAGAATTTTCAAACAAGGTGATGGTGTCGTAATTTCCATCCAGATTTTCATCTTTTTTTTCACATTGAATCTCGCCGCTGCAGTACTCCCGGAAGACTTCCATGGTCCCGTCATGATCAAGATCGTGGCTGCTTTTTACGGGCATGCCGTCAGAGTTGTATGAATACATCTCATCCACCCTGCCGTCTCCGTTTTTATCTGATTCCCGGCTGACGATCTGTTCATTTTCAAAACACTGCCAGGTGTCCATTCTGCCGTTGTGACTGCTGTCCTTTTCCCCGGTTTTAATTTTTCCATCTAAAAAACCATACACCGTATCAAATTGTTTATCCCCGTTGCTGTCCAGTTTTATGTTTAGCACCTGTTCTTTATCATCAAAAACGACTATTCTCTCGATTGTCCCGGTATCACTGACACTTTCATTTCGAACCCTTTTTTCATTTTCAAAAAAATCATAATTATCAATCTGTCGGTCAAAATCTGTATCCCGTTCAATTCTGTCCAGTTTCCCCTGGCTGTAGTACTGAAACGCATCCATTGTGCCGTCTTTGTTGGTGTCTGTTTCAAGCCTTAAAATTGTATTGTCCGCATCAAAATATGAAATCCTGTCAATTTTCCCGTCATTATCTGTATCCTGTTCAAACGCCCGTTCTTCTGCCGCCAGGCACACGCCCTGGAAAAAAAGAACCATACAGAGAAATACGCCGGTTAATTTTATTTTTAAACTGCATGCCTTTATCATTTTTATCCCCCCCAATCTCTCAGACGTAAAGACTTAAAGATCAATGTAAAACATCCCTGAAAACCATGAATTAAAACAAAAAAAGCCACAAAGGGAAAAAACAGCTTTCTGCTGATTTTTTTGCCTTCGTGGCTTTTTTTATCTATCTGCTATTTGTACCGGCTGCTATTTGTACCGGCTGGTCTTTATCCGGGCTGGTCTTTGTTTCAACTGCTGTTTATAACGGGCGCTCCTGGTTTTTGGCTGACTATTGTTCCGAATTGTTTTAAGCCGGATTGCTTTTCAGCCTTACGCGATGATCATTTTTTTTGTCTTGTGATATTCTTTTTACTGTCTTACGGTATCTTCTGTCTGCATCTTCTGTATGCTTTTGTTAATTTCAGATATTGATACTCGGTTATCAAGTTTTTTGAATACCGCCGCCCCCAGCGGTTGCCTGTCAGGAACGAGAACGACGGAGGACTTTTTCCCTGCCAGGCTAAAAATCAAGAACTGCGGCCACTGGTCCTCAAACAGCTTGATTTTCTTAACGCCTGGCAGGGAAAAAGTCTGATCTCCTTTGGTTCTCAATGTTCCTGACA
>JAWOEJ010000348.1:0-6228 GCA_046482845.1 Desulfobacteraceae bacterium | reverse complement strand
TCACAGTCGTAACAGGGCAGTTCTCCGGCAAAATGCTGTTTCAGCAGTTCTCCGGATTTTTTGAAATCCCCGGGATGGGCATGGGCTTCCCAGGTTTTGATGGTGACAGGTTCCAGTTCATCCAGTTCATATCCAATGATGTGTGCCCATTTGTCATTGAAAACGGTTTTACCAGTCTGAATATTCCATTCCCATGTGCCCACATTGGTACCTTCAATAATGCCTTCCAGCCGCTTTTTTTGTTCACGCAGTTTGTTTTCCGCCTGTTTACGGGCAATGGTTTGTCCCAGTCTCATGGCAACAGAATTGATCAATGCCTGTTCTTCTTTAATAAACGGAGAGTCACGGATGACGGGCATCTTCTTTACATAATACACTTCCACAGAGCCGATGATTTCATCATTTAAGATAATATCGGAAGCCTGTTTCCATTCCGTCTCTATAAAATTTTGGGTTGTATATTCTCGGTTTTTGAATCTTATCCGCCCGCATGCTTCGTCAGGATACTGCATGGCATTGGCCAGAATGGTTATGGTCTGATTAAAATAATCATCCATTGACCTGGCGGGATCATTGATCAATCTGGAAATGCTGTACAGGCAGTGCAGCTCCTTGTTTCGCTCGTTGAGCATGTGTGCATGGGTTTTCAGTTCATTTTCCGCTTTCCTGGTTTCAGTAATATCGGTGACAATAAGGCAGAACTGGTCAACATCCGGTTTTCCCGAATATGTTTCCAACGGAATAAACCGTCCCGCAAGCCTGGCATAAAAGATGGAACTGCTGCCTTTGATGAGCCTGATTTCCATGGTTTTGTCTGCCGGATTTTTATAAAAGGCGGTGAACCGCGACAGAAAAACACCCTGGTCATCGGGCGCAATAAACCGGGAAAAGGGTTTTCGCATCAGGTCATCCCGGTGCTTGTGCAGCATATCCACCAAGGTCTGGTTTACATCCAGAATAATACCGGAGGCATCAAGGATAACATAACCGGCCGGGGCCATATCAAAAAGCCGTGAAAACCGGGTGCGGGATTTTTCCAGTTCATTCAGCGATGTTCTTAACTCGTCATTTTGTATTTCCAGCTCCGTCTGAAACACTTCTATGTCGTTTATCAATTTCGTGATATCAGCTGATTCAATGTTTTTTACATCAATAGACTGGTTTTTGACAGCCTTTTCAGCCATTTCTTTTAACCGCTCAAACCATTTTTCCTGCGTACTGTTCATCTCCTTGCTTTTCCTTTGTTTTCAAGTACAGGTGAAAACAGCATTTTCCAACTGACTGAATAAGCATAAAAATTATTTTGCGCTATCCAGAACTTTTCGAACCGGCATTGGTGATCAGGTTCATGGCGATCTGATGAATCTGGGTGGGGTCTGCCATGACCGAACCGCAGTCGCTCTGGATATCCCGGGTAATTGTGATATCTGCCGGAATGGTTGCGCGGCAGAGTTTAAAAACATCATTGAGTATTTTCTGAATATGAACCGTTATCAGATGGTACTCCGACTGCCGGCTGAAAGAAAGGATCTGCTGGACCAGTTCTCTGCCCCTGGTGCCGGCGTCAAAGATCGTCCGAATCCTGCCTGCCGCTTTTGAGAATGCGGGGGGTTGAGCCAAGAACCTCCTTTTGTGAGTATCCTGTGACACGCTCAAACGCTGGATTGACATACTGGATGATCCCGTCAGGATCTGTTATCACAAAAAGTTCAGCGGCCTGCTCCACAGCTGACATAAGCCTTGCGGCCTCTGCTTCTGCCTGCTTGCGTTCGGTGATATCGACAAATGTGGTCAAGTGCTGATTGTCTCCCGGCTGTAAGGATATGAGAACGTTTCTGGTTGTTTTGTCCTTGCAGGTGATCTCAACATCCATGGAAGGGGTGCTCAATCCAGTTTCCAAAGCCTTGTTTGAATACTGGTTCCAGACAGCCATGTTTTTTTCCCTGTAACCCTTGTCCGGATATGCTTTGACTGCCCAGTCTTGAATTGTGGAAATATCCATATTCTGCTCAGGAATACCGGTTCCTGTATCTGTTACTTCCAGACAGGCATACATGCCGGTTTCGGGATGCCAGTCCGTCGGGGCGGTGACCTGCTTGGGGATATCAGATACCGAGATCACTCTTATGGACAATCTGACCCGGCCGGTATGGTCACCAATTGCTTCTGCCGCATTAGTAACCAGGTGGGTCAAAATGACCTGCATCTGATTTGCATTTGCCAGAATTACCGGCCCAACGGACATGAAATCTGTTTCCAGATCAATATCCGTGGGCAGTGAGGTCCCCAGTATCGGCAGGTACGACAGGCAGAGTTCGGATAGATCCAGGGGACAGGTTTCTCCGCCACCCTGGCCCAGATAGGTTAACATCAATTCACTGATTTCTGCAG
The DNA here is from genome assembly GCA_046482845.1 of Desulfobacteraceae bacterium. Taxonomy (GTDB): domain Bacteria; phylum Desulfobacterota; class Desulfobacteria; order Desulfobacterales; family Desulfobacteraceae; genus DATFJZ01. The sequence goes on along the minus strand of JAWOEJ010000348.1, from coordinate 3,837 downwards.
ACTTCCGGGCTGCGGCCAGGGCAGCAGTCAGATTGTCATGGGGCACTGCATCAGCCGGGGTATCTTCCAGGGCCAGTTCAAGGTTGCCCATGACTACGCTAAGCTGGTTGTTGTAATGATGGGCGATGGCGCCGGCCATGCGGGCCAGACTATCTGCTTTCAGTGCATGCTGGAGCTGTTCTGTCAAGGCAATACGTTCTTCTTCCAGTTTCTTGTAATCAGTTATGTCCATGATATTGCCGATGACCTTGATTACCCGGCCGTCTTCCAGAACCGGCCATCCCATGGTGCGGATCCATACCCTTCGGTTTTGGTATGTTGTGATACAAAACTGCATATCATAGGGTGTTTTTTCTTTGATACACTGCTGGAACGCGTTCCATATCACAGGCTGGTCTGCAGGGTCGTAACATTGCAGGCTGCTTTCAGAAGAACACTTTTCATGATTATCAGGATTAAGTCCATGGATGTGATACGTTGCAGCGGTCCAGGTCATGGTCTGCTTATCCACATCCCATTCCCACCCCCCGATTTTTGCCATTTTCTGGGTGTTTTCCAGAAGCTGTTCACTTTTTTCAAGCTGCCCGGTTCTCTCTTTTACCAGAGACTCAAGATCGTGGCGGTATGCTTCCAGTGCCCTGTTTTGGGTCAGCAACTGCTCTTTCTGCCAGAGATTTTCCATTTATTTTTACATGGAAATTACGCTTACTTTGATTCTCCTTTCCATTCAAACTTGACAATAGCAGGTTTTGATCAGTATTGGTATCATAAATATTTTTCTTGGTCAAAGGGTAGAACTATTGTACGGTTTTCCCTTAGAGTTAATTTTTGGGCTGAATTTTTGGTCATCCTTTCGTCCTTTGATTAGGGGTTACCACTTAACCATAAATGAAAGGCTACTGTCTGTTCAGACTTAAAAACAGCTCAGCTCCCCCAAAAGCATTATAACTAGCCTAAATTATTAAAAAATACCTATTTCTATCATTGTGTAAAAAGTAATCCCGACAAATCTGGATAGCCGGCGAATTTTCCATCCAAACTGAACAAGGGCTTGTTATTCGACAATGCTGACGCAATGATTAAACGATCTAAGGGATCACCATGAATACGGGGTAAATTTGCTGCAATTTGGGCTATTTGAGCGCTGACTGGAATAATGTCGATATCAGCTTCAACTGTCGCCATATGCAGCCATTCATTGACTTCAATCGTCAAAGATAGGCGGCCTCGTTTCACAACCTGAATCAATTCGTAGACGGACACGGCTGAAATGGCAGCACGTCTGGAATTGGTAATACGCTCATGGAATGAGAGTGGCAATTTCTCGTCTTGATTTATCCACCAAATCCACACATGTGTGTCGAGTATTACAAGGTTCATTTGAATGCCTCCGAGTCACCTGAAATTTGTCTTGCTGTTCGATCAAGGGAACTCTCCCATTCCTCGTCGGACATGGCAGATTCGAAAGGATCGAAAGGTGTTGATGAGCAGGTTGTCGCTTTCACAGTACCCTTCAATCTTGTGGGAGGACATCTTTTTTGTTCCGGCATTTTATCTTCAAGCACCAAAAAGATCGCTTCTAATCGTGTGTGAGGTGGTAGTTTTGGTACTTCTATTAGATTGCCTTGGCCATCAGTCTCCAATAAAACACGTTCGGCTTGCATAGATGCTATCCTTTTTATTTATTAAAGTTAATTAATCTATTCCAATTCCAGGGGATGATCACAACCTCAAATTCACTGCCCTGGGATTTATGTATGGTGATGGCATATGCCAAATCAAGTTCCATTTTGATCAGTACTGTTTCCTGGCCGTGGGGATTATTGAAGGGCATCACCCGGAGGATAGACCACCCGTTGTCCGGATTGTGATAAGTGACTCTATCCACAATCCCTTTGAGGATTTCAGGAATAACTCCGGTATGATGAACAGCTTGTGGCCTCATTTTCCCCTTCTTGCTGACATGTTGCTTTACCTGGGCCTTATCTGATATGGTTCTCACGGAACTGGCATGTGTTTTTGTTAATCCGCTTGATTTTTTTCACCCTGGCCTTCCAATGAGGCTCATTCAAGCCTGAGTATGTATCATATTCGAGCCAGTTTAATCAAGATTTTAATCAGGAACAACTAAAATCGAAAGCCGGGGGCTGACCCAAAAAAGAGCAGGGGATATTCTGGGAGTGAGACAGCCTAAAATTTCAGCCCTGAGGAATGGCCGGCTTGAAGGATTTTCAATCGAAAGGCTGTTTCCTTCCTCCGGGCTATGGATCAGGTTTTCCTGCGTACTGTTCATCTCCTTGCTTTTCCTTTGTTTTCAAGTACAGGTGAAAACAGCATTTTCCAACTGACTGAATAAGCATAAAAATTATTTTGCGCTATCCAGAACTTTTCGAACCATTTCAGCCATTTCATGTTTTGCAACCGGCTTCATCAAAAAACCTTTGATACCAATGGCATCTGAAATTTCTCTGTTGATCCTCTCACTGAATCCGGTACAGATGATTACAGGGATGTCGGATCTGATTTCAATCAATTTTTCTGCGAGCTGCATGCCGTTTAAATTCGGCATATTCATATCGCTTATAATCAGATCAAAACAGGATGGATCGGTTCTGAATGCTGCCAGGGCATCAACACTGCTGGAAAAGCTGGTGATGCTATAGCCCAGACGCTCAAGTATCTGTTTTTCAAGTTGCAGAACCGGCTTTTCATCGTCCACCAGCAGGATATGTTCCGCGCCTGTGGGAAGTGATTGCTGCTGTTTTTCAGGGGCACCATCCGCCGATGGTTTCTCCAGCACCGGCAGATAGATATGAAAGGAAGATCCTTTTTTCAATTCACTGTGAACCCTGATATCCCCCCCATGCGCTTTTACTATGCCGTATACGGTTGCCAGGCCAAGACCGGTTCCCCTTCCTTTTTCCTTGGTCGTAAAATAGGGATCAAATATCTTGTTCATGACAGCAGGGTCAATGCCGGTGCCGGTATCACACACTGACAGAACAGCATACCGGCCGGATGACAGCCGACCATCCGGGGCATCCCCGTGACTGAAAACGACCTCCTGGAGCTTTACTGTTATGTTTCCCCCGGTGGATTCTACGGCATGATAGGCATTGGTGATCAGGTTCATGGCGATCTGGTGCAGCTGTGTGGGATTGGCCATTATAAAGCCGCAGTCACCCTGTATATTCTGATGGACTGTTATGTCTGTCGGTATTGTAGACCGGCAGAGTTTTAATACCTCTTTCAAGACACTTTGAAACTGAATCGGCATGCGTGTGTCCTCAGACTGACGGCTGAAAGTGAGAATCTGATTTACAAGATCGCTGCCTCTCTTGCCTGCTGTTAAAATTTCCTTTAGGTTCTGGTATTCACTGCTGTCTTCAGGGAAGTCTTCCATCATCATTTCTGACAGGCCGACAATCGGAAAAAGAATATTGTTAAAATCATGGGCAATGCCGCCGGCAAGAGAACCGATGGATTCCATTTTCTGAGCTTGATTAGGAAATTGGGTTTGGAGGTAGAGGGGTGATGCATTGCGGCTGATGATAGTCAATCCGTTGGACGTGAATAGTTAAAAGTGAATAATGAAAAAATGATTGCGAAACGAATTGGTTTGTGGTAGGTAGAGTCGTAGTGCCTGTGGCTGGTGATAGGTAAGAATAATTCCAGAGGAATTACACGTTTATAGAAAAAAAAGGATGTGTTAGAAATATCGCCGCGCTGCAACGTCTGTTTCTTGCACCGCAAAAGTTATCGGCGAAAGGCCACGGGGCGTTGATTGAGGGATTGAGTTATTAGGTTTATTGAGTTGATTAGGAAATTGGGTTTGGA
>JAWOEJ010000315.1:0-26449 GCA_046482845.1 Desulfobacteraceae bacterium | reverse complement strand
GTGGTGGTAAAATAGTCAAATTTGCCTTTTTTTGCAATTTTGGCAGCCGCATCAAGCCGGTTGAAATAACAGATTCGGCAGCGGTCGGATTCTCTGAACACAACGGACTGGATAAATTCCTCGAGCTGGTAGTCCTTTTGATAAATCACCTTTAAATTGATTTTATCAGCATAGGTCTTCAGGGTGTCCTCTCGTTTCATGCATTCTGTAAACGGGTGGATATTGTGGCGGTAGAAAAACCCCATGACCTCCATACCTTGATCTTTAAGGACAGCTAGAGGGTAAATGGCGCAGGGGGCGCAGCAGATGTGCATGAGAACCTTTTTCACGCGCGCACACCAAAAATGGCTGTTCCGATTCTGACCAGGGTGGCGCCTTCTTCAATGGCCACCTTGAAATCATTGCTCATGCCCATGGAGAGATGGTCCATGGAAATACCGGGAATCTTTTTCTGCGCTATAATGGTTTTGATCTCTGCCAGGGCCTTAAAGTACGGCCGGGCCTTTTCAGGAATGTCAAAAAACGGGGGAATGCACATCAGTCCCTTTAATGCCACATGGTCCAGTCCGCTGATCTTCTCTGCCAGGTCAAGGGCATCTCTGGCTGATGCCCCGGATTTTGAGTGTTCCTCACTGATATTGATCTGCAAAAGGATGTTCTGTGTTTTTCCGATTTTTCGGGCCTGTTTGTTAATTTCCTTTGCCAGCTTTAATTTGTCCACGGTGTGGATACAGTCAAAGTATTTTACGGCAAATCTGGCCTTGTTGGACTGGAGATGCCCGATAAAATGCCATTGCGCCGCATCCCTGCCAATGGTATCAATTTTATCCATGGCTTCCTGTATGTAATTTTCCCCGAGGATGTCAATGCCGGCCTCAATGCCTTTTACAATGGTGTCTGTGGATTTTTTCTTGCTCACACTGACGAGAACAATGTCTTCAGGGGCTCTGCCTGCTGCCAGGGCAGCCAGTTTTATTTCTTCTTTGATATTGGAAAAACGTTCCCTGATGGTTTCCATTTCAACGCCTGCCTTATGTTCTGTATTATTGTTTAAATTGCTGCCATCTTTTGTGACCTGGGGTCCGGCGGGATATTTTTGAGTTATTTAAATTTTTCCCGGATATTGATGATGTTCTCCTGGATCAGCGTTTCAATCACCTCGCACACGGGCAGGCCCACCACATTGGTGTAGGACCCGTTGATGCGTTTGACAATAAAGGTGCCAAGCCCCTGGATGGCATAGGCACCGGCTTTGCCAAAGGGCTCTTTTGTACTGACATACCACTTTATTTCCTCTTTTGTCAGGGGTTTGAACGTGACATCTGTGGCAGCTGATCCTGTAATGGTTCTGTTTTTGTTGCGGCAGCACAGGGTATATCCTGTATATACGGTGTGGGTATTGCCGCTCAGGGCCGTGAGCATGTCCACAGCCGCCTGGACGGAGGCGGGTTTTTCAAGGAGCTGATGTCCCATGACAACAACGGTATCCGCCCCCAGAACCCATGCGTCAGGATGCTGCCTGGCAATAAAGCCGGCTTTTTCACAGGAAAGCCGCCTGACATAGTCTTGTGGGGGTTCATTGTTTTTTTTCTCCTCTTTGATATCCGCCGGTGCAACCATAAACGCGATGCCGGCCTGCTCAAGGAGATATTTTCTTCTGGGTGAGGATGAGGCCAGTATAAGGGAATTGTTTACGCTTATCTGGTTTTTTAATTGGTCCAAGATGATTTACCCTTGCAAAATTTTGTGAAATACTATATGAACAATTAAAAAAGTCATGTGCCTGGGTGGCGGAACTGGTAGACGCAAGGGACTTAAAATCCCTCGGTGCAGAGCACTGTACGAGTTCAATTCTCGTCCCAGGTACCAGTAAAATCAAAGGGGGTGCACAAAAAGCTGCATTCCCTTTTTTTATGCCTTTTTTATGGGTTGCGAAAAGTCTGATCTCCTCTGGTCTCCTCTGGTCTCCTCTGGTTCTCAATGTTCCTGCCAGTCAACCGTTGGGGGCTCTTGATCGGCCCGTCCATAAAAACTTGATCATCGAATTAAAGGGTTTTCATGATTATATTGAATATCCGTCTGACCGGTTCAGCTGCGCCCCAGAGAAGCTGATCACCAACAGAGAAGGCCGTGATATACTCAGGTCCCAGGTTGAGTTTTCGAACCCTGCCCACAGGGATGTCCAGGGTGCCGGTTACCCGCGCCGGGGTAAGCTCCTTTAAGGTGGCCTCCTTTGAATTGGGGATCAGTTTTACCCATTCATTGGCTGACGAAATCATTTCCTCGATTGTTTTTAAAGGGATATCCTGTTTCAGTTTTATGGTAAAAGCCTGGCTGTGGCATCTCATGGTGCCGATTCTGACGCATTGTCCGTCTATGGGCACAGGATTTTTCTCAAGACCGAGAATTTTGTTGGTTTCAGATACCCCTTTCCATTCTTCCCGGGTCTGGCCGTTGTCCATGGGGGTGTCGATCCAGGGCAGCACGCTGCCGGCCAGGGGAGCGCCGAAATGATCCACTGGAAATTCAGGGCTGCGCATGGCGGCAATAACCTTTCTGTCAATATCAATAATGGCTGACGACGGGGTGTCAAGAAGGTGTTCTGCACTGCTGCCGATGGCCCGCATCTGATTGAGCAGTTCTCTCATGTTTTTGGCCCCGGCCCCGGAAGATGCCTGGTAGGTCATTGAGGTAATCCACTCCACCACGTTTTCCTTAAAAAGACCGCCCAGGGCCATAAGCATCAGGCTTACAGTGCAGTTTCCCCCGATAAAGTCTTTGACCTTGTTTTTTATTGCCTGGTCAATCATGTCACGGTTTACTGGATCAAGAACAATAATACTGTCTTTTTCCATGCGCAGGGCAGAGGCGGCATCGATCCAATAGCCCTGCCATGGTTTTTTTCTCAGTTCAGGGTGGACTTTTTTGGTATAGGCGCCGCCCTGGCAGGAGACAATAACATCCATTTGAGAAAGCATGTCAATGTCATAGGCGTCCTGAAGAAATCCTGATTCAATACCAAGGTCAGGCCCTTTTTCTCCCAGTTGGGAAGTGGTGAAAAATACAGGGTCAAATCCTGAAAAATCATTTTCTTCTGACATTCTGTCCATAAGTACTGAGCCGACCATGCCCCGCCAGCCGACAAATCCTACTTTTTTCATGATGATCTCCGTTTTTTTTTGCTATGGGTTCTCGTTCCAGACAGGCAACCGCTGGGGGCGGTGCTATTCAAAAAACCTGATGATCGAGTGATACCAAACAATCAGGATGACCGTTTCATGTCAAGGAGTTTTTGAACAATTGTTTTCACTTCATCGGGTACCGTGGAGATATCATCAAACGGCCTGACCCCTTTTCGGTCTGCCATGGCGATTTCATCCATTTCAGGTATAAAGCCGAGGATTTCAAAATCTGACAGGGATTCTGATATCAGGTCTCTGTCCTCCCGGGTGTTGACCCGGTTGCCCAGGACCAGCACTTTTTTTATGCCAATGTCATTTCCCATTTTCCGGATTCTCGCTGCTGCCACGCGGCTTCTCTTTCCTGGATTGACAACAGCAATAAGGGCATCCACAGAACCGGAAGTGCCCCTGCCCAGATGCTCAATGCCCGCCTCCATATCCATGACCACCACTTCGTTGCGGGCCAGTACCAGGTGGTTCATCAATGCTTTGAGAACCGTGCTTTCAGGACAGATACATCCTGAGCCGCCGCTTTGAACGGTGCCCATGACCAGGAGTTTGACTCCGTCCCGTTCAATGGAAAACCGGTCAGGGATATCATCGACCCTGGGATTGATGGTGAAAAAGCCGCCCATAGTCCCGGGCTGTGCCCCTGTGCGCTCGGCTATGAGATCTGACAGCTCAGACACCGGGGTTATGGGCTGTGTTTCGTCTATGCCAAGTCCAGCAGCCAGATTGGCTACCGGGTCAGCATCAATTGCAATTACTTTTCGGGTTCTGTCCATGTCTGCAATACACCTGGCCACAAGGGAGGTAAATGTGGTTTTTCCCACCCCTCCCTTGCCGCCGATTGCCAGTTTTAAACTCAAGGGTCTTCTCCATTTAAAAAATTATAAAAATTCAAATAAAAAACCCCCTCTCTTACAAATTTAAGAGAAAGGGTGGTCTGATCCTGTTACCATCAGATCTGTTTTTCACTTTCTGCCCCGGTGCGCTGTTACCGCCCGGGGCAGAAGAATGTATGTATAACAACAATGTCTCAGTATGCAGGGTACTCTCACTACCCCCCATGATGCACAGCTTCACAACGAAAAATAAAACAGGTAACCGCTGGGGGCTCTTAATCGGCTGTTTTATATAAACTGCCACGGGCAAGACCGCTTTACCTCTCGTTGACTGATCTTTAGGAAGATCTTTTCATGAACAGGTACCCCCTTTCATGAAGCGATTACAATTCCAGCCATGAATCTGAGTAAAGAGTGTTTCCAAGAATAACATTCACGGTTTTGGCATAGTCCTGCATTTCTTTGTCAAGGGATGCCATATCCGGCTGGGTGCCGTCCATTATGCTGTAAATCAGATCTACGATATCCTGGCGTTTGCCTTTGGCAATGGCGGTCAGCTGTTCGTCCAGAGGATCTGAAATAACGGATTCCATGCCGTGTTTCTGGAGCATCACCATGTATGTCTGGTTTAAAATCGGCCTCAGATGATTGGGAGGTCCGTTGGAGATGTTTGAAAGACCGCAGGTGCTTTTTGCGCCGGGGGCAATGTCCTGGAGCATCCCCTGGAACTCCATCAGGCTGAGGGCCTGGGGCTGCTGGATATTAACCGGAGTTACAATACCGTCCACCCAGATTTTTTCATTGGGGACACCCGCTTCATTTGCAAAATAGATCAGTTCAACAGCCAGGGCAGCTCTTTCATTTTCGTCCCTGGGAAGTCCATCCGGTCCCCACATCAAGGCGATAAAATCAGCATCATACTCAGCAGCCAGGGGAACCATTTTTTCATAGCGTTCCGGCCTTGCCATGATGGAGTTGATAATATGGGGTTTGTCAGCAGGTTTTAACGCCTTGAGGCCCGCCTCAATGGCGTCGATGTTGGATGTGTCGAGAAGGATCGGCATTCCCGGAACAGCTTCCTGTACCACGTTGACAACCCAGGGCATAAGCTCTGTTCCAAATTTTTTGGCCGGTCCAAGATTGATGTCAATGTAGTCCATGCCCTTTTCCTTCTGCATGAGAACTTCTTTTTGAATGGGCTCAGGATTACGCTTGGCTGGATCTGCTTGCTTGAATTCCTTTCCAATCACATTGGAAATAACATTCAGGCTTTCACCAAAAAGTATCATTTGATCTTCCTTTGTCTTAAATTGTTTTGTTAAAAATTCTCCGTAAACCAAACTAAAATAAACTAAAATAAACCGGAGAGGTCAAGTATAATTCAGGAAAACTCCGGTTTTTTTTTATTTATTTTGCCTTTTCTTTAAGAAAAGCAGGAAGATGGGCAGCTTCCCTGGGACCCACTGTGATTGTCCACCCGGAAAGTTCTTCTTCAACATCACCGGCAATGGCTGCTGCATACCCGGGAATAATCAATTCCGTATGGTTTACTTTGTCCATGATGCCGCATTTTTTTACAAACATGCCTACATCATCGCCGCCGAATTTTCCAGCCGCCCATGCCGTAAGAACGGAAAGGCCTTCAGAATCCTTGATCAACAGCCAGGTGGGTACCTTGCTGGCTTCAATCTCACCGGAAACAATAAAATAGGTCAGGGCAAAGTTGGTTGTGACAACCACGGGTGAGTTCTCATCGGGTTTGCCGATTTCAAAGATACCTTCGGTTACGGTCATTGGCCTCTGGGGATCTGTAAAGATATTCAGCCGCTCAAGCAGCAGCGGGAACAGGCTTTCTGCGGTAAAGTCGGACATAACGACAATTCCGCCGTATTTGGCAATGAACATGGCTGCAACAAGGGTTTCCATATCCAGATTGGAAGCCATTTCACAGGGAAAGGTAATGGTGGGAAAGCCAAGAGATTTGTTGTTGGCCTTAAGGGCGGCCCTGCGGATGGCAATCTGATCCTCTAAGGCCTGCTTGATTTCCCTGGCACCGGAATCAATAACCAGGTCCTTTAATCCCATGCCGGTGAGTTTTTCTGTCAGGGGAATAAGGGCTTCAACAGAGTCTGCCTTGACCGCCAGGGGAAGATCCGTTTCCTTTGCCAGGGCACCCATATCATCTGCGTTGGCTTCTGTTGCAGCGTAGAGCAGAGGACGTTTGAAACCGGCAGCCTCTGCCCCTGCCTTCATGACCGCAACATCTTCGGTCATAAGTACCAGGTTGAATTCTGATTTTTCTGCTATCATCTTTGCAAGGGCTGCAAAGGCATCAGCCCCTTTGCCGGCATCCTTTAACGCAATCAGCTCTGGCCTTAAATTAAAACCGACCCGTTCGTATTGAAAGGCATTGAATACCTTTAATTTTTTTTCCAGGTCACCTGCATCCGCATCCGAGGAAATGGTCGCTGCCAGAAGGGTGGGGTTGAAAAAGGTTTTTTCATGTCTGTACAATACGGTTTCACCGCCGGTTGTTTTTTCACGGACCCCCTTGCCTATTTTGACAGGACGAATGGGAGGCGCTGACGCTTCTGCCAGCTGTGCCCGTGCTTCGTCGGATACATAGGGGCAGGAGTCCAGCTCGGCCTTACCCGATGCAAGGTTCATTGCAAAGGCAAGGCAGGTAGGTACGCCGCACTCCTTACAATTGGTCTTTGGAAGGAGTTTGAATATCTGTATACCGGTTAATGCCATTTTTATCTCCTTAAATACTTTATTTTCAGCAGATTTTAAATTCTTGTCATTCTAGAAAGACCCGATTTTTCTGTCCGCTTTTGGGCAGCAGAGGGGTTACGCCTGGTGCCTGCTGCCCGTTTTTGGGTTTAATTTATTACTATCCGATTATGGGGTCCATTTCCAGGGCCGGGTGCTTCTTTTCCTGGAGAAAGGGTAGAATTTCTTCTTCAGTGATACCAACGGTTTCATCGGCAATTCTGTCGTAAAGATCAGGACAGCCCATTGCCTCACCCCTGGCATTGAGACGGTCTTTGATTTCATCCTTGAGTCCCTTGGGCATCCAGACCATTCTCAGCAGGCCGCCATCCCCCAGGATGAATTTGGCCTGGGTGATATTATGCTTGGAATGGCCGACAAATCCCGGAGAAGATGCACCGCCGCCCATGACACCGGCCAGGGTGGTGAACTTCATGCCGCAGGGGGTTTCACCGGCATATTCCCTTCCAACCGTCATCACGCCGTTGCAGGAAGGCAGGAGCGCAGCAATACATTCACAGCACCCGCACGTGGTCATGGGATCATGGACAATGGAGTAGAAGTTGTAATGGGTGACAGCGCCTCTGGATGCTTTGTAAACAAAATCATTGACACCCTTCCACTGTCCCAGTTTGGGATCAAGACATTCGCCTTTTTCAATGGGCTGATTCGGTCCTGTAGGATTAATCTCATAGGATGCCTTGCAGTCCATCCAGTTGTATGCGCCGCACAGACCGGTTCTCTCAGGGCTGACCGTACATACATGGTTGGGGGCAAAAGACTGGCACAAAGTACAGGAGTAATAGGTCTCCACCGTTTCATCCGTCATATTGTCCACACGGGCATCCCTGGTATGGTATTCTGTCCGTGCCGTTTCTGTCAGTTTGTCCACATCTTCTTTTTTGGTATACAGGGTAACCTGAACCTTGTCGAGAATCTTGGTAAAATCCTGGTGGAATTTAGCGTGGAGCACCACACCGATATCCTTGAGGGTAAATCCTTTTTCAATCCCGGCTTTGCTGATGCGGATCCATGAGATATCCCTCTGGCCAATGTGCATAATGCCCTGGATATAATTGATCAGATGATGGATCTGACGTTCCAGGATGGGTTCAAAGTCAGACTGGAATTCCCGGCCTGCCACCTGTACAAAAATGCCCAGCGGGAAGGTATCGCCTTCCTTGAGGTCGTTTATATCCGGTCCTTCTATAATGACCTTGCCGTCCTCGATTTCACTCATTTCTGCCTGTTTAACAAGCTCTGTGCACTGGGTTTTTCCGCCGCCGCACTGGGCGTACAGATCAGCGCCCCTGACACGTTCCCCCTCAAATGCCGGACCAAAGGCGCAGGGAATGTCAATTTCAGATACAGCAACCTTCAATCCCCTGGTCTCAACGGATTTCTGGCACATTTCTTCATGGGATACATTGCTGACCACGTGCTCATAGGTACAGATACCTGTGGGCAGGATCTGAGGAATATCTGTATCAGCCAGGGTGGGGAATCCCCAGTTGACACATCCGGCTGCGGCAACACCCCATTCTGTGCCGATATCACCCAGGGCATTGACAAAGGCGAATATCCTGTCTTTGTTGTATTTGAGAATTTTTTTGTAGTCACCGGGCTGGACACCGCCAAATGACATGGCGGCCCTGTTGGCAAAGCCAAGGGCAAATACAGCAGATGAAATATCCGGTCCAAAAGGAACAATACGGGTGCCCCATCCGACCTGGACACCGGCTTCAAGGAGCTGCTCGATTACGGTCTGACCATTGTGATTGGCTGCACAAAAGATATACAGAGATTTCCTCTGGTAATCTTCCACGATCATTTTGGCAGTTTCCGGATCAGGGGCGGCGCCGACAATGGCTGCAAAGCCAGGGGCGGAGCCGTCAACAAATTCAACCCCTCTTTTTCTCAAAATGGTATCATCTGCCGGGCCGGTCCAGATTTTGCCGTTATCCACATCGGGATCCTCATGGGGATAGTAGAAATCCGGATCGGTTACAGACCTCAGCGCTTCCTTGATTTCGTATGCCAGTATGCCTGCCATGCCTGCATCAAGAAGGGGGCCAAGAAAGGGAAGGTGGTTTTTGCCCTTGACATGGGGAGGTAGAAGTCCCCTTGCAAAGGAAAGCGGTAGTTTAATATCTTCCAGGGTTTTCACTTCTATTCCCGTAAGGGAGTAGATAACCGGAAGGAAATATGCTGTATTGGGAAATTCAACTTTGGTATCTGCGTTGTATGATTTAAGAACGTTGTTGTAAAGGCCTTCTACTTCTGAAACGACTTTATATCCACCCTGAATAGCTGCAAATGCTATTAATTTTGACATCTGTTCCTCCTTCGTTGAGGATTTTTATCATTAGTAATATACCACACTTTTTTAAGCTTATGATGGTTATGCCTCAAGTGCCTGGCGGTCAGCCATGTCCATGAGAACCCTTTCCCTTGCCTTGTCAATGCCAAGTTCCTTGCGTTTTTTGTCAATGTGGGCAATCATCTTCTGGGCATGCTTGATGGGATCTTTTTCAATATCCCATTTGCCGCCGTAGGTTTCTTCAAATTCTTTGGAAATATAGTCATGGAAAACAGGTGCGCCGGATGTGGGCAGGGTTACACCGAATACCGTGTACACACCGGATGCAACAAAGTAGTGACCAATGGAGATGGCTTTTTCACTCATCCATTCGGGTGCACTGCCTGCTGCCGGCAGATCACAGATATCATTGCCCAGACCGCCGGCCTTTACAACCTCTGTGGCTGCCAGAAGGATACGGCTGTTGTCTACGCAGGAGCCCAGGTGAAGAACCGGCGGGATACCCACGGTTTCACAGACCTCGGCAAGTCCGGGGCCGCAGTGTACTGCTGCCGCTTCCGGTGTGAGAAGGCCTTCCATGGCGCAGGCAATGGCGTTGCATCCGGTTGTAAGAACAATCACATCGTTTTTGATGAGTTCCTTGACAACACGGACATGGCCGTCGTTGTGTTTGGTTCTGGCGTTGTTACAGCCGACAACCCCTGCAATACCGCGGATACGGCCGTTGATGATATTGTCATTCAGAGTGTAGTAGGTCCCCCTGAAGGTGCCGCCGAGGTGGTACTGGATGGATTCAACACCAAAGCCTGCCACCTGGGTGGTTTTGTACTGGGGAATAATCACTTCCTTGCTGCGGTTTTCAAAGTTGTCAATGGACAATTTAATGATGCGTTTGGCATCTTCCAGGGCATGGTGCTCGTCAAACTCAATGTGAATCACGGATTCCTGCTCCATTCTGGCAATGGGGTGGGTGGTGATGAGTTTGGTGTGAAAGCATTCAGCCACATTGGCAATATTCTGCATGATACACTGGATATCCACGATCATTGCATCACAGGCACCAGTGATAATGGCCAGTTCCTGCTGAAGAAAAGTGGCTGCCGTGGGAATGCCGTGTCTCTGGAGCAGCTCGTTGGCTGTGCAGCAGATACCCGCGATCTGAATACCCTTGGCCCCTTTTTCCTTGGCATAGTCGATCATTTCCTGGGACTGGGCCACCGCCACAAGTATTTCAGACAGGATGGGTTCATGACCATGGACAATGATATTTACATGATCTTCCTTCATGACACCGAGATTGGCCTCGGACTGCAGGGGATAAGGCGTGCCGAACAGCACATCCTGGAGATCCGTGGCCAGCATGGACCCGCCCCAGCCATCGGCAATGGCTGCCCGTGTGCCCTGTTTCATGAGGTTTCTGTAATCCTGATCCACACCGATATGGGTACGGTGCATGATTTCTACAATTTCCCTGTCAATGTTTCTGGGAATAACCCCGTTTTTCTTCCATTTTTCATACAGGGCTTCAGGTGCTCTTTTTGCGTAGAGAAGCTCACCATGGGGTTTTCCCCATTCTTCAATGGCCCTTTCTCCAACTTCTACTGCGATTTCATCCATGTCTCTGTCCTGTACTTCACCGTCCACTTCAACGGTGGTGTCAACGCCCAGGCAGGGGGCAATGGACAGAAGTTTTTCTGTATCTTTGATTTTGTAGGCTTCAGACTCTTTTCTGGCTGCTGTAAGGAAAACTTCAGCAACCCCTCTGCCGTGATCAGAATGGGCGGATGCGCCTCCGGCAATCATTCTGATGAAGTTTCTTGCGGCAATGGTGTTTGCTGTGGCACCGCAAAGTCCTTTTCTGGTATCTTTGCCGTCAATGCCGCCCTTGGGCAGGGGAAGTCTGCAGGGACCCATGGAACAGTTTTTGCAACATGTTCCCTGGGCACCGATATTACACGGTTTCATTGCAGCGGCTCTGTCAAATACCGTGTCAATGCCAAGTTCCTGGGCACGGGCAATCATTTCCTGGGATCCGACATCAATTGTTGCTTCAACTGGATTTGCTAGCTTGGGTGCTTTTTCTTTTGTTGCAGCCTTTGCTTTTTTTTCTACTGCCATTAGAGGTTCCTCCTCATGGTTATTTTTTTAACGATTCTTGTAAACAATAATCATTTATTAAAAAAGGCCTATCTTAATCACACTTGAACAATCTAAACGGTTTACCTCTTGTTAATTTTGTTCAATTTTTTAAGAATTTTATCCAGGTCAGATTTCTGTTCAGCGGCAGCTGTCTTTTTAGCTGTTTTTGCAGGTGCAGCCGTACGGCTGGCCGCCATCTTTTCTCTTTCAGCGGCCCGTTTGTCCCTTATGGCCTGTTCTTCTGCTTCTCTTGCTGCGGCCGCATCTGATGCCGCCTTTTTTTCTGCTTCCGCTTTGGCTTTTTCTTCTGCTTCGGCCCTGGCTTTTGCGTCTGCTTCCGCCTTTTTCTTTGCTTCTGCGTCTGCTTTGGCCTTTTCCTCAGCATCGGCCTTGGCTTTGGCTTCCGCTTTGGCTTTGGCTTCAGCCTCGGCCTTTTCATCTACAGCAGGTGCTGCTTTTTCAGCAGGGGCAGCTTCCTTGGCCGGAGCAGCCGGAGCAGCTTTTTTGGCCGGTTCAGGTTTGGCTTCAGCTTTTGGGGCAGGTGCTGCTTTTGCTTCTTCTTTGGCCGGCGCTGCTTTTTTGGCCGGCGCAGCCCCCTTTTTCTCTTCTTCCATGCTCAGATCCGGGTCCGGTGACAGCGCTGCAAAATCAATTTCCACATCATCCAGCCGTTTTTCAATGGGAGCGACATCTGCACAGGAACCACCTGCACTCATGCAGTCTATAAAGCTTTTTACCAGCTTTATGGATTCAGGGTGGCGCATGATCAGAATATTGGAGCCGGCCAGCAGGTAGGTCACTGCCCCCACTGCTTCCATGAGAATGGGCCGTCTTTCCGGGTCACCCAGTTCCGGGGCCTCGTCCACCGGCTGTTTGGCTTCCTTGCACTTCCATACCTCGTTGGCCAGATTATTGATCATGGGGTTCTGGAGTTTGTCATCTCCCTGGGTCATGGCTGCCTGGTTCAGACGTTCCATGACGGAGTATGAGTACTCCATGCCGTATCCCAGACCGCCGGTGGTGGGATCAACAATAACATTTCCCAGAGGCACGCCCAGATTCTCAAGGAGAATATTGACCTGTTTGGCCAGGTTGACGTCAATGGGGGAGGAAGAAACAATGGTGTGTTTATATCCCAGTGCGGCAGCGCCGATACCTTTGTGGTTTTTTTCCTCAACAGGGCCCAGGATCAGGTTTTCACCTTCACAGTCCGCTGCAATTTGCTTTAAAACCGCCTCATCCTTTGCAGGGGCTGTGCATCCCCAGATAATCAGGGGGACATCAATGGCGCCGAGCACCTTTTTTACAGTGGCACTGGCCTCTTCAGGACTGGCATCCTTGTCATTGGGATCAATGCTTTTCAGCTGGAGTACTATGGCCTGGGCCCCATACTCTTCCACACATTTTTTGGCCCATGCAGCAGGATCCGTAATAACATCTTTAAAAGGTGCAATGGCGGCATCGGGCCACTCCGGGGGTTCCATGTCCCAGATTTCCATTGCTATAACCGGTTTGTTGGGGGTATCTCCTTCAAACTGGTAAAAAGGATAACATGTTTCTCCTCCGATGGTAACTGCTTTATCACCTTTTCCTATGGTGATGCTTTTAATACCGCCGGCATAGGATTCTTTTGTAATTTCAAATCCCACTTTTACCTCCTTATGGATTGATAGTGATTATGGGTTGCGGTGTTATTATTATCAATACAGTCAAGTATTAAATAATGGTGTTCAGAGAGCAAATAAAAATTTTTGTTCATGCAGGCAGGAACAGGGTGTCCCCGGCATGACCTGGTGGTGTGATACTCATTTTTATCTGATAAAAATGATATGGTGTTGATCTTCATTTTATAATGTTCACCTTGCACATTACACGGGTTCTGTACATTATTATAATCACTTTTGTACTATAATATCAGGGTGACTCTTTTTGTATCGTTAAATGCATACAACCAGTTTCTTTTTTTGTCAATAGATGAGTTGATTAAATGTTATTATAATTAAAAAAATTTTGGTAAACGATATCCAGAAACATTTTTACTGCAAAAATAAATTTTCTAATTTATAATATAAATTAAATTCATAAAATAATCAGGTATTTATGGGAAAGATGCCTGTGTCCCCTTTGTTTTGGCAGATAAAAAAAATTATGGATATCAGGCACAAGAATGCTTGACTAGCATGTTCTTTTTATGGTACGCATTTCTTCTTAGAAGATGTATTTGATTCTTTATCTGTGGCAACATAGTTGATCACAATACCTTAACACTCGATGCTCAAGTTTTTTAATGTTGATATTTACCTGACCCCGGTTTCGAGGAATCTGATAAAAAAACCTGATCATCGTGTAATACAGGATAATGGGTAACATATTGATCATTACAACTTTTGACAACTCATAAGAACAAATTTTTGCAAACTGTTTTTTGGGTGTCAGGGTTGCTGAACATCTGTAGTGATCTAAAATAGGGTGAGGAGAATGGCTCTCCTGTAACTGCAATTTTCATATTTATAATGGAGGATGGGTAAAATGGCTTATAATGCAGTAGAAATGGCAGACTGGCAGATTTCCGAAGAAGCGGAAAAAAACATGCCTACACCGGAAGAGTGGGGAGAGAAGTTAGGTCTGAAAAAAGAGGAAATCCTTGCGATGGGCAGGCTTGCCAAACTTGATTTTTTGAAAATCATTGACCGCCTGAAAGACAAACCAGATGGTAAATACATTGAAGTTACCGCCATCACGCCGACTCCTCTGGGTGAAGGAAAGAGTACCACGGCTTGCGGACTTATGGAAGGTATGGGTAAAATTGGTCTGAATGTGGGCGGTGCGTTAAGACAGCCTTCAGGTGGACCCACAATGAACATCAAGGGGACTGCAGCAGGCGGAGGAAATTCCCTTCTTATTCCCATGACTGAGTTCTCTCTGGGTCTTACAGGGGATATCAATGACATCATGAATGCCCATAATCTTGCCATGGTTGCATTGACTTCCCGGATGCAGCATGAGCGCAACTACAATGACGAGCAGCTGGAAAGACTGACCAAGATGCGCCGCCTTGATATCAACCCCACCCGTGTTGAAATGGGATGGATCATGGATCTCTGCGCCCAGAGTCTGAGAAATATTGTAATTGGCCTTGGCGGAAGATTTGACGGATTCACCATGCAGTCCAAATTCGGTATTGCCGTTGGGTCTGAGCTCATGGCAATTCTCTCTATTATCAGAGATCTGGCAGATATGAGAAAACGCTTTGATGATATCACAGTTGCTTTTGATAGAGCTGGAAAGCCAGTCACTACAGGAGACCTTGAGGTGGGCGGTGCAATGACGGCATGGATGAGAAACACCATAAATCCAACCCTGATGTGCACGGCAGAATACCAGCCATGCATGGTGCATGCAGGCCCCTTTGCCAATATAGCTGTGGGTCAGTCTTCTATTATTTCGGATCGTGTTGGTCTTAAACTTTTTGATTATCATGTTACAGAAAGTGGATTTGGCGCTGATATTGGATTTGAAAAATTCTGGAACGTTAAATGCCGTAACAGCGGATTAAAACCCCATGTATCTGTTTTAACATCAACCATCCGCGCCCTTAAGATGCACGGCGGCGGACCCAAGGTCGTTGCAGGTCTTCCCCTGGCAGACGAGTATACAAAGGAAAATCTTGGACTGCTGGAAACCGGCGTTGAAAATATGGTTCACCATATTAAAACCATCCGCAAGGCAGGTATCAACCCGGTTGTCTGCATTAACTGCTTTCATACAGATACAGATGCTGAAATTGCAATGGTTAGAAAGGCAGCTGAAGATGCAGGTGCCCGCTGTGCCAAATCAACCCACTGGGAAAATGGCGGTGACGGTGCCATAGAATTTGCCGAGGCGGTTAAGGAAGCGTGTGATGAGAAGACCAATTTTGAGTTCCTCTATCCCCTTGAAATGAAGCTCAGGGATCGTGTGGAAAAAATAGCAAAAGAGGTTTATGGTGCAGATGGTGTTTCCTGGTCAGCTGATGCTGAAGCAAAGGCCAAGATGCTTGAGTCTGATTCCAAATATGATGATTTTTCTACCATGATGGTTAAAACCCATTTAAGTCTGACCCATGATGTAACACTCAAGGGTGTTCCAAAGGGCTGGACCCTGCCGATTCAGGATATACTGATCTATTCCGGTGCAAAGTTTCTCTGCCCGTGTGCAGGTACCATCAGCTTGATGCCGGGAACCAGCTCCAATCCTGCCTTCAGGCGTGTTGATGTGGATACAGCCACAGGTAAGGTGTCAGGGCTGTTCTAACAGCGCAGTTTTAGACATTGTTTTCAAAAATCAGTATCTGAGCTGACGTATATATTTTGAATTTATACGTCAGCACAATATTTGTTCCCCAAAATTTTTTAATACAGGAAATATATTATGACTGCAGAAATTATAAGCGGAACTGAGATAAGAAAGACAATTCTTGCTGAGATAAAGGAAGAAGTGGATGCCATGAAGGAAAAGCACGGAAAGGTACCCGGGCTTGTCACCATCCTTGTGGGTGCAAATCCCGCTTCCATCAGCTATGTCTCCCTTAAGGTAAAAACAGCAAACAGTCTTGGGTTCAAGGAAATACAGGATGATCAGCCCGATGATATCTCAGAAGCGGATCTGCTGGCCCTGATTGACAAATACAACAATGATCCCGATATTCACGGTATTCTGGTACAGCTCCCCCTTCCCAAACATATTGATGATAAAAAAGTATTGAACGCCATTGATCCGGATAAAGATGTGGATGCCTTCCATCCTGTTAATGTGGGCCGCCTGATGATCGGCGGAGACGAGGTCAGATTTCTGCCGTGTACTCCGGCCGGTATCCAGGAGATGATTGTCCGTTCCGGTACGGAAACCTCCGGTGCAGAGGTGGTAGTGGTCGGCCGGTCCAATATCGTTGGAAAACCCATTGCCGTTATGATGGCCCAGAAGGGTGAAGGTGCCAACAGTACCACTACAATAGTTCACACCCGGACCAAAGATCTGGCTGGTCACTGCAAAAGAGCGGATATCCTTATTGTTGCAGCCGGTGTTCCCGATCTGGTCAAACCCGAGTGGATCAAACCCGGCGCCACTGTTATCGATGTGGGTGTTAACCGCGTAGGTAAGAATGAAAAAACAGGCAAGGCTATTTTAAAAGGCGATGTTGATTTTGAAAAGGCCAAAGAGATTGCCGGTAAAATCACCCCTGTTCCAGGCGGCGTAGGCCCCATGACCATAGCCATGCTCATGAAAAACACAATGAGATCTGCAAAGCTTGCCCTTGAAGGCTGATTCCTTTTTTAACCCAAAAAATACAGAACAGTTCAAGCCGGACACCTCAGATAAATCTGTTTGTCCGGCTTTTTTTATTATTGCGTTTTTAAATTTCTGCTTTATTTTAATCACGGTGTTGAAAAAAATCAGCCTGACCTTTGGTTATCAAAGTTCCTGACAGGCAACCGTTGGGGGATCTTAACCGGTCCTTCCATAAAAACTTGATAATCAAGTGACAGTAACCAGCAGGAAAAAAACTTGTAATTGTTTACTGAAAGCTGAGTACTGAAGGCTCACGGCATTCAAATAACCCCCATGCCTTGACAGGCACAACAAAGCATGAAAGCTTTTAGCTGAGTACTGATAGCTGAAGGCTTTCATATAAAAAGGAGATGTAACATATGCAGGCAGGAAAATTATACAGTGAAAAAAGAAAAAAACCTGTTGTCTCATTTGAGTTTTTCCCCCCAAGGGATGAAGCAGCAGAAGCCAAATTCTATAATGTAGTGGATTCCCTTTCCGCCCTTGAATACGATTATATGTCTGTAACCTTTGGGGCTGGCGGGTCAACAAAAGACGGATCCTACAATACCGTAAAAAAAATGATTCAGGAAAAGAATCTGCCCACTGTAGCCTATATCGCAGGGTTTGGTCTTTCTCCGTCTGAAATCACCTCGATTTTAGACAGGTACAGGGAAATCGGTGTGAAAACCATTTTTGCCATTCGCGGAGATGAACCTAAAAATGCGGATTTTACCCCCCATCCGGACAGCTTTAAATATGCCTCGGACCTGATAGCTTTTATCAATAAAAATTATGATTTTGATCTGGGGTGTGCCGGGTATCCCGAAGGCCATATCCAGGCGGAAAGCCTTGACAAGGATATATCCTATTTAAAGCTGAAACAGGACAACGGCGCTCAATACGTTATTGCCCAGTACTTTTATGAGAATCGTTTTTTCTTTGATTATGTGGAAAAGTGCAGGGCCGCCGGGGTGACCATTCCAATTATTCCAGGGATTATGCCCATTTACAGCATGAAACTGACCAATATGCTGTGCAGACTCTGCGGGTCAACCCTTCCCCCTGAGGTCAGCAGAAAACTCGAAGAATTGACAGAAAAGGAAAAAGGCGCCGTAGCAGAATACGGCATTGACTTTGCCGTAGAACAGTGCAGGGAGCTGCTTGAAAAAGGGGTGGATGGACTGCATTTTTACACCATGGACAGAAGCAGGTCCGTAACCGAGATTATTACCCGGTTAAAAAAGGATAATCTTCTATAGAACCGGCATGGTCGGTCCATTATCCTCGGCCCTGCTGCAACGAAGAATGAAACGCCGCCAATGGCAATGCTTAGACAAGTGTTTCATATAAAAAAATTAAATTTTGCTGGGGTGAAAAATGAATGACAAACTGGATCAATTTCTTGAAAATCTTCAGGAAGAAATTTTTGATGAGGCCCGGACCGTTCTTGGAGAAGAAGGGTTTAACCGCTGGCAGAATCCCCGGTTCAGGGGAAGAATGGAAGGAAGTGATGTCCATTCCGCAGTAACAGGTTCCTGCGGGGATACCATTGAAATTTATCTTAAATTCGACAGCGGCCGTGTGGCTGATGCCTCTTATATGACAGACGGATGCGGGACAAGCAATGTGTGCGGTTCCTTTGCCGCTGAATTTACCATTGGCCGGACAGCAGAGGAGCTGGCTGATATTACAGGGGATATGATCCTGTCACGGCTGGGAAAGGTCCCTGAAGAGGAGCAGCATTGTTCAGGTCTTGCTGCAGAGGCTGTTCAGGATGCACTGCGGATTTATATGACCCGTGATATATGCAGACAAGGGAGCAGAACATGACAGATTCCAGTAACATGATAACCATAAATGCAAATATCGACATCACTGTTGAAGCGCTTCAGGCGGTTGTGGCCAATGCCAAAAAGATTGCAGGAAGCGATGAAAAAGGGGTTTACCGTGTAGATACGGCAGACAAGGTCAGTGAAATGATAACCGCTTTTCTGGCTGAAAAGGATTTTGAAAGTTTTGCCATGGACATTGAAAATTATAAATAAGTACACCGTTTGGTTTGAAAAATTTGATAATCGAGTGTTACAATTATGACAATATTTAAATATGACGTTTTAAAATGGAGTAATTATGAGCAAAGTTATAGCACTGGCTGGAAAAGGAGGGGTTGGTAAAACAACCGTTTCTGCACTGGCACTTCGATATCTTGCCGGGAACAATGCATCTCCTGTGCTTGCAGTGGATGCAGATCCCAACAGCAACCTGGGTGAAACCCTTGGTATAAATGTGGAAAAGAGTGTCGGAGATATACGCGAGGACTTTATGCGCGACCCCCAGGGGGTTCCTTCGGGCATGGATAAGATTGTGTACATTGAAATGCTTATGAACCAGGTGATTATCGAAAGTAAAGACTTTGATCTCCTGGTCATGGGCCGTCAGGAAGGCCAGGGCTGCTACTGCATGGTGAACAATATCTTAAACCGGTTCACAGAACAGCTTGAGAAAAACTATAAATACCTTCTTGTGGACAATGAAGCAGGAATGGAGCATTTAAGCCGCAGAACCCGGGGAAAGGTGGATAAACTGATCCTGGTCACGGACTATGCGTTAAGGGGGCTCAGGGCAGTGGGGCGCATCAATGAAATGCTGGATGAGCTTAAACTGGAAGTGAAAAGTCTGGGACTGGTTGTCAACCGCGCCCCGGCAGAGCTCAGCCCTGCGTTTATGGCCGAGGTGGAAAAAATCGGGATTCCCCTTTTGTGCACCATTCCAGGGGATGATGCGCTGCTGGAATTTGACATGGAGCAGAAATCCCTTATGGATATGCCCGATGACTCACCCGCTGTGCTGGCGGTAAACAAAATGATGGCGGCCGTCACCCAGGAGGTGTGATGGATTTCAGGGCACTGAATACAGGCAGCCGCTGACCCCGTTGATCATTCAGGGCAGGAGAAGGAAGGGTAGGAAATGAATATTTCAGCGGCACAGGAGCGTATATTTCTGTGCTATATCCAATAATATGCAAGGTTCCCCAGACGGCCGGGTCCCTGGGAAAAAAGGCGCTTACAGCCGCTTTGTCCTGTTACGCGCGGGATACCCTGATGCTTTCAGGACAGTTCAGCGGCTTTTTCCCGAAAGTTTTAAAAAAGGACCACAATGGCGCGCCAATTGCCAGCAGCGGGGTGTGCTGGTCCATTGCCCATAAACCCGACTATGTGGCCGGCGTTGTGTCAAGGGGTAAGACAGGTATTGATCTTGAAAAGATAAAGCCTGTTTCAGAGGCCCTGTTTAACAGGATCTGCACACAACAGGAAGCAGGGCTTTTTCCCCCTGATCCCCGGAGCCTTGTTTTCTTCAGGGTGTTTACGGCAAAGGAAGCAGTGCTCAAGGCTGCTGGTGTCGGCCTGAAAGGTCTTTCCAGGGTAAGGGTGACTGAGGTGCCAGATGCTTTAAATATCCATGTACTGTATGACAATCAGGGGTATGAGGTGGAGCATTTTTTTGTTGACCAATATATAGTTTCCGTTGTAAAGCAGGGGGAAATTGTTGCGTGGCAGATGGGGAAATTGTAGAACACCGATGATGCGCAGCATTACAACAACCCATGGGACTTGAATTGTACCGCGTCTTGTATCTTGTTTCAAGTTTCTTATACTCGATCATCAAGTTTTTTGGATACCGCCGCCCTCAGCGGTTGCCTGTCAGGAACAGCGACCGACGGAGGACTTTTTCCCTGCCAGGCTAAAAATCAAGAACTGCGGCCACTGGTCCTCGAACAGCTTGATTTTCTTAACGCCTGGCAGGGAAAAAGTCTGATCTCCTTTGGTTCTCAATGTTCCTGACAGGCAACCGCTGGGGGCTCTTAATCGGTCCTTCCATAAAAACTTGATAACCGAGTTTAATGAATATGTAAAATTTTTAATCCAGGGTTAAGCTAGACAAAAGGAGTGAAAATGAGATTTTTTTTATGTGCTGGTATCTTTGTTTTAACGGCTCTGGTGCAGAATGTCTTTGCTGGAGAAGGAGAAACCCAGGTTTATCAGCTTGAAGCAATTCAGGTGTCAGCCAGGGCAGAGGCTCAGGAATTTGACATAGAACCTGAGAAAACAACGATTTCAGTGGACAAGTACCAGAGTATTGGAAGTGTGCAGAATGTCGGTGATATTGTAAAAGATCTTGTTATTATAGATTACCGGGGCGCAACAGACCTTGTGCCCGATGATGACACCCTTTACATGCGGGGATTTTCCAGCAAGCGCTTTGTGACTTCCCTTGACGGGGCCACCATCAGAAAAACCGGGGGAAGACGGTCCAGCCATATTGTTGACTATGCCCTGCTTCCGCCGTTCCTGGTGGAAACCGTTGAAGTCCTGCCAGGTCCCCATTCTGCGCTTTACCCGGGGAAAAGTATCGGCGGTGTGGTCAATTTTGTCACCCGAAAACCAGTCCGGTATGATACATTAAAACCTGATGTAAAGATGTCTGCCGATTACAGCACCTATGATACGAGAAATTTAAGCACCAGTCTTCAGGGGGGGGCAGGGAATTTCACCTATGATCTGGGGTACCAGAAATACGCCACAAACGGGTATCTCCGCCATGGAGACGTAGATATTGATACGTACTTTGGCCGGTTCAGTTATGTCCTCCCCAATGACGGCTATATTTCCTTTACAGCATCCTATGCTGATGCAGATCGGGAAAGACCCACAGTCAATGACCCTGGTGATCCTGAAAGCAATTGGGATTCAAGTTATCCAGGTCTTAAAAAAGCCGGCCGGATTTACTATCAATGGCAGGACCCGACCTGGGATAAGATATCTCCCAATTACCGGATGAATATAAATATCCCCAGCCCGGTGGGGACATGGACGGCCACAGCCCATTACGGAGAGGAAAACCGGGACAATTCCCTGATGGAGTGGGTAGATACCAGTGATCCTTCCAAAGGGATCAGGGACGGCAGCTGGGATACAGAATGGCATCAGCAGGGGGGCAGGGTGGCCAATGAATTTCAGCTGGCAGATAACCATACAACAACCATTGGAGGTGAGCTTGAGCAGTGTTATGACGGATACGGGGATGTACCCGGCTGGGGAAACACAGTCACGGCCCATGATGATAAAAAACGCATTGAAATCATATCAGGTTTTGCCCAGCATGAGTGGCAGGTTATGCCAAGGCTGAAAATGACTGCCGGACTTCGGTATGAAGATACTACGGTCTGGGTGAGCAACCATTCATCAAGAACAGGAGAAATTTACATTACAGACAGGGATATGTGGATTAAACGCAATTGGTGCCAGGTTCTGCCGAAATCCTTTCTGACCTATGAACTGGATGACCTGGCGGCAGGTCTCAGGGATACTTCCATTTCTGTGGGTGTCAGTAAAATATGGCGGGCACCGGATTATCACGGCGATTACAATCCCCAGGGCAGACCTTCAGGGGCCTGGCTTGACCCCGAACATGGAGTGGGGTATGATCTGGTTTTAAACCGGCGTTTGGTTGGTGATATTAAAATGAATGTCAACTATGCCTATTATAAAATCAAGGATTATATTTCCACCAACAGTGATTATGCGCATTACTGGCCAAAGAGCGGTGTTGAAGTTGAGGAAGGTCTGGAATATCTGGATTATACAATCAACCTGGACGAGGTGGTCCGCCAGGGGATAGAAGTTCAGCTGGACGGCCACCTGACTGATAATCTGTCCTTTGTTCTGGGGTATGCCTGGCAGGATTTTGAAAACCAGGGAAGTGAACCCAGTGGTGAGACAGAACTGGACGACAGGGCAGACAATTTTTTTACAGCAAGGCTGACCTGGCAGATCTCCCCGGCCACCAGTGTGACTTTTAACTATGAATATCAGGATGAACAGGTGGTAAAGACCAGTACTGAAACTGCACCGGATGTGTATGAATTCGAGGATATTCCCATTGATTCCTTTGACATTGCCGGTATTTCTGTTACTCACAAGCTGTTTGAAGAATTTCAGGGCCTTCGCAACTGCAGGCTGAGGTTGTACTGCCATAACCTTTTTGATGAAGAATACGAAAATACCAGCGGTTATCCAGGAACGGATCTGACCGTGGGCACGGGAATCAGTGTTGAATTTTAAGTTTCAGTATTTGTTGTGATGCTGTGCATCATGGCTGGTTTTTATATGAAAGCTATCAGCTATCAGCTATCAGCCATCAGCTAAAAGCTAACAGCTAACAGCTAACAGCTAAAAGCTAACAGCTAACAGCTAAAAGCTAACAGCTAACAGCTTTCATGCTTCGTTGTGTCCGCCAGGACATGTGGGTTTTATAAGAAAGCTATCAGCCTTCAGTAATCAGTAATCAGTTTCCAATAGATTCCTGCTGCTTACTAACGGCTGACGGCTTTCATGGTATGCCAATTTGACCGAAGTGATGATAAACCCTACATTTTAAACCGCTGCACAAGAGCGGCCATGGATGATGCCATCCTGGCCAGTTCACCGGCTGATTCGTTGGTCTGGTTGGCCCCGGTGGCCGTTTCCTTTGACGCCATGCTGATTCCCTGAATATTACCGGAAATCTCGTTGGTCGCCTTGGCCACCTCGGCAGAGGATTTGGCTACCTCGCTGACCGCATCGGACAACTCAGCTACATGCCGGGCCACTTCAGCTGACGTGCTGTTGGCTTCATCCGTTGATCTGGCAATTTCGCTTACCAGTTGGGAGGATTGGCCGGCATCTTCGGCAATGCCCTGGACGGTCTGGGCATTCTGGGCAACGGACTGGGAAATCTCACCGGCAGTGGCCGACTGCTCTTCCACGGCCGAAGCAATGGTTTCATTGATACCGGCCACTTCTTCGATTACTTTGCTGATTTCCACTATGGCATCCACAACGGCATTGGTGCTGTTCTGGATCTCATCGATCTGTCCGGAGATTTCGTCCGTGGCATCGGCAGACTGCTTGGCAAGCTCCTTGACCTCCCCTGCCACCACGGCAAATCCTTTGCCTGCCTCTCCTGCTCCGGCCGCCTCAATGGTGGCGTTCAGGGCCAGCATATTGGTCTGGTCGGCAATATCCTTGATTACACCCACCACCTTGCCGATCTGTTTGGATGCATTGACAAGGCCGTTCATTTTATCATTAATGGATTCTGCCGCCTGGTTGGCGTTGCTGGATACCCGGCTGGCCTGCTGGGTGTTCTGGGCCACTTCGTTCAAAGATGCTGTCATCTCCTCAATAGCCGCGGCCATGGTATTAATCCCCGAGGAGATGCTTTCACTGTCTTTAGCCATTTTTTCCACCCTGTCCGAGGTTTTATGGGCTGATTCAGCCACATTGGAAAATGTGGAGGACATCTCTTCAGTCATGGAGGCAATGCTGGCCACCGAAGCACTGGATTGTTCTGCTGCGGAGGCCACAGTATCAACACTGGCAGATACCTGTTCCGTAGCCGATGCCACCGAGGAGGACTGGGCATCCATTTCCTCGGCCGACGCAGCCATCTGGGAGGATACCGATGACAATTCCTCGGACGCCCCTGACAGGCTGTCTGTGTTGTTGCTGAGTTCTGTCATGATCTCCCGCAGATTTTTTACCATGTCAGTCAATGCCTGGGCCAGCATCCCAATCTCATCTTTCTGATCCACATCAATGGTTGCTGTCAGGTCCCCTTTGGCCACGACATCGGCAAAGGCAACCCCTTTCAGCAGGGGCCCGGAAATCATTCTGGCAATGAAATAAGCACCTGCAGCCACAATCAGGGCGATGACCGCTGAAATCAGAACAATGGAATTTCTGATGCTTTTTACCGGGGCAAGCACCTCGGATTCGTTCTTTTCGGCAATCAGTGCCCAGGTGGTATCCCCCAGGTTTACTGGTGCAAATGCGGACAGAACATCACTGCCGTTATAATCCTTAATGGTTTTAACCCCCGATTCTCCGGAAAGGGCCATACTAGATGCTTCGGTGTCCACGCTCCCGGAGGCTGGGTGGGCAAAAGAGGCTTTTACACTGCGGTTTTCAGGGTCCAGATACGAATCCGAACGCATGAGTTTGTCAGGACCCACCAGGTAAGCCTCACCGGTCTTCCCCATACCTTCCCGCTGCTGCATCATCTTGTTAATGGCTTTAAGGGAGAGCTGGAGCGCAACGATCAGTTCCACCTCTTCTCCGTGAAGCACGGGCTGGGCAATAAACGCGGCCGGCTCACCATTGGACGGGGCATAGGGTTCAAAATCCGCCAGTCCGTATTTTTTGGTGTCCTTAACCTTTTGTACCAGCCTGCCAAGATTTGAATCCCTGTATTTGCCGCTGATCAGGTTGGTCTGGTAATCCGCCTCTTTGTGTGCGGTGTAAAAACAATACCCATCCGGGTTGACCAGGAAAACATCGTAATACCCGTACATGTCAGTATATTTCTTAAAATAATATTTGCCTGAACGATCTTTGGGAGAAAACGCTTCTGCCACATCGATTTCCGTGACCACTGCCCAGGTAAGATCCTTAATTTTCAAAGGATTATAGCAGGAAAGGACTGGGTTTCCATTATAATCCTGGATGACATCCTGGCCGTCTTTACCGGCAAGGGCAGCAGCGGTGGCTTCTGTCTTAACGCTTCCCTTTTCCGGGTCTGCAAAACTCGCCTTCACTGTGCGGTGTTCCGGGTCAAGATGGGAATCGGACCGCATGAGATTATCCTGTCCCACCAGATAGGACTCTCCGGTTTCTCCCAGACCGTACCGGGTGTTCATGACCTTGTTGATCTGATCCAGGGGAAGCTTGAATGCAATGATCCCGATCATTTCACCTGCTTCATCATTTATGGGGTAACCGGCGAACATGGCAGGAACTCCGTTGCTCGGGGCATACGGAGCCATATCCACGACTTCCGGTTCGCCTGAATCAACCATTTTGGACCAGAGTTCACCCAACCCCGAGTCCTTGTATTTACCATAGCCGATGTTTTCTCCGAGATCATCCGCTCTGGCCGCAGAATACATGACATGGCCGTGGGCTTTACAGATCATGAACACGTCATACACCCCGCTTTCTACCTGAAACTCTTTAATAGGTTTGCCCAGGGTGCTCCATATATTAGTGTACTCATCTGTGATGACGTCATAATTTCCCCGCGGCAAGGTGTCCATTTCGTTATGGTACACAAACAGCCTGTCGTAAAGCTCTTGTACATCTTTGCTGCCTGCAAACATGTTCATCTTCATGAACATGTCCTTGAAATAGGTTTGAATGGCATCCATTTTTGCCTTCTGGACTGCTTCGAGCTTGTCAAACGCCTCCTTTCTCAGGGTACCCACCGTCTCCGCAAGAACATTCATATTTTCCCTGCGTTTATTGAAATAATCGCTGATTTGATTTTTCTTGATTTCCCGAATTGAAATCAGCTGATTCCGGGTTTCATGAATCAAGGCGTTCTGGGCTTTAAAATTGCTGAAAAAGCCCACGATGACAATGGGTACAATTCCTGCGATCAAAAAAAGGGAGATAAGTTTGGGTTTCATTTTTACATTTTTTAATGAGAACATAGCAGTTTCCTTTGATTTGTTTTTTAAAAAAGCCATCAGTCGTCAGTACTCAGCTATCAGCTTCCAGTAAAGCCCTGCTGCTTACTGATACTCGATCATCAAATTTTTTGAATACCGCTGAGAGCTCTTAATCGGCCCTGCCATAAAAACTTGATAACCGAGTGATAGCTTTTAGCTTTCATGGTTTGTTGTTAGGGTTCACTCAAAAATAAGTTGCCAATTTTGGGAGTTGAGTCGCCTGTCCTGCAAGGCGTGAAAATGCAGGCATATCGGGAATACGCCGAATTTTCACAACGCAGCAGGACAGGATGAATCGGCTGCCAAAATGTTAAGTTATTTTTGAGTGAGCCCT
>JAWOEJ010000288.1:0-3105 GCA_046482845.1 Desulfobacteraceae bacterium | reverse complement strand
TCTCCAGGGGTGATCCGGTATGACTGGATAAAGGGTTTTATTTTTTGCCGGGTTAAAGACAGTTTGAGAATGGGAACATCCACAAGCCCCGGGCTGCTTTCCCTGTAATCATCTTTTTTGATTATTTTCAGGGGGATCAAAATCAGCTGACCGGGCTGTATGGCATCAATATTGTTTATTTTTGGATTGATCTGTTTAAAAATATCCAGAAACAGGGGGAAGTCCGCTTCAGAAATTGTTCCTTTTTTTCTGAATATTTTATAGAGCCAGTCATTCCTTGAGACTTTGTAGGGATCACACAGTACTTTTTTGTTTTTGTAGGGAAGAACAGAGTATCTTTTTACTGAGGTCTCAAGGGTCTCAATTGTGTTTCCCTCAGGGGATGCAGAACATACCCAGGTGAACCACATGCTAAGACTTGACAGTATGACAATAAAAAAATACGTTGTTTTTCTCATGGTGTTATTTTCAGTGCTAATTTCTCAGCGATTTTCCTGGAAATATCATCGGCAAACGCGGTAAAGTCTTTTTGGGAAAGCGGGGCGCCCTGGCCGGGGATTTTTTTTTCATTGTCCGGCATTATCAATTGAGGCGCGTTTATAAATTCTGGCCTTGATTTTATATTATAATCCTTTGGCATGGTGTTTCCAAAGTACAGATCCTGGAACCCGGAAAATTTTATGGCATGGGCGGTTGCATCCAGAACAGCGGTCTCGTCCTCTGACAGGATGTTTTCCTGAACAGCCTTTACAAGTCCGGCAAGGGACTCTCCGCCCTGGGTGCAGGCAATATGGCCATTGCGGTTGGCCTCCAGCTGCCAGTCCATAATGTCCTGTTCCCTGACCTGCACCACAAATATTTTTTTCTCCTGGGCTGTGGTGTTGTACCGCTCTGCAATGCGTATCACCCGTGGCATGGAAACCGGGTTGCCGATCATGGCAGCCTGGGCCACACTGGGTCTGACATTGACGGGTTTGAATTTTCTTTTGTCTGCATCAGGTTCCAGGTAGTACTGGAATACCGGGTCTGCGTGTTCAGACTGAACCCCGATAATTCTGGGCAGGGTTTTGATGATGCCTGTGTGAAAGAATTTCAAGAACCCGTTCATGACGGCTGAGATGTTTCCTGCATTGCCGATGGGAACCACAACAGTCTTTTTTTCCATTTCATATTCAAAATCCTGGGCAATCTCAAAGGAAAAGGATTCCTGTCCCAGAATGCGCCAGGCGTTTTTGGAGTTCAGCAGGGCCACCGGGTATTCAGTGGAGAGTTTTTCTACAATTTTCATGCAGTCGTCAAATACACCGGGGATTTCAAACACATTTGCCCCGCTGCCCAGGGGCTGGGACATCTGCTGGGGGGTGACCTTATTATGGGGCAGCAGTACAGCAGACTTGATATCAGGGGTCAGGTAGGAGGCATACAGGGCTGCCGCTGCAGAGGTATCCCCGGTGGAAGCACACACAGCAATGATTTTAGATGCCAGGTTCTGGTCAAGGAGAAATTTGATATAAGAGAGCGCGCTTGCCATGCCCCGGTCTTTAAATGAAGCGCTGGGATTCTGACCGTCATTTTTGTAGAAGAATCTGGCCCCTGCTTTTTTCTGAAGGCGCTGGCTGGCTTCAACAACAGGGGTGTGTCCTTCCCCAAGGTAGACAATTGACTCAAGGGGAATACTGGGACCGAGAAATTCATGGTATCTGTATATTCCCTTGAGGGCAGGTATGTTGAGCATTCTCCGGTAGTCAAAGATCTGCTGCCATGTGCTGCCGGGAATGTCTTTTAACTGATCAAAGTGCCTGTCTTCAATGAGCAGCACCGCTCCGCATTCTGGGCAGACGTAAAGGAGCTTTTCAATTGAAAATTCCCGGGCGCACCCAAGGCATCTGTAAACGGGGTCTCCCTTTGGCTCTGGAATAATAAAGGGTTTTATATGATCAGGGAAATTGTCAATTTTCATTGGAAATAACCTCCATCCCTCCCATATAGGGGATTAAGGCTTCAGGAATTTTCACGGAGCCGTCTTTTTGCTGGTTGTTTTCAAGAATAGCGGCCAGGCATCTGCCCACAGCAAGTCCTGATCCGTTCAGGGTATGCAGGAATTCAGCCTTTTTCTGCCCTTTTCTTCTGAATTTTATATTGGCTCTTCTGGCCTGGAAGGCCTCGCAGTTGCTGCACGATGAGATCTCTCTGTACTTGTTCTGGCCCGGCATCCACACCTCAATATCATAGGTTTTTGTGGCGGAAAACCCAAGATCCCCTGTGCACAACGTGACCACCTGGTAGGGGAGATCCAGTCGTTTCAGAATCTCTTCAGCATTTAAAAGAAGGCTTTCCAGTTCATCATAGGAGGTCTCAGGGGTGGTGTATTTTACCATTTCAACCTTGTTGAACTGATGCTGACGGATCAGTCCTTTGGTATCCTTTCCATAGGAGCCGGCCTCTGAACGGAAGCAGGGGGTATAGGATGTCAGCTTGATGGGCAGATCCGATTCATTGACCACTTCTTCTGCATGGATGTTGGCCAGCGGCACTTCAGAGGTGGGGATTAAATAGTAATTTGTGCCTTCCAGCTTAAACAGATCTTCCTCGAATTTGGGAAGCTGGCCTGTGCCTGTAAGGCTTTTCCTGCTGGCAATAAAGGGGGGAAGCACCTCGATATAGCCGTGTTCACGGGTATGGATATCCAGCATAAAGTTGATCAGCGCCCTTTCAAGTCTTGCGCCTGCTCCCATGTACAGGGCAAACCGTGATCCGGTTATTTTGGCTGCCCTGGCAAAATCAAGTATGCCAAGGTTTTCGCCTATCTCTTCATGGGGTCTGGGTGAAAAATCAAAAACAGGTGGGGTCCCCTGGGTTTTTACCAGTAAATTGTCTGCTTCATCACTGCCCTCGGGCACATCCGGGTGGGGAAGGTTGGGAAGGGTGATCATAAAATCATGGATAAAGGACTCAACTTTTTCCAGGTCTTTTTCAAGGTCCTTTATCTTTTCTGACACCCCCCGCATCTCTTTTATGGGATCATCTGCATTCTGACCCTGTTTTTTCATTTCAGCTATTTTGTCTGAAACAACATTCCTGTCATGTCTCAGTCCCTCGATTTCC
>JAWOEJ010000174.1:0-2958 GCA_046482845.1 Desulfobacteraceae bacterium | reverse complement strand
ATAAAAAGATCTTTTATTCTGATTAAGGCAGCAAGTGAAAATAACTTATACATCCTGCTTGCCTTTTTATCTGTTTTCTTCGTTGGGACAAGGCTTACATAGCTCGTTATGCGCACCTTGTCCCGCCTTGAAAACAAATAAAAATTCGGCACAATATGCACAACTTATTTTAACTTGATGCCTAAAGCCAGATAGACTTGAAAACATTAGGCTACCCTTTTCAAGTTGTGTGTCTCTGTTACTCGGTTATCAAGTTTTTATGGAAGGGCCAAGCGCCACGTTAATATCAAGCCAAACAGTTATGGGGGACAGTGGGACCGGAAGCGGTATCATGGGGGTTGTTACCGGGCAGCCAACTGGATTGAACTGGGAGAGACCAGTGGACGGGGGCGCATGGATCGGGCCGGCAAGCGGCATGGGGCCGAGGTGAAAAAGCTGCTGGTGTATCCATTGGTTAAAAATGTTCAACGAAGAAGCGTTTGCAGAAGCCCGGAACCGAGACCCCGACCATGAAAAAAAGTGGGTGGCACTGGTTGACGGGAACAAAAATCAGATCGATATTCTGCGCTGGACCGCTTCTGCAAAAGGTGTGGATTTGACCATCGATATGACAGCTATCTCTCAGAAGATCTGCCCAAAGGAATATTGCCCGGGATCCTTTACGATTTGCGCCTGCACTGAAACAAAAAAATCATGTTGAGTATACCCCACACCATACCACTATAAATAAAAAAACCAAATTCTGTTTGTTTTTCCCCAATAACGTCAAAAAGGCAGGCCTGACCCCGTGACCATAATCCCCAAAAGAGATGAGATGGCCCTCTCCCCCGGCTGGAATTTCTGGTTGTTTCTATCTTGGGTTAAAACCTGTCACCTGGTTACGGCCGGAAGCCTTGGACTGGTACAGGGCCTTGTCTGCCTGAATGATCATTGCTTCATAACTTTGTACCTCTGAGGGGTTTTGGGTTACCGCTCCCAGGCTCAGGCTTACTTTTTTGATGTCAGATGTTTTATGGGGAATGTTGAGATCCAGGATTTTTTGGCGGATTTTTTCAGCCACATGCATGGCGCCGTTTTGACTGGTATAGGGAAGAACCACAACAAATTCCTCGCCTCCGTACCGGGCACAGAAGTCACCCGGCCGATTCAGGGACTGTTTCAGGGCATCTGCAACCTGAATCAGACAATCATCTCCTGCTTTATGGCCATAGGTGTCATTGAATTTTTTAAAAAAATCAACGTCACACATGATGATGGATAAGGGTTCATTATTTCGGCGGCAGGCGGCAAATTCAATGGAGATTCGCTGGGAAAAAGAGCGGCGGTTGAGCAGCCCGGTCAGGCCGTCAATGGCTGCCTGGCGTTTCAGGTCGTCATAAGCGCGGTTCAGGGCGGTGCCGAAAAAAAATATGACACCCAGGCCGGACAGCAGCAGAATGATATGGATAAGAAAAATTTCCTTGAGGGGAATATTTCCCAGCGCCGGAATGGTGATGCTGATGCCGCCCCTTATGTCTCCTTTGCGGTATCCCTGGCTGTCATGGCATTTCAGGCAGGAGCTGTCGGTTTTCAAAGGGGCCATATAGAAAAAAATCGGCTGGTTGTTTTCTGTGAAAAATTTCCAGGTTTCTTTGATGCCTTTGTTAAACAGCCTCAAGGCTTTTTTTTCCCGTTCCAGCGGAAAATTTTCAGGATTGAGAAGATCAAGGCTGGTAATTCGCAGCTTAACCCCCTTCTGGTTTGTTGTCAGATCTGAGAGTTCCCGGGTCATCAGGGACGGGTTGATTTTTGTAAGGGTCAGTTCCGGGTTCACTGTGATGTCGCGCAAGGGGGTCTTTAGATAGGGGTTTGGACGGGTCTTTTCAGTCACCGGTACATATACACCACCATGCAGGGCATTCCACGAACGGGTAATTTCAATCTGCTGGAAAAAGCTGCGTGCGGACTGCAGGTGAACCATTTCCCGCTTGTTCCGGGTAGTGAACACTGCAAAAGAAAGAGATCCGACATTCACGAAAGTCCAGAGAAAGCAGGTCACAAAAATCATTTTTTTCATGGACAAATTCCTTAAAAGTCTCTTATTTGCGGGGATGTTCTCTTCTCCATTGCCTGGGGCTTTTATAGCGGCTGCCCTGTCTCCATATGCCTTTGTAGGATCTTTTTGCAGATGATTCTGCCCGTTTATAGGCGGATATCTCAAGGGCTGCTGGATGTTTCCCTTTGTAAACCTCTGCCATGCCTGCTTTAACCATTTCAAGGTTGATGTTTCTGTTGTTGACAAATACTTCTGCCAGTTGTCTGTTGTAATTGTCTGTGCCGTAGCTTTTGATATGGACTTTTTTCCCTGAAACCAGTTTTTCCAGCAGTTTTCCGGATTGCCTGCTGTAGGGCTGTCCGGTTCTTTTTCTTCCCCCGGTTTCCGGCGCATCAATGCCCACAAGCCTGATCATCAAGGATAAAGAGTGGCCTTTGACTTTAATGGAGTCCCCGTCATAGATTTTTTCCACCTGGAAAAGTGTTTCCTGATTCTGATTTTTTCGAAGCGCCAGGGGTTTTGTGCTGTTTTCGCTGAATTTTTTTATCCCCTTAATCTCATCGGGATGGGATACATTGCTGAAATGCAGAACCCCCTGACTGTCTTCCCAGATATAAATCTCTGCCTGGGCAGAAAAACAGGAAAAAACAATGAATATC
Source organism: Desulfobacteraceae bacterium (assembly GCA_046482845.1). Taxonomy (GTDB): domain Bacteria; phylum Desulfobacterota; class Desulfobacteria; order Desulfobacterales; family Desulfobacteraceae; genus DATFJZ01. Next base: position 264 of record JAWOEJ010000174.1, on the reverse strand, counting down.
AAAAAAAGGAGTCCTGAATTTAAAGCTGATTGTCTGCTGATATTAAACATAGTGCCTGTTCTTACCTCTCATGGGACAGAAATCTAAAAATTTGGGGTGAGGATAAAATATGTGAAATATTAGAAGAGACGCAGGTGTCCGTCAAGAAAAAAAAAGGCTGCTCCCCGGGGGAAGCAGCCTTAAAAAACGCATGACTGATGAGAAAGTATGTTTTTTCAGGTCAACAGGATTTATAATCTTTCAAATATGGCTGCCGCGCCCATG
>JAWOEJ010000124.1:0-18904 GCA_046482845.1 Desulfobacteraceae bacterium | reverse complement strand
TTACCCCTTCAGAAGTGATCAAAGCCACCTCCTCAGGGTCTTTGCACTGTGAAATAGCTGAGGTTAACCGGGTAATCGTGTCATAATAAATGTTGTACGTCTGCATAATCTCCTCCTTGACTTTGGGGTTAAAGATACATTTTGTTTCAATGGTCAGAAGTCGTAACGTGAGGACAGACACAAAAGAGTATAAAAGGTGGTGAGTTGCGTTATAAAAAACACAGGCAGGTTCAGATCTGCTCAACAGGTGAATCAGCGTAATTTATTGAACCTGATACAACCATATATCAATAAAAAAAAATCGTCAAAGGTTTTTTTAAAAAAATACAGGTGATATACATTTTTTCAATTTTAAAAGGTATAACTCGATGATCAAGTTTTTATGTAAGGGCCGAGCGCCGCCCCCAGCGGTTGCCTGTCAGGAACTTTGAGAACCAAAGGAGATCAGACTTTTTCCCTGCCAGGCGTTAAGAAAATCAAGCTGTTTGAGGACCAGTGGCCGCAGTTCTTGATTTTTAGCCTGGCAGGGAAAAAGTCCTCCGTCGGTCGCTGTTCCTGACAGGCAACTGCTGGGGGCGGCGGTATTCAAAAAACTTGATAACCGAGTTATAAAATAACTTTTTTGTAATATTATTAGGATATCTATTTCAAAAATGTAATATATAGAGTCTGTTCAAAGCAAATTTTTCTTGTCATTCTTTTAATTTCTGCAAAAGTTTAAAAATTTTTCCTTTAATACCAGCAAGATATAGCCATTCTCTTTTTTACCTCAGATCCTGGCACATCCTTTGCGGTATAACAGTCTGTCATTAGGTGTTCATGTGCAGTCAAACCCTGACAGGCTTTAGCCGCATATGAACAAGAGGTCTTTTTTCAAGAGAGTGGTGAACCCCCTAACAAAATAAAATATGGAGGTAAAAAATTGGTAAAAATTGAATCCATTATCAAACCGTTTAAGCTGAATCATATCAAGGAGAGCCTTGAAGGCATCGGTGTCAAGGGAATGACCGTATATGAAGTAAAAGGATTTGGACGACAGAAAGGGCACAGGGAAATTTACCGGGGCGCAGAATACATGGTGGACTTTGTCCCTAAAATCAAAATCGAAACCATTGTTGAAAAATCCATGGCTGAACAGGTGATCAACCTGATCCGGGAAACCGCCCGGACCGGCAAAATCGGGGATGGCAAAATATTTGTCACGCCGGTCAGCCAGGTCATACGCATTCGAACCGGTGAAAAAGGAACAGAGGCCATCTAAGCTGCAAAATAAAATAATTAAATCTTATGATTGTCTTAAGGAGGCAGAAAAATGAAAAAAAAGAAAATATTTGTTATTTCCCTTATCAGCGCAGGATTTTTGGGAAGCGCTGCAGCATGGGCCGGAGATGAGGCGCCAACGATTTTAAGTAATAAAGCGGCCATTGAGCTGGTTCAGACCCACGCCAATTTTCTGTGGACCCTGGTTGCGGCATGCCTGGTGTTTTTCATGCAGGCTGGATTTGCCCTGGTTGAAGCGGGAATGACACGGGCCAAAAGCGCCGTAAACATAATGATGAAAAATCTCATGGACTTTTCCATTGGCTCTCTCGGGTTCTGGGCCCTGGGTTTCGGGTTGATGTTCGGTGCCAGTAAAACCGGCTGGTTCGGCACCTCCGGCTTTTTTCTCAGTGACTTTAAAACCGGCGGCGATCCATGGGTCCTGGCCTTCTGGATGTTCCAGGTCGTATTTGCCGCCACGGCCGCCACCATTGTTTCCGGAGCCATGGCAGAAAGAACCAGGTTCATCGGCTATCTTCTATACAGTGGGATCATCACCGCCCTGATTTATCCCATTTTTGGCAGCTGGGCCTGGGGAAGCCTGCTCAATGGAAACGGATGGCTGGAAAACTTTGGATTTATTGACTTTGCCGGATCCACCGTTGTCCATTCCGTGGGCGGATGGGCTGCCCTGGCCGGCACCATGGTGCTCGGACCAAGGATGGGCAAATACACAAAAGACGGCAGGATAAAACCCATCCTGGGACATAATATCCCCCTTGCTGCGCTGGGTGTTTTTATTCTCTGGCTGGGCTGGTTCGGGTTCAACCCGGGGTCAACCACAACCGCAGACAAAAGTATTGCCATGATATTTGTCACCACAAATCTGTCCGCAGCTGCCGGAGCAGTTTTTGCCATGATCACATCCTGGCTCAAATTTGGAAAACCCGACGTGAGCATGAGTTTGAACGGCGCCCTGGCCGGCCTGGTGGGCATTACTGCAGGCTGCGCCAATGTCACGCCTGAAAGTGCCGTTCTAATCGGGGCGGTTTCAGGAATACTCATTGTGTTTTCCGTTGTGTTTTTTGACAGGATAAAAATCGATGATCCTGTGGGAGCAGTTTCTGTCCACGGTGTCTGCGGTGCCTGGGGCACACTGGCAGCAGGGCTGTTCAATATCGGGGGAACCTCGGCCGGCATGATAGGGGTTCAGCTGCTGGGTATTGGAGCCTGTTTTATCTGGTCATTTGGCGCGGCCTTTGTGATGTTCAAACTCATTGATCTTGCAATAGGGCTGAGGGTTTCCCCTGAAGAAGAAATGGACGGACTGGATTTTGCTGAGCATGGCGGAAATGCCTATCCTGATTTTGCCGTTTCCTCCTACCGGGGCACAGAAACCGCCAGTGTACCAGAAAAAAGGGCGTTCATGCCGGCCCCCGCCGCGGAAAGCACCCGTGAAACAGTTTAGAATTTTTATATAACCGGCATGGCCGGACCATGATCATCGATCCGGCAGCCGGGCCAGGATTTCCTCACTGCTCATGTGAGCTGGCGCTTACCTTCGGCCCTCGCAAATCATCCATGATTTCCTCCCATGCGAACGGCATCTGTTCTCAGCATCCATGCTGACAATTGCCGCTCAACATTTGCCTGGGACAAATCCCGGCCCGGCTGCCTCTTTATTGATCTTTTGTTTTTTGTTGTGCCTGCCGCGGCCCGGGCATGGGTGTCAGTGAAAACGATATTTCCCCTGGTTTTAAACACATATCGTTTCCAAATCAGAATTGCTGGAATCGTTTTAATTAATTTGCATTCATTGGAAAATTAGGATATTTTATTTTGATTTTAAACATGCATTTTAACAAGGGACTGACCCTGCGGAAAACGATAAAACAAGGAGAACCCGATGACCCCCGGAGAAATAGAACATCTCAGCTTCAAAATAATTGACCAGGAAGCCGGGCATCATGATTTTGATCCCAGGCAGTGGAAAATTGTCCAGCGCATGATTCATACCTCGGCTGATTTTGACTATATCAAAAGTGTCAGATTCCATGAAAAAGCTGTGTCCCAGGGAATCAAGGCCATTCAAAGCGGGTGCACCATCATAACAGACACGGGTATGGCCAAAGCCGGTATCAGAAAAAAAGGAATCCATTTATTTAATGGACAGGTGCACTGTTTTATTTCAGATCCGGATGTTATCAAAAAAGCCAAAGACATGAAAACCACCCGGGCCGCCGCCGCCATTGACAAGGCCTGCTCTGGAAAAGACAGGCTGATATTTGCCCTGGGCAATGCCCCTACTGCACTGATCCGCCTGCTGGAACTGATAAAGGCCGGGAAAGTGGAACCGGAACTGGTGGTGGGTCTGCCTGTGGGATTTGTCAATGCAGCAGAGTCAAAGGCAGCATTAATGGCAGCTGATATTGTCCATATCTCCAACACCGGCAGAAAGGGCGGGTCCAATATAGCGGCCAGTGTGATAAACGCCCTGACCATAATGGCAGCTGAAGAACACAGACGCTGAAGAACACAGACAAGGAGAAAAAAACCATTAAAGGGTTTGTAATTGCGGGAACCGGCAGCAACAGCGGAAAAACCACTGTATCCCTGGGGATCATGGCCTATCTGACCGCCCTGGGATACAGGGTTGCCCCCTTTAAAATCGGACCGGATTTCATAGACCCGGGCCATCATAGTACCCTCACCGGAAGCGTCAGCAGAAACCTGGACTCCTGGATGCTGTCCAGGGAGTACAACCAGCAGGTTTTTGCCGCAGGAACAGACCAGGCTGATATTGCTGTTGTTGAAGGGGTGATGGGGCTCTTTGACGGGTACAGCGGGCAGTCTGAGGCCGGATCAACTGCTGAAATGGCCAAATGGCTGGGGCTTCCCGTAGTCCTGGTGGTAAATGCCCGGTCAATGGCAAGAAGCGCCGCTGCTGTGGTACAGGGATTTCAGAACTTTGACAGGGATCTCAGCTTTGCCGGGGTCATTTTCAATAAAACAGGCAGTGACACCCATTACCAATACCTTAAAGAGGCAGTTCTTGACACCTGCACCATAAAGCCCCTTGGATGTTTACCCCGTAATGAAAAGATCAAGCTTCCCTCCAGACATCTGGGCCTTGTCATGCCCGATGAATTTTTCCTTTCCCCCGGTTCAACCGCCGAACTGGTCTCCATGATTGACCGTCATACCCGGATCAAAGATATGGTACACGACCTTGCCCATATCCCAAAGGCTGATCCTGTCAAAACAGCTGGCGACACACAGACAATGCCGTATATCCAGTGCAGTGCTGCGCCATCCAGATCTTTCAGGCCATTACCCTGCCATGCTGGATCTCCGGTTATTGCTGTGGCCCGGGACAAGGCCTTCTGCTTCTACTACCAGGACAATATCGACTGCCTGAAAAAAAACGGGGCAGATATCGTGTTTTTTTCCCCCCTTGAAGACACGGGTCTTCCTGAAAACATCCATGGTATTTATCTGGGGGGCGGATATCCGGAACTTTTTGCCAGGCAGATTTCAGGTCACACCTCCCTTCTTAAAGAGATAAAAACCTGCAGTGATGCCGGCATGCCGATTTACGGGGAATGCGGCGGTTTTATGCTGCTGTGCAGAGATATTACAGACATGGAAGAAAAACAGAAATTTCCCATGGCAGGCTGCTTTCCCTATTCAGTTAAAATGTCCAAAAAAAGAAGAACCCTTGGCTACAGAGAGATCACCCTGACAAAAGATACCATTATCGGCAGAAAAAATGATGTGATACGGGGCCATGAATTTCACTACTCCTTTCTCGAAAACATGGCTGACCAGGCCGATGCAGCCGGATCGAAAAAACTGCACAGCACAAAACACTTCTCCTCTGAAAACCCCAATCCCCTTGAAAAACAAACTTCTCCTGAAACAGACAATCTTTCGGGAAATCACAATCCTCCGGGAAAACCTGACACTGTGGAAAAACACAGCCCTGGGGACCAGAACATCAGCAATGTCTATCTCACCACCCAAAGAAACGGGCAGACTGTCCAGGTCAAGGGGTATGAACGATTCAACACCCTGGGCAGTTATCTTCACATCCATTTCGGAAGCATGGCAGAAACCGGCAGACAATTTGTCAAAAGGGCAAAAGCCTTTAAAAACAGAAAAAAAGCTGTGTTTACAGAAAATAATACACAACCATGACATCCTCCACATTAAAAAAAGGGTTTACCACTGGTGCGGCAGCTGCAGCTGCTGCCAAAGCTTCCCTTATGTTCCTGGTTTCCGGCAAAGCCCCCCAAAAAACAGGAATACGGTTTCTCACAGGAGAACACAGAGATATTGATATTTACAAAATCAAAAAAATATCAGCTTGTCAGGCAGAATGCCGTGTTATCAAGGATGCAGGGGATGATCCGGATATCACCCACAGGGCAGAAATCGGTGTCATCCTGTCCCTTAAGACGTCAGCCCGGGAATTTGAAGTAAAAATCACCGGGGGCAAAGGCGTGGGAATTGTAACAAAACCCGGACTGGAAGTTCCGCCGGGACACCCGGCTGTGAATCCGGGACCCATAAAAATGATCAAAGAATCTCTTTTAGAGGTTCTGATCAGCCACGGCCTGGGCACTGACACATTCATTGAAGTTGAGATCTTTGTGCCCGAAGGAGAAGCCCTGGCCCAAAAGACACTCAACAAACGACTTGGCATTACCGGGGGTATCTCCATCCTTGGAACCACCGGGATTGTAACCCCCATGTCCCATGATGCCTATATTGCCTCGATTAAAGCCAATATTTCCGTTGCCCGTGCCATGGGTGCAGACACCCTTGTCTTTACAACGGGAAGGCGCAGTGAACGCTTTGCCATGGCCTTGTTCCCCGATATAATTAAAGAAGGTTTTATTCAGACTGGTGATTTTTTCAAGGATTCCCTTGACAGCGCTGTGGCTGAAAAAGGGATTTGTTGTGTTACTTTGACCATGTTTTTCGGCAAAGCCGTTAAAATGGCCATGGGCTTTCCCCATACCCATGCTGCAAAGTCAGCGCTCACACTGGAAAGGCTTTCCAGGTGGGCGCACTCGATTACACAGGACAAAGACCTTGCCTGTAAAATCCGGGATGCCAATACTGCACGCCAGGCCTTTGGGCTGATCCATCCCTGCCACCCGGCTGTGATCTCCCATATTGAAAAAAAAATCATTGAATCCGCGGACAGATTTTCAGGAAATCAACTGACCATCAGATGCGTTATCCTTGATTTCAACGGCAGACCTGTGATTGGCCTGAACCGGGCTCAGGAGTAAAAATAGCTTGAATCACAGCGCAGGTTCTGTTAAAAACATATTATAGATCTGTCCATACAAATTTGCATGCAAAAAAAATTAATATATATGCATCCAGGAGATCCTTATGAGTGAAATTATCAGAAATGGGAACCAGACCATAATAAGGCCAGGTGTTGATATTGTTGCTTCCATGGCAGGGGAATTCAAAAAGGACCTTTTGTCTGCAATCAATGCCCATGACGGCGAGCTGGTAATTGATCTTGCCGGTGTGGAAATGGTTGATTCTGTAGGTATCGGTGTTATCATTGCCACCCATAACACCCTCAACAGGAAAGGACAAAGCCTGAAAGTAATCAATGTTATCAAGGATATTTTCGGCCTTTTCAGCACAATGCGGCTGAACAGACGGTTTATTGTTGAAGCAGCCTGATGGGTAGAGTGAAAGGCAGGATACCCTGAAAACAGGCATAAAGGGGGTATCATGAAACATGTTTCAAAAACAAAAAAATACAGCGCTTGCCTTGTTTTTCTGCTGGCTGTATTTGCCTTCACCGGTTGTGATAAAGGCGAAAACGGTGACTACAGCGGCGTGGGAAAACTGGTGGCGGAAAGAAACAGGGCCAGGATGTCCAGGGCTGAGAATCAGGATAACCGCAATGAACGGGAAAAGCCTTCTTCTTCATATGGAACAGCCTCTCCAAAAAAAGAACGTGAAAGGGACCTTGTTTTTGAAGAAGAGGTAACAATCACAGCCGTATCTTCCGGTCGAACCATTGCCAGGGGAACGGCATACCTGGACAAAAACGGAAAAATCATCAACATCAGAATCAAAAGAGACTAAATGGAAAAAATTGTTTTTTCAGACACAGATTATTTTTACAAAAAATTTCAGGCGCTGGTTTATACAACAGATATTCTGGAGATCATCACAGACTTTACCTCCCCTGCTCAGATACCTGAACCGGGAAAAAGAATGCTGCGCATCGGATCCGGCAGGGCCGGCCGAAGGGGTAAAAAAAAAACAGGACCGGTTCTGAAAAAAAACTACCAGATCCTGGTTACGCATGATATTTACAAGAGAATCAGGATTGTCATTATAAAAAATGGTCATCTCTTTTAGGAGACCCGGAGGGAAGATTTTCATACCGGTTCACCCTTTTTTCCATCTCATCCAGTTTGCCTTTCAGCACCGCAATCTGCTGATCCTTTTTTTTGATTTTGGACTTTGCCTCATAGGCAGCAGCAGCATATTGATTCTGAGTCTTTACAAGTTCCTCAATTCTGGATTCAGCGTTTCCCGCCTCTTTTTTATACCTGTTAACAACGGCATTGGATTTGGTTTTGATCTTTTTTTCAACGGTTTTGGCAATCAAATGGCCGAGAAAGAGATTGGTCAGTTCAGCAACAAGGGCAACTGCCAACACATAGATAAGTCCGTCCGCCTGCAAATAGTAAAGAATGGCTGTTATAAGGATGGCAGTAAAAAAAACCATTTATTTGATCTGTTCCTGGAGTTTCTGCTTTCCTGGGGATGGTGGTCGGGGCGGAGAGATTTGAACTCCCGACATCCTGCTCCCAAAGCAGGCGCGCTACCAGACTGCGCTACGCCCCGAAATACATTTTGCTCTTCTATCACTAGTGCCTCTGTTTTGCAAGCCTTTTTTTGGCACATCAGGGGCGGGTTTATTAAAATCTTTTTTCAATTTTCTTGACACATGTCCTTATCTGGCTTAATTTAATATACTTTAGCTTGGCATATACCCAATGGGATGGACAGATAAACTATTTTTGCAAGACAAATAGCCGTATTTAAACAACAAACAGCAGACCATCAAAGGAGGCTTAACGGGCAGAAGATTCCCGGCAAAGGAATCTGAGCTTAAAAGCTTTTTTTATTAATTAAGGAAGGGAACGAGAAAGAATGCAGGTAAACATTGAAGATAAAAATTCGGTCAAAAAAATTCTCCACTTTGAAATTCCAAATGAGGATATCAAAAAAGAGCTGAACAAAGCCTATAATGAATTAAAAAAAACAGCCAGCATAAAGGGGTTTAGAAAGGGAAAAACGCCCCGAAAAATTCTTGAGGCAAAATTTTCCCGAGATGTTCACGCAGATATTGCTCCCCGCCTGATTCAGGACGCCTTCTCTGAAGTCCTTGAGGAGCAGGCATTTAAGGTGGTCGGCAGCCCCAAAATAGACCCGCCGGAATTAAACCCTGAAACTTCCTATGCCTTTGATATAGAAATAGACATTAAACCTGAAATTGAAGATATTGACTTCAAGGGTCTGTCACTGAAAAAAAACTTGTACACGGTTTCTGAAAATCAAATCGACAGCCAGATCCACATGGTCAGAAAAACCCTGGCCAAAAAGGAAACAGTTAAGGAAGAACGGCCTGTAAAGGAAAATGACTTTGTTCTGATTGACTACGAAGGCTTTGTGGACGGTCAGCCCTTAAGCCAGACCCCGAAGGTTGAAAACTATGTCATGGCCATTGGCGGAAGCACCCTGCCCCAGGCTTTTTCCGAAAAACTCATTGGCGTTATCCCCCAGAAAGAACTGGAGGTAGAGGTTAGTTACAGCGAGAACGACCCGGACGAAAACCTGGCTGGCAAAACAATTGTATACAAGGTTTTCTTAAAAGAAATCCAGGAGGAGGTCCTGCCCCCTGCTGATGATAACCTTGCCCAGGAACTTGGCAACAAGTATGAAACACTGGATCAGGTAAAAAAAGAAATCAATGACACCCTGACAACAGGCAATAAAAGAAGGGTTCACCAGGAATTAAGCGAACAGATTTTTACCACCCTTCTTGAAAGACACCCTTTTGAAGCCCCTGAAGCAATGATTGATCTCGAGCTGGAAAATATTGTAAATGAAGCTGAGCAGTCCTACAGTCAGAACAACACATCCCTGGAGGAAGTCGGACTAAGCAGGGATATGTTAAAATCCCAATACCGTGATGTCGCAGAAAAACAGGCCAAAAGACATCTGCTCATGGGAAAAATCATTGAACAGGAAAACCTGGAACTCACAGACGAGGAACTTGAAAGCAGTTTTGAAGAAATGGCAAAAAACATGGGCGCAAAAGTGGATGCCGTTAAAAACTTCTTTAACATGGATAAAAACCAGTTTGAATATTTTAAGCACATACAGCTTGAAAAAAAGGCTGTAGGAATTATAATAGAGAATGCAGATATAGAAGAAGTTGAACCGGGCCTGGACGACACAGAAAGCAAAGAAACAGCAGAATCTGAAACAGAGACGGAAAAACAGGAAGACCGGGAAGAATCCCAGTGATTTTTTTTATCCATTGACATAAAAAATAAGGAGAAAACCTTGCCTTTAGTTCCAATGGTTGTTGAACAGAGCAACAGGGGCGAACGTGCCTATGATATTTTTTCTAGGCTTTTAAAAGACAGAATCATATTTCTTGGTTCTGCGGTGAATGAGGAGGTGGCCAACCTGATTGTGGCTCAGCTTCTGTTTCTAGAATCCGAAGACCCTGAAAAGGATATTAATTTTTATATCAACTCACCCGGCGGCATGGTATCATCCGGCATGGCTATCTATGATACCATGCAGTATGTAAAACCGGATATTGTCACCGTATGCGTCGGCCAGGCAGCCAGTATGGGCGCTCTGCTGCTTACATCAGGAGCCGCGGGAAAACGCTATTCTCTGCCCAATTCAAGAATCATGATCCACCAGCCCTTAGGCGGAGCCCAGGGACAGGCCTCGGATATCAAGATTCAAGCCACGGAAATACTAAGAATGAAGGACGCTTTAAACCAGATTTTATCTTACCACACCGGTCAGGACATCGAAAAAATCGCCAAAGACACAGACCGTGATTTTTTTATGTCAGGTGCTGAGGCCAGAGAATACGGCATTGTTGACCAAGTGGTTGCCAATAGAAAGGAACTGGAAGGAAAAGAGCCTCAAAAGGAGACGTAACATGTCCAAAAAAGATGAGGATAACGATCAGTTTTTCTGTTCATTCTGCGGCAAGAACCAGAAAGAGGTAAAAAAGCTGATTGCAGGACCCAGTGTGTATATCTGCAATGAATGCGTAGGCCTGTGCGAAGAAATCATTGCAGATGAAGAAAAAGAAAACATGGAAGCAGGTGAAGACGGGGAAAAGTTTCTTACCCCGAGACAAATAAAAGAAGTTCTGGACACTTATGTGGTTGAACAGGAAAAGGCCAAGAAAATACTTTCTGTTGCTGTGTACAACCATTATAAACGCCTTACAGCAAATCCAAAAAATGATGAGGTGGAAATCCAGAAAAGCAATGTAATGCTCATCGGGCCCACCGGATGCGGCAAAACCCTTCTTGCCCAGACCCTTGCCAGATTCCTCGATGTACCCTTTACCCTGGCCGATGCCACCACCCTGACCGAAGCCGGCTACGTGGGTGAAGATGTTGAAAATATCGTTCTGTCTCTGGTTCAGAATGCCGATTATGACATTGAAAAGGCTCAGAAAGGCATCATATATATTGATGAAATTGATAAAATCTCCCAAAGGGGAGACAACCCCTCCATCACCCGGGATGTCTCAGGAGAGGGGGTTCAGCAGGCCTTGTTGAAGATCATTGAAGGCACCACGGCAAGCATCCCCCCCAAGGGAGGCAGAAAACATCCCCAGCAGGACTTTGTCAAGGTGGATACCTCCAACATTTTGTTCATCTGCGGCGGCACTTTTACAGGCCTTGAAAAGGTGGTTGAACGCAGAATCACAAACAAATCCATGGGATTTGGCGCAGAACTCAAGAAAAAAGGGGACAAGAAGATCGGTGAGCTTCTTGAACAATTAAAGCCCGAGGATCTGATCCAGTTCGGCCTTATTCCTGAGTTTCTTGGCAGACTTCCCGTGCTTGCCACCCTGGGGGAGCTCAATGAAGAGTCATTGATAAAAATCCTTACCCAGCCCAAAAACGCCCTTGTTAAGCAGTACCAGCGTTTATTTGAATATGAGGGGATAAATCTGAGATTTACCGAGGAGGCCCTGGCTGCCATGGCAAAGGAAGGGGTAAAGCGCCAGTCAGGCGCCAGAGGGCTTAGAGCCATTGTTGAGGAAACCATGCTGGACATCATGTATGAGATTCCATCCATAGAGAATATCAGGGAATGTGTTATCGGCGAAGAAGTTGTTTTAAAGAAGGAAAAACCCATTCTGCTTTTTGAGCCGTCCAAGAAACAGGCATAATATAAAGAGAAACAGCTGAAATGATCAGTATATCAAAATTGTTTAACCCTGACGGCAGTGAATCCGGAAAAAAAGAACTGCCCCTGGTTCCCCTGAGGGATATTGTTTTGTTTCCACATATGGTTGCTCCTGTGTTTGTGGGAAGAGAACCATCAATAAATGCGCTTTCCCAGGCAATGACAAAAGAAAAAAAAATATTTCTGGTTACCCAGAACAACCCTGAGGTGCTTAAGCCCAAAGTCAGTGATATTTACCAGATCGGAACCGAGGCAAAAATCAATCAGCTTTTAAGGCTCCCGGATGGAACGGTGAAAGTGCTTGTCGAGGGCCTGTCCCGGGGTAAAATCCTCCATCTGAACAATGAAGAGTCCTTTGTATCAGTGGAATATGTGACCCTGCTTGAGACAAAAATGGATCCTTCTGAAGAAAAAGCAGCCATTCGAACTGTTCTTGAGGCGTTTGCCGAATATGTGAAACTGTCCGGATCCACCAATAAAAAACTTATGGAAAGCCTGTCAAAACTGTCAGACAATCCATCAAGACTTGCCGATACCATTGTTTCCCATATGCCCTTTAAAATAACCGACAAGCAGCAGCTCCTTGATGCGGTCAGGCTTGACGAACGTTTTTTTCTTCTTTTAAAACTGATCCAGGAAGAAACCGAAGTTTTTGCCATGTCCCAGAAAATAAAGGGCAGGGTAAAAAAACAGATGGAAAAGCTCCAGAAAAAACACTATCTTAACGAGCAGATGCAGGCCATCAAAAAAGAAATGGGAGATGATGGAAAACTGCCCGGCGAGCTGGAGGAACTGGAAAAACAGATAAAGAAAAAACGCCTGCCAAAAGACGCTGCCGCTGCTGTGAGACGGGAATTTGATAAACTGAAAATGATGGCGCCCATGTCTTCGGAAGCCACTGTGGTGCGCAACTATATTGAGTGGATCATAAGCCTTCCCTGGTTCAGAAAGTCAAGGGTAAAAATTGACATTGATAAAGCTGAAAAAATTCTGGAAAACGATCATTACGGCCTTGAAAAACCCAAGCAGAGGATTCTTGAATACCTGGCAGTTCAGGTACTGGTCAAAAAGATAAAGGGACCCATCCTCTGCCTGGTCGGACCTCCGGGAGTGGGGAAAACTTCCCTTGCCCGATCCGTTGCCAGAGCAACAGGCCGGGGCTTTGCAAGAATATCCCTTGGCGGCGTAAGGGATGAAGCAGAGATAAGGGGCCACAGACGTACCTATATCGGTGCCATGCCCGGGAAAATCATCCAGACCCTTAAAAAAACAGGGTACAGCAATCCGGTTTTCTGCCTTGACGAAGTGGACAAGATGAGCATGGACTTCAGGGGAGACCCATCCTCTGCTCTGCTGGAAGTTCTTGACCCGGAACAGAATACCCGTTTCAGCGACCACTACCTGGATCTGGATTATGACCTTTCCGATATTCTCTTTATCACAACGGCCAATACCCTGCATGAAATCCCAGCCCCCCTTCAGGACAGAATGGAAGTCATCAGAATTTCAGGGTATACTGAATATGAAAAACAAAAAATTGCAAAAGGGTTTTTAATCCCCAAACAGCTTAAGGAAAACGGGTTTGATGAAAATGAGATCTCTTTTTCAAAGAACGGCATTGTTTCCATCATCCGTGAATACACCCGGGAAGCCGGCGTAAGAAACCTGGAACGTCAGATTTCTTCAGTGCTCCGAAAAGTGGCCAAAAAAATGGTTCAGACCGGTGAGAAAAAATACTCATCCATCTCAGCCACCTCTGTTAAAAAATTACTGGGAGATCCCCCTTTTAGAAACGGTATGCTCGACAAAAAAGACCGGATCGGTCTGGTCACCGGCCTGGCATGGACCCAGGCCGGGGGGCAGCTGCTTACCATAGAAACCGTGACCATGCCGGGAAAAGGCAAGGTTTCTGTTACCGGCAAACTGGGAGAGGTGATGCAGGAGTCGGCCCGAGCAGCTGTCAGCTTTGTCAGAGCACAAAGTAATGCCCTGGAAATTGACAGGGATTTTTATAAAAACCTTGATATCCACATTCATGTTCCAGAAGGTGCGATTCCCAAGGACGGACCGTCTGCCGGAATAGCCATGTGTACCGCTCTGGTGTCAGCCCTTACCGGCCGGCCGGTTTACCGAAAAACCGCCATGACAGGAGAAATCACCCTCAGAGGCAGGGTTCTGCCGGTGGGCGGGTTAAAGGAAAAACTTCTGGCTGCCCATTCAGGCGGTGTGAACCGGGTTATTATTTCAAGGGACAATAAAAATGACATCAAGGATATTCCCTTGTCCATCAAAAAACAATTGGAAATAATCCTGGTGGATCAGGTGGAAGAGGTTCTTGATATTGCTTTAGCTGAAAAAGAAAAAAAAGATGCCTGACCTGTCTTTTTTGCTTGACAGCCCCCCCTTGTTCTGTTAAATTCTAACTCGTTTTCAGGAGGGCGAATAACTCAGCTGGGAGAGTGCAACCCTTACAAGGTTGAAGTCACAGGTTCGAGCCCTGTTTCGCCCACCATCCTGAAAAAAAAGCGGGGGCGTAGTTCAGTTTGGTTAGAACGCCTGCCTGTCACGCAGGAGGTCGCCGGTTCGAGTCCGGTCGCTCCCGCCACCCCCTCACCACATAAGGCTTCACATCATCTTAAGATGTGAAGCCTTTTTGTTTTTATTCCAGCACTGCCCGGGCAACAGCGGTTCCCATTGCCTCGGTACTAACACTTTCACCAGTATCTGTTAAATCCGCCGTATAAATTTTCCTGTCAAGGACCTTTGAAACAGAATTTACAATGCAGTCCGCTGCCAGGTTTAAGCCAAGGCTGTATCTGAGCATCATGGCCCCTGATAAAATCTGGGCAACGGGGTTAGCAATGCCTTTGCCTGCAATATCCGGTGCTGAGCCGCCTGCCGGCTCATAAAGGCCGAAATTTTTCTCATTCAGGCTGGCTGAGGCCAGAAGTCCCATTGAACCGGTTATCATGGCGCATTCATCGGAAATAATATCCCCGAACATATTGGGGCAGAGCAGCACATCAAACTGATGGGGATTTTTAACCAGCTGCATGGTTGCATTATCCACATAGATATGATTCAACCTGACATCAGGATAGTTTTCGGCCACATCTATAACCACTTCCCGCCACAAAACCATGGAGCTCAGCACATTGGCCTTGTCCACAGAAGTGACAAGCTGCCTTCTTTTTCTGGCTGCTTCAAAGGCCTTTACAGCAATTCTTTCAATTTCCCCACGGGTATAAACAAGGGTATCATAGGCTTTTTCCGATTTACCGCTCCCGCTTCTGCCCCTGGGCCGGCCAAAATAGATTCCTCCGGTCAATTCCCTGACGCATAGAATATCAAAACCCTCTTTTACTATCTCCGGTTTCAAAGGAGAAGCCGATGCCAGGGATCTAAAAATACGTGCCGGTCTTAAATTGCAGTACAGACCGAAATATTTTCTAAGGGGCAGCAGGGCGGCCCTTTCCGGCTGCGCTTCCGGGGGGAGATGTTCCCATTCAGGCCCGCCCACAGATCCGAAAAGAACAGCACTGCTCTGCCGGCAAATTTCCAGGGTGGATTCCGGAAGTGCTTTGCCTTGGTTATCTATGGCGCATCCACCTACGTCACCCGTTTCATATTTCAAATCAAATCCAAATTTTCTGCCTGCGGCATCAAGTACTTTTACCGCTTCCTTCATCACTTCCGGTCCAATGCCGTCACCCGGCAGCAGAGCTATTGTCTTTTCCAAATTTATCTTCCTTATGGTTGAGGTAATACCTTGTAAAAAGTTATCTTGTGTTTATAAAACTATGGAGTTAAAAGTCAATAAATATCTTTGGGGTATAAAAAATCCAGCCTCAGATCATCGACAGCAGAGCCTCCATCGGGCAGGGGACCGGACCTTTGGGACCCAAAGTCGATCAGCCCTTTTGCCCTGCCAATCGTTAAAAAGCGCAGGTTGTTTAACAGCCGTTGTGACCTGGAATGGCGCAGATAATCCAACTTAATCAAGCCTCCTTACAGGTACAATTGTATTTCAAAGTGGGCTTTTTTGTGATATACAGAATAATTATGGTAATTTACTGCTTAAGAAAAGAAAAAAGTATTGATGCAGAAGAACACTGCAGAACCTGCATTTACAGAAATCGATGCCGGGCATATCAGCTCTGGCTTCAGCCGGAACTTCCCTTTGTCTTCAAAGAAAACGGGGCAAACGATTCTGTTCTGGACATTCAAAACAAGGTAAAAAACACCCTTGATACCCTTTTCCCTGCAGAATACCGGATTTTACAAAAAAAAGCCTTGAAAAAACTGTCCAATGTAAAAGACAGGAACTCTACTTTGGTCAGACTTAAAATGTATGAACTGCTCCAGTAAAACTGATACTTAATAATCAAATTTTAGTACCTGGTTTTTGGAGAACGGGGTCAGGCCTGACCTCTCACAAATAAAAAAAACTTGAACATCGAGTGATAAGGAATTTAAAAATGGACAAGGGATATATTCATCTGTACACAGGTGACGGAAAAGGAAAAACCACAGCAGCATTGGGACTTGCTCTTCGAGCAGCAGGCCATGACAGAAAAATCTTTATCGGCCAGTTCATGAAAGGGCAGTACTACGGTGAACTTACCGCGTTAAAATCAATTCAGGGAATTAACATTGAACAATTCGGAGATGAAGGCTGTCTTCACAAGGATCAGATGACAGAGGCTCACCGAATGCATGCAGGACAGGGCCTTGACAGAATCCTTGAGGTCATGGCAATGGATTTTTACGACATGGTTATCATGGATGAAATCTGTGTAACTGTCTGGTTTGAACTTTTAACCACTCAGGCCGTTTTAGAGGTGATTCAGAAAAAACCTTTGTCACTTGAACTGGTTTTAACGGGAAGAAGGGCCCCAAAAGAATTCATTGAGGCTGCGGATCTGGTCACTGAAATGAAGGAAGTAAAGCACTACTACAACACCTTTGGTATACTTGCCCGGGACGGTATTGAACGATAATTTCAAAAAACCAAAAAAGGAGAGCAGCCTTTGCCGCTCCCCTTTTCAAGGCGAACCAATGATTATCACTTGATCTACTAAAACATATTACAATTCAGAACTATTGCTTGACAACATTTTTAGCAGCAGGTCCTCTTTCATTCTCCTCAATGTCAAACTGTACCCTCTCTCCTTCTGAAAGGGTTTTAAATCCTGGCATATCAATGGCTGAGTGATGCACAAACACATCGCTTCCCTCATCCTGTTCAATAAAACCAAAGCCCTTTTTGTCACTAAACCATTTTACTGTTCCTTGTGCCAAAGCTCCTACCTCCTTAAAAATGTCAAAATTTGGCCTTTATCGCAATATGCTCTGAAAACAGTTTACAGAACACCCCTTTCGGGAAATCATAAAATCAATATATATGGTGAATAAAAAAAAGCAAGAAAAAAAAAGAGGGAGCGCGATTTTTTTCGCCCTTCCCTCTTTTTTCTATGCTTTCATGCAAAAAACTATTTATCTGTGCTTGTTTTCAGATCTGTCTATTTTCTATTGCCGTATTCTGAATAGGTCATGGCTGCAAGCCGGTAGACAATATGGGCCATCTTTGAATAGGGCAAAAAGGCAAACAGGTTAAATATTGCTATAAGATGAAGGTAATAGAGAAAATAGGACAGATTGGCTGAACCGGCCAGCCGGGTCATTTCAGTCAGAAGCCCTGTAACACCGAGGGCAAGCACAATTCCCAAAATATACCAGTCCTTGTATACCGTCACCTGGTCATCTTTTTTGGCAAGCCTGTTTTTGATCATGAGAACGCTGCCGATAACCAGGGCCACGCCGCTGATATTAGCCAGCCATTTTACCGGGTTGAGCTGGGAATATGGCCCGGGAATATTGAACACATAAAGAACAAAAAAGAAAATCCCGGTCACAACAGCAAGTCCAATAAATGAAAAAAGAACCATCATATGGGCTGTTGACCGGTCCTTGTTGGTTTCACATTCATTAAATTTGTCATGTTTTAAAACAACGGGAATCACTTTTCCAATGGATTTGATATACTCCTTCCAGTTCAACTCTGTTTTATCTGTTTTTCCTTCGGACACGGCATTATTGTGCATATCTACCACAAAACGCTTCAATCCTAAAATAAATACAATGGCCACAAGAATTGAAAGAGGAACAAAGGTCAAATCCACAAACCACGTGGAAAAAAAGTCTGCATGGGCAATAACCTCGTGGCCGGCTTCGTGGGAATGGGACCACTGAACCCCGAAGGAATTGAACAATTTTGTCATGGACTCCTTGCCATATACGGTAATATAGGCAAGAAGAGCAAACCATATGGCTGGAATACCGAGAAGAAAGGGGAGTTTGGACGGCTGATTTACAGCTTTGGCCATGAATTTCGGTGTGGCATACTCAGAGATGGCAACCGATCTAATGGCGGACAGCACATCCCCGGGTTTGGCATCCCTGGGACACAGGTCGGAACAGTCTCCACACTGGTGACAGAGCCATATATCTCCGCTGCATACCAGTTTATCCTTGAGTCCCCAGGATGCAGCAATCATCTCTTTTCTGGGAAAAGGGCTGTTTTCAGGTGCTATGGGACAGGCAACCGAACAGGTGGCACATTGAAAACATTTTTTAAGAGAGTCACCGCCAAGACCTACCACTTCATCTATAAATCCCAGATCCGGTTGTGCAAGGTATTTTTCACTCATTCTGTGATACCTCCTAATTTATTTAAATAAAGAAAGTTAAAAGATTTTAACCCCTTTGTGTTATTATCTAAGCCTGATGATGCAGCAGCGCTTAAGCATAAGCCAGTATCAGAAGCAAAAAGATTTCTCTGGTACTTCTGACAAAGGGACAGTCATAAAACTGTCCCCGGCTTATTCTAAAATCCTTTAAACGGATTCGGGCCCAGGGCTTCGATTTCTTCTACAAAATCTGAAAGCATTCCTGGAAGCCTGTCATACTCATCTATGGCAATTTCCTCAAAACGGACTCTCTCTTCTTCAAGGGCAAGGCTGGAAAGGGCATCACCGATTTTTTTCACCCTTATCTCGGCCAGTTCAGACCCTTTCATAAAATGACACTGATAGTCATCTCCTTTTTTACACCCGATCACAATAACCCCGTC
>JAWOEJ010000094.1:0-4090 GCA_046482845.1 Desulfobacteraceae bacterium | reverse complement strand
ATTGCAGTTGTTTTTTTCGTTATCAATGATTCGATTTTTTCTACGTCGATATTTCCGGTTTGTTCTTCGACGTCACAAAAAACTGGTTTTAGATTGTTCATTAATAATGTAAGATTTTGAGTACAACGGCGAAAAGATTCTTGCCAGCAGACTGGGTTACAGAATAAATGAAGCATTTGCCTTTAAGTATTTGGGCAGGGTGTTCGAGGAGCCCATGAGCATTTTCACGGAGCAAGTGTTAAGACCAGAAAAGCACTTCTACGAGTTTTCTGCGGATGGGCTTTTTGTAAAATATTTTTCTGACCACATGGGCTTCAATGGATTTCAGATCCAGGGTGTCAGACGAGAGAAGCTGAATAATCAGGGAAGAATATTTCCATTTCAGAAAAACAACAGTAGCAATCCAGCACAGCACAAAGGGAAGGGCAATATATGAAAGACAGGAGGCCGGGATCACAGCCGTGGTCATAAAAACAAGCAGCGCCCCTGTGATCAGCCCGGCTCTTGCCACAATCCCCCTGAGAAAGGGGCGGATCTTTTCTCTGTACTCATCGGGAAAAATGCCGATGATCATATTATTCACCGGCTGATTAAAGGTGGTTCGAATCACATTGGTTGAAAAACGGGCATACATGGCTGAAACAAGATCAAACCGGAACAGAAAACCAAGAAAAACCAGCAGATAATTCAGGGGATGGAACAGCAGAGCGGTATGTATTCCCCATCTGCCGTAAAATCGATTGGAAAAGAAAAGCAGAATCAGAGACACCCCGTTCATTACTCCCCTGAACGATCCAAAAAAAAAGATCATGCTGTCTTCTCCGGTAAAACGTTGATCCACCACCACATTAAACTGGTAATTCATGATGGGAAGTACGATATTGGCAAAAAAAGTCAGAAATACCATTACAACAATCAAAGAGGACTTTTTCATTAAAGGCCTGAAACTTCTGAGCCGGCTGAGCAGTCCTGCTTTATATTTGTCTGAACTTCGGGATACCAAAGACACCACCTGGAGGGGAAACCGCTCTCCCAGGTACCGGGTGATAAGAAGGGCAAAAATCAGAACAGCCCCGTATACCAGCATGAGATGATCAATGGAAGCGGTGCTGGAAAAAAGTATGGTTAAAAGATTTCCGCCGATATCACCGAAAACACCGCCGGCAGCAAGCAGGGGAAACAACCGCTTTGACTGATGAAAATTGAACAGGTCGTTGCCGAGATTCCAGAAAAACACACTGAGAACGATCTCAAACTGTACCCTCATGATCATAAGCAGGGGATAAAGCATGGTGATTTCAAAAAAAAGCATCCCCCACATACCTGCGGAAATAACTGCACAGCTTCCCAGAATCAGTAAAAGCCGGCCGTAGGCAGATATGTCGTGTTTCATGGTGGCCAGTTTTCCCAGAAGAAAAATGGTGATGATTGGATTAATGATATAGAGGAGGGGAAGATAGGAAACACCAAACCGTTTGAGAAAAACGGTTTCAGCAAAATTATTGAATACAAGACCGGCACACCGTATCAGAAAAATTAAAATAAAGGCACCGAAAAATAATTCCATTTCCTCCTTTTGAATATGAAACCATTTTCCGATCCGATGCGCCATTATTGAAATCAATGCCTTTATGGTATAAATCAGATTATCTTATATGAAAGCCGTCAGCTATCAGTACTCAGCTAACACTCGGTTATCAAGTTTTTATGGAAGGGCCGAGCGCCGCTCTCAGCGGTTGCCTGTCAGGAACATTGAGAACCTAAGGAGATAAGACGTTTTCCCTCGTTCTCGTTCCTGACATGTAACCGCTGGGGGGCTCTTAAACAGAATCCCCTATTCCAGATCTTTTTTGTTTATTATTGTTTCTGTTTTAATACTCTTTTTCTTGTCTGTCACCTGACAGGCATCCCGCATTCATGTGGATATACCCATTTTAGGCAGGATATATACCTGCATCAATACATATATTCCTATAAAAATGCAGATAAGAATCAGTTCTTTCATGGCAGATCTCCTCTTTGTAAAGCAAAAAATTAATCTTCTTTACAGCTGGGGCAGGAATCCAATCCCCGCACATTTGGCTTTATATCAATAATGGGCGTATTGTCAATCATATCAATACCTTTTACATGGATCACCACATCATCAACAGACAGCACCTTGACAATTGAAAGTCCAATGGGATTGGGACGGCGCGGGGAACAAATACTGAATACGCCCAGTTTATGATTTTTTGTGGGTGGCTGCTGGGTCAGAAGTGTTTCACTGAATGGCTCACTTTTGTGAAAATGAAACAGCACCACAATTTCATCCCCGGCTGTGATATCTTTTATTGCGGTTCTGTATTTTTCATCTATGTGCAGACGTCCCTCAACATCAGAAATTGACCAGTGGCGCGGGATACTGTCTGCGTCTGTGTGAACATGGCCAATGGGTGTCAACTCTATTTTCAAAGCTGTCTCCTTTTATTTTGTCATGGTACCGGGTATATCTAGTGGTTAAACAACTCTGTTTATTTTCTGGATACCCGGCTTTCTCTGTTCCCTGTTTCCCTCAGCATATCCTGGGAAGCTGCTCGCCAGTGAGCATATCCACAATTCTCTCTCCTCCGATACGGGTATTCATAAGCACCCTGCCAGGATGTTCTGCAATTGCTTCACCAATAACAGCCGCATCTTTACCATAAGTATCCTGCTTTATGATTTCAAGGACATGATCTGCATCTTTTTCAGATACAAAGACAATCAGTTTTCCTTCATTGGCAAGATAAAGGGGGTCAAAACCAAGGAGTTCGCATATGCCCTGTACTGAATTTCTCACCGGCAGGGCATCTTCATTGATTCTTATCCCAATGCTGGACTGTTCGGCAATTTCATTTAAAGTGGTGCCCACCCCGCCCCGGGTGGGATCTCGAAGCACATGAACGCCCTTGCCTGAATTTAATATTGATTTCACCATGGTATTGAGGGGGGCACTGTCTGTTTCAATGTCAGATTCAAATGCAAGCCCTTCCCTGGCACTTAAAATTGTAATGCCGTGATCCGCCATGGTGCCGCTTATGATAATTTTGTCTCCGGGCGCTGCCATCTGGCCTGACACGTTGACACCGGGGAAAACCTGGCCAATACCCGAGGTGTTGATGAATATTTTATCTGCCTTTCCCTTTGGCACAACCTTGGTGTCCCCTGTTACTATTTTCACCCCGGCTTTGTCCGCGGCCCTTTTCATGGTATCCAGAATTGTTTTGAGATCTTTACTGGAAAACCCTTCTTCCAGTATCAGGCCGGCGCTTATATAAAGGGGATCTGCACCGCACATGGCCACATCATTGACAGTGCCGTTTACGGCAAGATCTCCGATGTTTCCCCCTGGGAAAAAGACAGGGTCAACCACATAGGAATCCGTTGAAAAAGCAAGTCGCAGTCCATTTAAGTCAACGACTGCCCCGTCATCAAGTTTTGCCAGAATATCATTATGAAACGCCGGCAGTATCATTTTTGAAACCATGTCATGGGAAATCCTGCCCCCGCTGCCATGGTCCAGTACAATTTTATCCTCAGCCATATCCGCCATGTTACCTCAGTTATCAGTTTTCCCCGGCGCGGTCTGTCCAACAGAACACCCCGAATCACAATGATCAGACAATCAGTTCCGATTATAACAATATGTTAAATATTATCAAGTTCTTTTGCCTTTTCTGCATTTGTACCTTTTAAAAGTGAAAAGAAGTATCTAATATTTGGTTCAGACACTATATAATCTGTATTTTTTTAAAAAACCTTTGACGATTTTTTTTTATTGATATATGGTTGTATCAGGTTCAATAAATTACGCTGATTCACCTGTTGAGCAGATCTGAACCTGCCTGTGTTTTTTATAACGCAACTCACCACCTTTGATACTCTTTTGTGTCTGTCCTCACGTTACGACTTCTGACCATTGAAACAAAATGTATCTTTAACCCCAAAGTCAAGGAGGAGATTATGCAGACGTACAACATTTATTATGACACGATTACCCGGTTAACCTCAGCTATTTCACAGTGCAAAGACCCTGAGGAGGTGGCTTTGATCACTTCTGAAGGGGTAA
>JAWOEJ010000285.1:0-19502 GCA_046482845.1 Desulfobacteraceae bacterium | reverse complement strand
GGAGCGGGCCGAATTCCACGATAATTCCTGCAGG
The DNA here is from genome assembly GCA_046482845.1 of Desulfobacteraceae bacterium. Classification (GTDB taxonomy): domain Bacteria; phylum Desulfobacterota; class Desulfobacteria; order Desulfobacterales; family Desulfobacteraceae; genus DATFJZ01. The sequence continues at coordinate 19,468 of JAWOEJ010000285.1, read as the reverse complement.
ATGAGAAACAGGGACGAGGTAAGACGGCACCTTGAATTTTTTCAGAAAATCCTGGAACAGCAGAATTTTTCTTTCAGACCCACAGTCTTTATTCCCCCGGCCATGAAGCACAGTTTTGGCCAGGAAAACGAGGGGATTCAGAAACTCCTCAGGGAAGCAGGCATTGTGCGGGTCATCAATTGTTTTCAAAAGGCAAGGCAGCTGGCACCTCCCCTTTATCCCACCGCAACCTGGGAGAACGGGGTGGTAATCCTGGACCGGGGACTGCCGGATTTTTCCTGGAACTCTGAATCCTGCTCCCCCTGTTTTGACTTTAACAGACCTTTTCTCGTTCTTCACTGGACAAATCTTCTCCACCAAAATCCGAAACATAACTTTGATCTGGTGGATTCCTGGATACAGTTCATAAAGGATGGGGCCCACCGTCACGGCCTTATTTTGTCCAGGGATACCAGAACCTGCTTTACCCAGTACCTTTATCGTGAATGTTCCACTATTTGTCATCGGCACAACGAGGTTTACATTAATCTGTCATGGCAAAGAACCATTCCTGCCAATGCCTTAAATCCCGAATTTGTTGTCAGGATAAAGGACGCGTCCTTTCAAGACCTGAAGCTTGCCGGGGCACGAGCAGCCTCCGTTACCATGGAAAAAGATGCCTTTCTTCTCTCCCTGATCCCGGAAGATGATCATATCTATCTCACCGGCATGGCCTGAGCATAATTTTCAGTTTTCCCCACAGCAGATACTCCCCTTCTAAATTTTCAAAATTTGATTTATCAGTTTTTTCAATGATTTTCTGTTTTAATATCGGAACAATCAATTTTACTTATAGAAAAAAAAGATATAGAGACTGAAAAAGTAAATTTAAAGACCATACCGGATCAACTGGATCTTTAAATATCTGATGTTTAAAGGATCTGGAAGAAAAGAATATGCGTGGATTGTTTTTTGGAAGATCCCTGAAAGGGCTGAACAGATGAGCTGAATGCATAACACATATTAAAAGGCAGAGGAAAGAATTAGAGAACCCTTAAAAAGGATTAAACGCAACATTTAAAGAATGTAAAAAAGGAAGAAGGAGAAAAAAGAATGAGGTGTAAAATTTTAGCGGTATTCATCGGGATTCTGATAATCCCATCAATGGCATGGTCTTTTGAATTATACCGTAAAGGCGATATGTCCCTGAGTATAGGATACTGGGCCCAGGCATGGTACCAGTATGTCAATGATTATGATCGTGATGGGGATGGAGACTGGGATGATGACGTAAATGATTTCATGATCAGACGGACCTATTTCAGTGTCAGCGGCACCATCACCCCTGAGCTGAGTTTTTTTGCTCATTTTTCAGGCGACCGCATCGGCCAGGAAGGTCTTGACAAACCAAGTGTCGGCCTTGGCAGCGGACTTGCACTCAGGGACGGCTGGCTGAATTACAAACTGCTGGGCAATGATCTCATGGTCCAGATGGGCCGCATGTACATCCCCTTTACCCGGAATTACGGCACCACATCCACTAAATCCCTTTTAACCACTGAACTGGACTGGGGCCAGGGCGGCCTGCGCAGCGGCATTCTTTATCCCAGCAAGGTGGGACGGGATGACAGCGTAACCATCTGGGGAAACGTCCTTGAAGACAGGCTCCAATACCGGTTTATGACGGGCGAAGGCGAGGAGGACAGCACCCTTAATCCCGACGATAATCTCCGGTTTGCAGGCCGGTTAAGCTATAATTTCTTTGATACGGAAACCGCCTGGTTTAATGCCGGCACCTATCTTGGAAAAAAGAAAATACTGGCCATTGGATGCGGATTTGATTATCAGTCAGACATTATTATCAACGGCACAGAAGATGATTATAAAGCCTTTACCGTTGATCTTCATCTTGATATTCCTTTGAAGTCATCTGCTGTTACTGCGGAATTTGCATGGCTGACCATTGACAATATCATCAATTCAGTCACCTGGTCAGATCTGAAATCCGGCACGGACGGAGACATGTACACGGCCAAGGCAGGAATTCTCCTGAACGGAAATATTCAGCCCTTTGCCCATTGTGAGCTCGTTGATCCAGATGAATCTGGAACCGATGATACTATCGTTTACGGCTTTGGATGCAATTATTATATCAAAGGCCCTGCCAACAAGCTTACAGCTGAATACTCTATTGTGGACGATGACACCCATACGGTTGACATCTTCACGTTCCAGGCCGCATTTGGATTCTAGAGTGCCGCCCCCAAACGACTGAGGATTTTTTCCCTGCCAGGCTAAAAACTGGCAGGGAAAAAATCAATAATTATTTACTGGAAGCTGAGTACTGAAGGCTGAAGGCTTTTTTAAAAAAATGCTGGATTTTATACACATAGATAAAAGAGTAAAACAAACATTGGATAAACCGCCCAGGGACAGATATTCCTATCTTGCCAATGCACATAGAAAAGCCAAGAAAATTATCGCATCCCTTATCCAGGGCACAAATCCTGCTATGGCCGGCAAATTAACAAAGGCAGGCGACAACAGGATAAACAACTGCCTTAAATACGATCTTGGCAAGGGATTCCGCCTGGTGTGCATCAAAGAGAACAGGAATCTGTTCCTGCTTTATATGGGAAGCCATGACAATTGTGACAAATGGATTTATAAAATCAGAAATATAAAACTCTACAAACTCTACAACAAGGGTGAAACCCATCCTGTAAAATGTTCAGATCCATGCAGAAAAAAGAATTACACTGGAAAAGAAAAAGCAGACCCTGAAATCTGTTTTGAAGATTTTCCCCCGGAAGAAAATATTACCCAGTCTGAGTTAAGATCAGTTTTTCACGGCCTTACCCAGGTCTGAAGGAGAGCACTTCTTCCAGGGCCCGGGGTAAACAATGAATAATCCGGTCTATCTGGGTCGCCGGGTCTGTATTGGCCATCTGTCCGGCAATTCTGTTTACCTTTGCGGCCATTTCTGCAGCTTCAGGAATATTACAGCCTGAGCCTGTCAGTGCAGCTGCCGTACCGGTCAGTGTATCCCCTGTTCCACCCACGGCCTCCATGGCTTCTGTTACAGGAAAGTCAACAGAAGCTATTATACCGTCCCTGTCTGCAATATAATCTTTTGCTCCTTTAACCAGAAGGTATCTGGCGGCATTGTCATGTTGATATGCCCGGGCAATCAGATCTGGAATTTTATTGTTTTCATGGAGAATAAATCCCCTGGTGTAAAAAGGGTGGGGAGCTGCTTCATCTGCAAGAAAGGCAAGCTCCCCGACATCCGGTGTAAAAAGATCATAGGACGGGGCATACCCGCTCATTTTAGCTGCATACATAAATCCCGCATCAGCTATTATAACAGGCTTTTTTTCAAGGGCCTGCAGTTGCAGCAGAATTTTGTTGTGCCAGTCCACATCCGGCTGGAGATAGTGAAATACAATCATATCCAGATCCATGAAGGAAATATTGTCAACCAGATACTGATACAGGTCAAAACTTCCCCGGCCAAGGCCTGTGTCCCCTGCCAGAAACGCCTGAACCTCATGTTTACTTCCTGTTTTCCGGTTCAGACAATTGATCACCGACACCATGGCGCCGAGCAGTGCCGGGGTACCCCGGTTGACCGGGATATGTTTGTTGTTGATTTCAAGCGCTTTATGGGTAATAAGATCCACCTTACCCATTGTCATGCCGCTGTCTTCATCCGGCACTGTTCCTAGAACTGCAAGCATTGTTTTTTTATCTCCTCATAGGCCAGTCCAAGGGCATACCCGCATAAAGTATGGCCTGTTTCGCGGGGATTGGGCGCCTTTTCCAGGGGGATGCCCACCATGGACCCGGCAAGGTAGGGAACATCGGGGCATCCGCCGCCTGAGATATTGACAATCATCAGATTTTTTTTATCAATGGTAATTTTCATATTGGCTGCCCTGACCATGAGAAATTCGCCAAAATCCTTTGTCTGAAACAGATCAACAGGGATCAGCAGAGGATCTGTTACCGGCACTGCCTGAAGGGGAATTATGTTTTCCCTTTCAAGCAGTCTTAATATTGTCAGCTTTTTCATGAGTCCAAACTGAATGACCAGATCACAGCCGGACTGAATGCCTGGCGGCGGTCCCATTACCCTGATTTTCTCGTTGTTCTGCTTTAGAATTTTTTCAGCCTGAATGACGTTGCTGGTATGCTCAAACACCAGAATACCAAGACCCTCGTCAGACAGGCGCTCTTTCTTCTTTTTTTTGAATAATTTCAACATATTCGCTAACAATCAATCCTTTACAAAGGTGAGTTTAAACTCATCCCCCTGTTCCTCAATTTTTTTTAAGGAATAATGTCTGCTTTCAGCGGCCCTGGACACATTTTCCTTTGATGCTTCTGTATCTGTCAGCACAACAATTTCCTCTTCTTCCCGGGATCTGGCAGCATCCATGAACATCAGGACAGGCTGGGGACAGGAAAACCCCCTGGCATCAACTAATTTACTCATTTTATTCTCCTTAAACCCTGAACTCCATCATTTCTTTGAAAATCATCTGCACTGCGGAGTTTATCAAAGGGTTAAATTATACTTTTTTTCTCATGGTAAATCCTATAGAAAGACAAACAATCAAACCGATAATGACCGCAGCAATACCATAGGCACCAACGCCCTTGGGGGAACTTGCCAGGGCAAAATTATGGGCAGTTCCTGCCCCCATAATCATTCCCAGCACAAATACGGCTGCATCTCCGTCTCCCTCACCTGAAAGGAAAAGCTGACGGCCCGGGCACCCACCGGCAAGTGCAAAGGCAAGACCTGAAAGGGCCATTCCAGCAAAATTCCATACGTGCATGGTATGGGCCACGGGCTGGCCCTCAAAACCCGGATTAAATTGTTTTAAAATAAAATTTGTTACAAAAGCAAACATCACAAGGGCGATTAATCCTGAAAACAGATGAATCTGACGAAATAAAATCAGATCCCGAAACGCACCCATTGTACAGAATCTGCTTCTCTGGGCAATAAACCCGATGATCAGACCGGCGCCAAGGGATACCAGAATGGGCGCATGCATGGCTCCCGGTCCTTTGATGCTGTAAAACAGTATATCTGATTTGTTTTCTCCAGGAATCTGCGGAAAAACAAGCAAAAGGCAGAAAAGCCCGACCATAAGAGCGGCAAACAGCCAGCCGGCACTTTTGTGGGTCGGTTTGCTCGGTCCGAGATTGTATCCGTTTTTAAAAAACAGGGTGCCGATCCAGATACCAAAGACAAGGCCTGCAAGCCCTGTTATGGCATTGCCGTCTCCACCGGCAAGGCGGAGCATGGCTCTCCAGGGACATCCCAGGAAAACCAGGGCACCGATCATGGCAAAAAATCCCAGAAAGAACCGTACCGCCGGGGCTGACCCCGACCGGGACTTAAACTCCTTAAAACATAAGGCCGCGACCAGAGACCCCAGAACAAAGCCCATAATTTCAGGACGGAGGTATTGAACCACACCTGCCCGGTGAAATCCCAGAGCCCCTGAAATATCCCTTTCAAAACAGGCCACGCAGATTCCCATATTCCCTGGATTGCCGAATTTCTGCAGCAGCGCTGCCAGAATACCTATAAAAGCACCTGTGGCAATAATGCCGCCCCTTGTGCTGAAAAAATTTTTTGTCATATGTTACTCCTTTTTAAAATGTAGACCTTCAGGGGTCAGGCGCCGGTTATTACGGTTTTGTCTGTAAAACCGTAATAACCGGTAATAACCTTAATAAACGAAGCCTGACCCCACCCACACCACCCTCAAAGCTGTGCATAACAATGTGTTGTTTTTCATATTTTTTTTAATTTGTCTAATTGATAGTTTTAATGAAAAACGGGCAGGCTATAGATATTTTCGATTTATTCAATTTTGTTTTAACCACAGAACACACAGAAATTTTATTCATTTTCTTTTCTGAGTGTTTTGTGTATTCTGTGGTTTGTATTCCTTTATTCTTAAAAACGCACAATACCTGGCAGACCTGACGGGAATTGACAAATCAGTATCAATGGACTAATTTACCCGTTAGAAAATAGCCCTGTTACCGGACCGGGCATTCACCGGGCAGCAGAAAAAAAGGAGAAAACAATGGCATTGTCATTTATGGAGGGCAATGAAGCCCTTGCCAGAGGTGCAATTGCTGCTGGATGCAGTTTTTTTGCAGGATACCCCATTACACCGGCGACCACGATTTTCAACAGCATGCTGGCCATGCTGCCCCCGAAAAACGGCATATGCATCCAGGGAGAAGATGAAATAGCCTCCATGGGATATTGTATCGGCGCCTCCATGGCAGGCAGAAAAGCTTTAACAGCCACATCAGGACCGGGAATCAGTTTGTACAGTGAACAGATCTCCTTTGCTGTTGGAGGAGAAATTCCCCTTGTCATTGCAGATGTTCAGAGGCTCGGGCCGTCCACAGGTTCTGCCACCCGGGGGGCGGACAGCGATATCCAGTTTTTAAGATGGGGAAATACAGGCGGGCTGCCTGTCATTGTTTTAGCGCCCAAAAATGCTCTGGACTGTTATCTTCTTGCGGTTTATGCCTTCAACTATGCGGAGGAATTCAGGTGCCCGGTGTTTATCGCCTCCAACAAGGAAATCGGGATGACCAAAGAAAGCCTGGATCTTGAAGCCGTTGAACTGCCTTCCATTGTCAACCGAAACATATATAAGGGAAACCGTTATCTCCCCTTTCAGGCGGATATGAATTCAGCCCCGCCCTTCCTTCCCATTGGAGGAAATACCCTTGTCAGGCAGACCTCCTCCACCCACGGTCCTGACGGGTATATCACCACAGACCCGGATATAATCGCTAAAAACCAGGAAAGACTTAAAAACAAAATCCTTGGGGCTGAAGAACGCATCCGTCTGTATGAGGAAAATATTGAACCCGGGAGCGACACCCTTGTGATCAGCTACGGGGTAACGGCAAGGGCTGTTGAGGATGCAGCATTAATGCTTAAAGAAAAAAACAGACCCGTTTCCACCCTTACCCTGAAAACCCTGTGGCCGGTACCGGAAAAACTGCTCAGGAAAAAAACAGCCCCTTTTAAGCGCATTGTCGCCATTGAGATGAACCTTGGACAATATGTCAGTGAAATCAAGAAAAATTTGAAAAATCAGGCATTGAACTTTTACGGACAGATGAACGGATCTTTGATCACACCGGATAAAATAATGGAGGTCATTGACAATGAACAGCTTTTTAAATACTGACCGCCCCCCGGTTTTCTGCCCGGGATGCACCCATGAAAGAATCACAAAAGCCCTTGACAAAGCCCTGATCAATCTCGGCATTCCAGCAGAAAGAATTGTCATTGTCAGTGATATTGGATGCTCCGGTCTGTTTGACACCTTTTTTAATGTCCACGCGCTTCACGGTCTCCACGGAAGGGCTTTGACCTATGCCTCCGGGTTAAAACTCGCAAACCCGGAACTGAATGTCATCGTAACCATGGGAGACGGTGGGCTTGGCATCGGCGGCGCTCATGTGCTGGCATCATGCAGAAAAAACCTGGATCTGACCCTGATTGTTCTGAACAATTTCAACTTCGGCATGACCGGAGGGCAGTACTCAGCCACAACACCGGCGGATGCTGTTACAGGTTCAGGCTTTCTCAACCAGTGTGAACTGCCAGTGAACATCTGCGAACTGGCAGAAACGGCAGGCGCCACCTGGGTAAGCCGCTGTTCCGGTCATGATGAAGGCCTTGTTGATCACATCTGTCAGGCCATAACCCACAAGGGGTTTTCAGTGCTTGAAACCCTTGGCATGTGTACGGGCAGATTTGCAAAAAAAAATCAGCTCACACCAAAGGACCTGGAGCGGATAGCAACAGAACTGCCCTCTAAAAAAGGAAAAGTTAAAAAAAACCAGCGGCCTGAGTACAGTCAGCTGTACCGCGAACTGGCCAATAAAAAAAAGCACTTTCCAGAACCTGTGACCATTGAAAACCAATTTCACATAAACAATCCCTGCCGGCATGAGGTGATGATCCTCGGCAGCGCCGGCATGCGTATTGTTACTGCCGGAGATATCCTGTGCTTTGCCGGCATGGCTGCCGGCATGAATGTCTCTGTAAAAAATGATTACAATATTACCGTACTCCGGGGGCAGTCTGTCAGTGAAATCATCATCTCCCCGGCTAAAATTAATTATTCCGGTATGAAAAGACCTTCTGCTGTGATCGCCCTCAGCGAAGAAGGCGTTGAACGGCGAAAAAATATTTTTTCAGATCTTGATCCAGCCACCGTTGTACTCAAGGACAAAAGCGTAGACATTCCTGATACCGGGGCCAATGTTTATGAAATTGATTTCAGGGCATACAAGATAAAACGCCCGGACTGGGCTCTGGCATCCCTTGGTATTCTGGCCGCACAAGAGGATATTCTTACAAAAGAAATGCTTGAATTTGCCATCAGATCAAGGCTTAATGACACATTGAGCAGAACAGCCATGGCAATTCTTGAAAAGTTTCAGAAAAAATAACCCCTTCCTAAGCAACGCTGAGGTTGATTTCACTTAAGGTGTTGGCCCATTTAAGGGATTTCTGATAGGCGTCGCTGACTTTTTCTGCATCAAGCCCCAGTTGGTTGATCAGGGCCTCGCTTTTTTCAAAATCAGCTTCTTCAATATACCTGGCAAGTTTTAAAAGCGGGACGTATTCATTGTTGTCTTCCATGCACAGCGCCCCTTTCAGCTTGTCAGCCAGTGGCAGGTGTTTGACAATCTCCGTCATGGGCTGGTTCATCAACGCATCAAGCAGGGAAAACATGCCAAGCAGAAACAGAGAATCAGAATCAAACCCCCAGAAATCATGGGCAAGCCCCACCTGCTCGAGAAATTTTCCACTCTGGGCGGAAGCATGGATCAGCTCCAGCGCATTCATGTTCTCTGCAGTTTCCAGAAGCAGTACAACCCTCAACCAGTTTTTTAAATTCTGCCATCCCAGCAGGGTAATGGCATCCTTGATTGACACAATTTTTCTGCGAAACCCAAAAGAGGCTGAATTCAAATAGGACAGCAGGCGGAAACTGATAGTCACATCTGCCTGTATAATGGCGGCAAGCTCTGAAAAATCAGGATCCGTCTTTTCCATTGCCCCAACCAGCTTAAACCTCGACACAGCGCCGGTCATAACCTTTTTTACAGGGACAATCTCAGGCTTTTTGAAAAAAGATCCCTGAAACAATGAAAAACCGGCATTCGAGCAGATATGGAACCGGATCTGATTGTCCACGTGATCGGCAAGGATGTCAGCCCCGCAGGATTGCGCCATTTTACAGGCATCTATCATCTCAGGCAGCACGCGGTTTTCAATATTCAGACAGATAATATCGGCTTTTTTAAAAACATCACTGTTTGCGGCACCGGTGAAGGAAGCAGCAATCCTGTACCCGTCTTTCTGCAGCCCTGCCAGCCGCTCAATGTCTGAATTTGAAAGTGTTTCCATATTTGAAATCTTTATAATGGTCCGCCCTGGCGGAAGGGCATAGGGCAGGTCATTTGAAATATCTTCCATGGAAAAATTCACCATCACCTTTTTATTCTGATCCATTACATGATCAAGGGCCAGGGCTGTTCCTGCCATGGTATCGGCAGAAAGCCTGTGATCTGATTCAGAATCTGCAAATGATCCGGCAATGGAAGACATAAACATCAATTCATAGCCCCAGAGTTTTTTTTCAGCATCAAAAACCGGAAGTCTTGCAAAGGTTACTGGATTAAGGTTGTCGCTGGTTTTTTTTTCAGTCATGTCTCCTCCTTTTCCCATTCACTTCAGTCAGGAAGGCGGTAAAGATTCCAAATATCTCTGGCATATTCCCTTACAGCCCTGTCACTTGAAAATTTCCCCATACCGGCTGTATTCAGAATGGACATTTCTGTCCATTTTTCCTGATCCTGATACACCCTGGCAACCTTTTGCTGGATTTGTGCATAACTGTCAAAGTCCGCAAGAACAAAATAGTTATCACCATATTCCAGAAGAGACTGAACAATGGGTTTAAACAGATCAGGCTGGTCCGGAGAAAAAAATCCAGAATCAATCATATCAACAATCTGTTTTAACGAATCGTTTTCTTCATAGTATTTTTCAGGATGATAGCCTTCCTGTTTTTTCTGTACCACCTCATCCGAATTCAAACCGAAAATAAAAATATTGTCCCTGCCCACCTCCTCCTGAATTTCAACATTAGCGCCATCCAGGGTTCCTAATGTCAATGCCCCGTTCAAAGCGAATTTCATATTGCCGGTTCCAGAGGCTTCCAGACCGGCTGTTGAAATCTGTTCGGAAACATCAGCTGCCGGTATGAGTTTTTCAGCCTGGGAAATACAATAATTGGGAAGAAAATTTACGCTGAGCTTCCCCCTGCACAAAGGATCATTGCGGACAGTCAGCCCAACAGAGGTGATAAGTTTTATGATAAGTTTTGCCTGGAAATAGGACGGCGCTGCTTTTCCGGCAAAAAAGAAGGTACGGCTCAGGGAACAGTCAGTCTTGTTCTCCCGGATTCTGTTGTACAGCCAGATAACGTGGAAAATATTAAGCAGCTGCCGCTTGTATTCATGCATGCGCTTGGCATGGACATCAAAAAGGGTGTTTGGATTCACCCCCATACCGGTTTTTCTCAACGTATATCTGGCCAGGCGCTTTTTGTTTTCCATTTTAACCGCCCGCCATCTATCTTGAAAGTCTCTGTCCCTGGCAAAGGGGGCAAGTTCCTTTAATCGTCTCAGATCCACTATCCAGTCCGGGCCGATCACTGATGTAATCAGACCGGACAACCCGGGATTAGATTGATACAGCCATCTTCGGGGGGTGATCCCATTGGTGACATTTTTTATCCTGCCGGGAAAAATCCTGTCAAAATCTTTAAACAGATGTGTTTTAATAATACGGGAATGCAGGGCAGCCACACCGTTCACCGAATAACTGCCTGCAATGGACAGATGGGCCATTCTGACCCGTTTCAGATCTCCTTCCTGGATAATGGAAAGCCGCTCCAGCAGACCGGGTTCATCGGGAAAATCCCGCTTCAACCGGTCCAGAAACCGCTGGTTTATTTCATAAATAATATCCATATGCCTTGGAAGCAGACGGCTTATAAGATCAAGAGACCATGTTTCCAAAGCTTCGGGAAGCACGGTATGGTTGGTATAGGCAAAGGTTTTTTCACAGATGGCCCAGGCCGTATCCCAGGTCAGACCATGCTCATCCATGAAAATCCGCATAAGCTCAGGAATGGCAATGGAAGGATGGGTATCATTGAGATGAATCACAGCCCAGTCGGAAAAGCCTTCAAAAGACTGATGATCCCTTAAATACATTCCGGTAATATCCTGGAGAGTGGCAGAAACAAAAAAATACTGCTGCTTGAGCCTGAGCTCCTTTCCTTTTTCTGTTTCATCACTGGGATAAAGCACCTTGGAGATGGATTCGCTTAACACCTTCTGCTCTACAGCCCCGATATAGTCTCCCCGGTTGAAATAGTCCAGATCAAATTTCCGGCTGGATGTGGCCGTCCAGAGGCGCATATGGGTTACAAATTCATCCCTGATACCGGGAACCAGAATATCACAGGCAATGGCCATGACATCACTGGTGTCCACCAGGCGGTACCGTAAATTCCCGTGAATATCAGTATAGGACTCTGTTCTGCCGTAGAACCGTATGCGGTAAATTTTTTCAAACCTGAGGATTTCCCAGGGATTTCCCCGGCGCATCCAGTTATCATGTTTTTCCTTTTGATAACCATCCTTTAACACCTGGTAAAAAATACCATAATCATACCTGATGCCGTACCCGTACCCGGGCAGTCTCAACCTGGCAATGGAATCCATATAGCAGGAAGCCAGACGACCAAGACCGCCATTGCCAAGGCCAGCATCCCATTCCTCCTCTTCCACTGCATTCAGATCAAACCCTAAATCCGAGAGAACATCCCGGGCAAGATCTTCCATACCCAGGGAAATCAGATAATTTTTTAAAAACCGGCCGGGCAGAAATTCCAGGGAAAGGTAAAACACCTTTTTTGATAAATTTTCCCGGCAGGCCTTCTGGGTTTCAATCCATTGATTGATCAATCTGTTTTTCACACTAAAGGCCAGTCCCATAAAACAGGTGTATCGATTCATTTCCTCGGGATCCAGCCCCATGTTGAACCTTATGTTGTCATAAATTTCCTGTTTTAACCGGTCTGCGTCACAAACAGCGGTTTCAATTTTTTCCTCAATCATTTGGGGCAAAGTCTCCTAAATTTTTTTCCATTTCCTGCTGCAGCCGGTGAAATTCACTCTGCAGCCCATCCATGCGTTTTAATATACCATCAAGATGTCCCTTTTTCCCGGCTTCTTCCATATCAAGGGCCAGCGCTTTCAGGGCCTCTCCCCCTACATTGGCAGCAGCGCCCTTTATAGAGTGGGCCTGGCGCTGAGCGCCCTGAATATCTTTTTTTTCAAGAAACTGCGAAAGCGTCTCAATCTGACGGGGAATATCCTGAATAAACCCCTGAACAATATTATCAACAAGGTCTTCATCTCCCATAAGACGATCAAGCATGCCTTTTCTGTCAAAAACGGGCACTCCCTTGTTGTCGTCCTTTTCACCTGTTGGCAGCCATTTGTCCAGAATCCTCGCTAAAGTCCGGGGCATAATCGGCTTGGAAATATAATCATTCATACCAGCGTTCAGGCATTTTTCCCTGTAACCGGCCATGGCGTGGGCTGTCATTGCAATAACAGGAATATCACGGCTGCGCACTTGTGATGCGTTGCTGCGGATATGCCGAATTGCCTGCAATCCGTCCATTTCCGGCATCTGCACATCCATAAGCACCAGATCATAGGATTTTGTTTCCATGGCCTTGAGCACCTGTTTACCATCCGCCGCAACATCTGCTGCAAGTCCGAAATTATTCAGAATACCCAAAGCCACCTGCTGGTTTATCACATTATCTTCAGCCAGCAGTATCCTTGCCCTTCGACCGGCAAAAAGCGCTCTAGCTTCTTCAATTGTCAAAACAGAATCTGCAGCATGCTTTTCTTCTGATCCTTTGAGCTGCTTTTCAAAAAAAGCGGTAAACCAGAAAAGCGATCCCTGCCCAGGCAGGCTTTCTACGCCTATTTCTCCGCCCATCATTTCAACCAGCTTCTTTGAAATGGCCAGTCCCAGCCCTGACCCCCCGAACTGCCGGGTGGTTGTTGAATCCAGCTGACTGAATTTATCAAAAAGAATGACATGCTTGTCTTTTGGGATGCCCATACCGGTATCACGGACGGAAAAATACAGCATATCCCCTTTGGCTGTTTCATTCTTCACTGCCGCATGAACGGCAACTTCCCCTGATTCTGTAAATTTAACAGCATTGCCTGCAAGATTAATTAAAACCTGCTTAAGCCGTTCAGGATCACCCGTCAGCCGTGCAGGACAGTCTGAAGCCATGGAGCAGGAAAAAATAAGCCCCTTTTCACGGGCCTGTGCTGTCATTGCCGACTCAATATCCTGCAAAAGAATTTTCAGATCAAAATCCAGATGTTCAAACACAAGCTTATTGGCTTCTATCTTTGAAAAATCAAGGATATCGTCAATCAGATGCAGCAAGGATCTGCCGCTTGTATGAAGGATATCAGCATACTTTTTCTGCTCGCTGTCCAGGTCTGTGTTCATCAGCAGTCCAGCTGTCCCAATTATGCCGTTCATGGGCGTTCTGATTTCATGGCTCATATTGGCAATAAATTCGCTCTTGGCAATATTGGCTGATTCTGCTTTTTCCCTTGCTGCAATAAGTTCCCTGTTGGCTTTTTTCAGGGCACCGGTCCTTTTTTCAATTTCAGTGTTGAGCTTTGTGGTGTAATCATGATTGCGCTGATAATTTTCCATCAACAGGGTTTCATATTTGTTCCTGAACACAGAAACCTTCCGGTCCAGCTGTTTTTTTTGAAGATCCAGCATGTCCTTAAGCTCATCTGTCTGTTCTTTTTGACAGACAACCTGCTCGCATAAAAGAATTGTCCTCTTTACAATAGCATGCATACCAGCAGAGTCAAACTCTTTCGGCAGGGAGTAGACCAGGCTGCCCTTAATTTTTTTTAAGGTGAGTTTATAAGATTTCTCATCTGTATCCTTTAAGGTAAAAGAACCAGAGATTGTTTCACCAGGCTGTTCTTCTTGTTTTACTGAAGACCGGGAAGCTGCTGAGTCTGACTCATCCATAACAATGCAAAAGCCTGCACCGGGCAGATGGGTTTCAAGAAGATTTAAAAAACAGGTATTTCTTTTGCCGGGATCTTCAAATCCTGAAAAAAAATCATCTGAGGTTTCAAACAAGATTTTACCTCCTGTCCAGGGAATAAAGATCCTCTGCTCTGTTAATTTCATGGGGAAGATCATCAGCCAGAAGTTTGTAGTCCCTGAGATTTTCCCGGATATGCTGAATCAATGGAGGAGACAGCCGACCTTCCATTCCGGTTAAAATGTTAAAATTAAGCCTTGATGCCATGTAGTCCGACACCTGAATAACCGCGGGCATACTTTTAATATCCACATCCTTGAAAAGGTCATGGTGCTGTCTGATCCCTGATTGAACCGGCTGGGGCAGCTGCCACTCACTGATCAGAATATCTCCAATTGCAGTGTGATCGGTTCCAAAGAAATATTTTTCATACCATGTGATATTGTGTTCTTCTCCCTGGGGAACATAAAGGTCATTTTCATCGGTGTCCTGACTGTTTCCCCGGTCCTGATTGTTTTCCAAATCCGGCAGGGAATCACCATGACAGCGGCTGTAATATACGGAACAGGCTTTGGAAAGATCCTGTGAAGCCACCTGAGACTCAACAATAATTCCTATATCATGAAGAATACCGCATAAAAACGCATCTTCCCCTTTAGTACCAAACATTCGCTCCATTATCATCTGGCTGCAAATGGCAACGGCCACACTGTGCATCCAGAGCCTTGTCTGGGAAAACACTTTCTGATGATTGTCCTGTGAAAAAAGATGCTTCAGGGCATCCACAACAATAAGGTTTCTTAAATTGTCAATCCCCAGATACGATACAGCTTCAGAAATACTCTTCACTTTTACCCTCAACCCGTAAAACGGACTGTTTACCAGACGAAGCAGCCGCAAGACCAGGGTTGGATCATGTTTAATCACTTTTTCAAAATCAAGGACAGTGGTGTTTTCATCTGCTATCATACGGGTCAGGCGGGCAGCTACACCAGGAAGCGTTTTCAACTCTTTCAACCGCCTCAGCATTGCCCTGGCCTTTAAGTGTTCAGTCTTTTCTGACATTATTATACCCCTGTCTGTGAGCTGCCTGCTTTAAACCCTCAGGCGGCATGAAAAGCGGCTCAAAAAAGCTGACCAATGCCACGCAAAGGCAGATCAACGATTAAATATACTCTTAAAATTAGAGTAGAAAACGCTGTATTGTCAAGAAAAATAATATTTATGTCCACCCCCTTGAAAAAACAGAAAATATAAAACAACAGACCGGGCTTTAATAATTATGTGTTGAAAAAAATATTCTAATTTAATATAGTGTTGAACGAAAACCCCGTGTTTGGGCGAAAACGTGCCCAGCTGCAAGGCGCAAAAAAGTTTGAAACCGGAGTGTACTCAGGTACATGAGGATTTCAAACTTTTGCAGCAACGCAGCAGATGGGTGCGTTTTCGTTCAAACACTAATATAGTTTATCCGTTGATAAGTTTTTTTACCTGACCATGTTTTCCAGAAATCTGACGCTAAAACGTGATAATCAAATTTTATCAGTCACTGATTTTATCTTTTAAAGTTGAAAAAAACTGCCATGAAAATATTGATAGCCGAAGATGATTTTACCAGCAGAACCATGCTGGAATCTATCCTGACCAAATCAGGATACACTGTAATGGGTACGACAAACGGTATTGAGGCCTATGAAGCGCTCCAGGAAAAAAATGCCCCGCAGATGGCCGTACTGGACTGGGAAATGCCGGGAATGAATGGTCAAACCCTTTGCCGTAAACTCCGCAGGCTGAATCTCAATACCCCGCTTTACCTGATACTGCTCACATCCAGAAACCATCCAGAAGATCTGATACAGGGTCTTGAGGCCGGCGCGGATGACTACGTCGCAAAACCTTATAACCGCGCCGAACTCCAGGCCCGGATAAATGTGGGACGGCGGATGATCGATTTCCAGAATAAAATGCTGGAAAGGGAAAAACTTGAGGGTGTGCTGGAAATGGCCGGTGCTGTCTGCCACGAGCTGAACCAGCCCCTGCAGACGGTTTCAGGCTATCTGGATCTGCTTATGATGGACATGGATGAAACAGAGAAAAAATTCAGATATGCTGAATCCATTCAGTCCGGTATAACACGTATTGGAAAGCTGACCCGTAAAATCATGAGCATTACCAGTTATAAAACCAAACCGTATTTAAAACAAAAAATCGTGGACATTGATCTGTCATCGTCCGGTTAGAAACGTTTAAAACTCAAACCATAATCCAGAAACTCGATTATTCAATTTTGAATACCTGCAGGGTACCACCAGAAATCGGACAAAAAAACGGGATCATCAAGGGGAAATGTTTTAGGCTCCTGATCATAATAAAACCGCCCATATGTCTTGTCTTTTAAGCCGTCTTCTTTGGTGCGTCACTGGGCATTCAATATGCTCCCAGTAACGCGCCTTGAATACAACTTAAAATCCCAAGTCTTATTCTGGAAGATTTTAGTTTGTTTAAATCACCTTTGTGTTTAATACGGATGAAATTCACGGATGCGGAAGGGGTCTTTTTCCTGGCCTTTTTTCTTACCTTCTTTATACTCTCCCGTAAAGTACTTGTGGTATTCTGTTACCTTAAACAGCCCCATAAACTGATTACACAGGGGATACCCGGCATTTATCCAGCCCACAATGCCCTCCTTGTACCACCACACATTGGTATACCCAAGTTGAACCAGTCTTTCTCCAACATAGGCCCCGCGTTTTTTTGTTCTGCACCACAGGACAATCTTGGCATCCTTCTTCTCTATTTTTTTGGGAAAGGTGTACATGTGGCCGGCATGAATATGGTCTGTACCGGCAATATGTCCGGCATAAAACTCGGGATGGGTGCGAAGGTCAACCAGATAGGCATCTTCCTGGCCGGCCATTACCCTGTCATACAATTTTTTGAACTGCTCCGTGTTTAATTGACGCTCTGCCGGGTAAACACTGGTTGCCTTTTCCCAGGCTTTTTTTTCATTGTTTCTCAGCATTTCTCCATCGCCCGCAACTGCAAATCCAGCTGCAGCAAACAGAAAAACCAGCAATAAAACACACACTTTTTTCATTTCAATACCTCCTAAAAATCAATTGAAAACCAAGACCCATGCCCTTTCTGTCACAGGCAAACAGATATTTGATGATCAAGTTCCTTTCATAAAGATTTGATCATCAAATAAAACCACACTAAAAAATATTTAATTATAGGAAGAATACAATCTTTGTCAAGGAAAACAAAAAAACCTCAGCACAGACAAAGCTCTCTATGCCTTTATATTCTTTGAAGCGTCCAGAACATTACGTACCATCTCTGCCATATCCTGGATAACCACCGGCTTTAACAAAAAGCCTTTTATTCCGATTATTTCTGCTTTTTCCTTATTCATCCGCTCACTAAAGCCGGTACAGATAATGACAGGGATATCCGGCCTGATCTCTAAAACTTTTCTGGTCAGCTGATCTCCTGTTAAATTCGGCATATTCATATCAGTGATGATCAGATCAAAGGCAAAGGGATCAGCCGTCAAAACAGCCAGGGCTTCTACACTGCCTGTCTGTATGGTGACCTTGTAATTGAGGCGTTCAAGCATCTGTCGTTCAAGATGAGCAACAGGCGGTTCATCATCCACCAGAAGGATATTTTCCGTACCCCGTGGCAGCATAAGGGCCTCTTTTTTGGGTGCATATGTCATTGATTTTTCCGCCAGTGGCAGAAAAACACTGAACACTGACCCCTGCCCCAGTTCACTTGACACCGTAACTTCCCCATTGTATTTTTTTACGATCCCGTATACGGTTGAAAGCCCTAAACCTGTCCCCTTTCCCTTTTCCTTGGTAGTGAAATAGGGATCAAAAATTTTATTGATGACCCCCTGTTCAATACCGGCTCCTGTATCTGATACTTTTAAAACTGCGTATTTCCCGGGCTCAAGGGAATTACCCCCTTTGTCAGCATCATCAACAAGAACTTCCCTGAGCTGCACAGATATCTTCCCGCTCTTTGATTCCACGGCATGATAGGCATTGGTGACAAGATTCATGGCTATCTGATGGATCTGAGTTGGGTCTGCCATAACAGGCCCGCAGTCTTTCTGGATATCCTCAACAATTTCAATATCAACCGGAATGGTTCGTCTGCCAAGTTTCAGTATTTCCTTTAAAATATGCTGAACATGAACCGGCAGCAGCTGCTGATCTGACTGACGGCTGAAGGCAAGGATCTGTTTTACAAGTTCTCCGCCTCTTTTACCGGCATTGTAGATCTCCTTTATATTTTTGTATTCCTGGCTGTTCCGGGAAAAATCCTCCAGCATAAGTTCTGAATAAGCAATTATGGGAAAAAGCAGATTATTGAAGTCATGGGCAATGCCGCCGGCAAGACTGCCGATGGCTTCAAGTTTCTGGGACTGCTGCAGTCTGTTTTCAATTTCCTTTTGGCCGGTAATATCGTTAAGTATGGTCAGAATCAGATCTTTTTCGTCCAGTTTCAGCATACTGGCAAACATCAGGCCAATAAGGGCTGACCCGTCTCTGGCCTTAAAGGTCATCTCCAGTCCATCTACCTGGCCGTGGGTTTCCAGTTCCCTTAAAAAGACACGCCGCTGTTCTTCACTGTAAAGTCCGATCTCAGTTGTGGTTTTTCCATAAAACTCCTCCAAACGATATCCGGTCCATTCTCCGAGCTTTTTGTTGCAGGCAATTATTTTTCCTGTTTTGACCTCTGTAAGTGCAATGGGCTGGGGCGAAAGGTTGAAAATATTGCGAAATCTTTTTTCACTTTCCTTAAGGGCCTTTTCCGCTTTTCTCCGCTCTGTAACGTCATGGATGATGGACAGCAGCACCCCCCTTCCCTTGAATTCAATCCCGGAGCTGTAAACCTCCACGTCCCGGATGGTACCGTCAGCCAGTCTATGGCAGAATTCAAATTTGTTTTGCCTCCGGGTCATGGCATTTTCCATTTCCTTTGTCACCTGATCTTCAGAAAGGATATTGATATCCTGAATTCTCATTGTCCTTATTTCAGCCAGGGACCATCCATAAAAATTCTCTGCTGCAGTGTTGGCCTCGACTATCCTGCCATCTGCCGGATCAAACATCAGTTTAACCGCAGAATGATGATAAAAACTGTTACGGAACTTTTCTTCACTCTTGCGAAGTTCTTCCTCTGCCCTCTGCCTGCGGAGAATATTCAGAACTAAA
>JAWOEJ010000077.1:0-8202 GCA_046482845.1 Desulfobacteraceae bacterium | reverse complement strand
GGCAGGGGAAAGAAGACAGTTTTAGCATTTGACATCTTGATTTATAATTTGGTATAGTCTGTATCAAGAAAAGCAAGTTCCTATAGGACAACCGGTTTTTCAGTGATGGACAGTCGGGTATCTTTCATGAAGGTCTCCATTGCTTGGCATCAGGTAACAAAAATTAATTGTCTCATGGTTTTTACCATAGATCCACAAATAAGTCAGCGGTTCCGCCGGATGTTTTTGAGCGGGAAATTTCAAAACTCATTGACTTTCAGATGCGTTTCCTATTCTATATCTGTAAAATTGATATCCAGAAAAAACACCTTCCACGGCATACTGCTGCGATTTGTGTCAAAGCAGTATCGGGAAAGACCAGAAACAGGAGACATAAGGATATGGAAAAAATGAAGGTCCGTGACCTGATGGTGCCGACAGATCAATTTCCGAAAATTGCGGACACCGCATCGTTATTTGATGCCCTTTTTGCCCTGGAAACGGCCCAGGAAGACTTTTTGTCCGGGAAAAGTGCCCAGCGGATCATGCTGGTGGAAAATGAGAAAAAACAGATTATCGGAAAAATTTCCCCCATCGATCTGTTCAAGGGGCTGGAAAAAAATACAATGAAGTGAATGTGGAAAAAACCCTGGAAAAATTCGGGCTCAAGTATATCTGGAACGGCATGCGAGAAGACTATAACCTGTGGGAAAGCCCGTTCAAGGATCTGTGCGGCAAAGCCGGGGATATCCATGTCAAAAATTTTGTGAACATTCCCAATGACGGCCAGTCTGTCAATCTGGAGGACAGCCTTACCAAATGCTTTCATCTGTTTGTGATCAACCGGCACGACACCCTTTTTGTAATGGAAAAAAACGAATTCATCGGCATGCTGCGATTTACCGATGTTTATAAAGAAATCGCCCAGACCATGAAAGAATGCACAGTTTGAGGTGATACATCAGGAGGGCGGCCGGTGCCGGATATCCGGCTGCTTTGCTTTCTTTGGTGTCTCATTAAAAGTCAAAGAACAGAAAACGGGTCTGCTTGAAACGGACTGGCTTCCATGCCACAACATCTCTTCCAAAGAAGTCAGGCAGAACTGGGCGCGTTTAATCCAGAAAAGTTATGAAGCGGTTAGCGGGGTTTTTGGTGAAGTATGCTTAAAATCAGCCTAAATTCGTTCTTTTTTCATGTTTTTGCATGATTTTTCCCAAAAAATTATCTTTTTTACCCTTACCTTATATTTCCAGATAACCATAACCTGCATCCCAGTCTTCTCTCCCCTGCCAGATACAAAATGTTGTATCTGGCAGGGGAGAGAAGACAGTTTTAGCATTTGACATCTTGATTGATAGTCTGGTATAGTCTGCATCAAGAAAAGCAAGATCCTACAGGAAATCGCATTTCTTTCATCCATTTGCTTTTTTCTTCTATTTCAGATCAAAGATGGTTCAATCGGCTGCATCTTGGATTGCTTCACCAGCGGATTCCACATCTTCACCCGCCCCCTGCATTGTGTTGCAGCTGACCGTCAGAAAACTCAGTGAAGCAAGCATCAAAATGATTATCATGTTTTTCAAAAAGCTCTGCATAGTTCCTCCAGATTTCATATTGTTTGGATTCAGCAATAACCAAATTTTTGCTGGTCCGGATTCAGATGACAACCAGATATAAAAGCTGCCACGCTTCTTAAACTTATTCTAAATGGAAACCCCAAAATTTCCATCGGGAAATTGCTGTACTTTTACCTGTCAAAACATGCATATCATTGCGGCACACCGGGTAAGGCCGGTTACCGCGATACAGATACGGCGTATCATTTTGCCCATGTGACACTGTTTCAAAGCTGTCTGGATTGCGTAATATTGTCTCAATACAGGATCTGTATGCACAAAATACATAATTGTACCCATTGTCTTTCCGTTGGCAAAAAAGCATATGGCAAACAGGTCCATAGAATTGCATATGGCAGGTGAATATTACCGATCATTATTATTAAGGGGAAAAATCATGTGGCAAAATTTTATCAAGACTGGAGGGTACGCCTTACGAGTCATGCACACCTCCATGAAATGGCCACAGGAATTTTAGAGTTCACCTATATTTGCTAAGCGATTTCATCCACAGCTCAGAATCCCAGGAATGAGTGTTGGCAAACTTCGATTCCATGACGTCACATTGTATGTCCAAAATGCCAGGGTCCTATGAAAATTATCAATTTTATCGAAGACCTTGATCTTATCGAAAAAATTTTGTGTCATCCTGGACTTTGGGCCCCCCGTAACCATGATCCACCCAAACCCGCCTGTTCCAACACTATCCCTGAATTGATTTATGATTACTCAGATTCTCAAATTCCGTTATCTGACTAAAGGTAAGAGGTCTTTTCCTGTTCAGGACTTCTGAACCCTTGCTTTTATTGCCTAAAAAAGGATTCATGTCCTTTTGAGACAATCCCAGCTGTTCCATCCGCAATTTTATAGCATCAACAGGATCAGGCATGTTAATGGGAAAAACTCTTCCTCATACATTTCCACAAGCGCTGTTAGCAGTTCCAGCTTATCCCTTTCCGCGGTTCAGGGTTCGTCGTCCATGAGTTGCTCAATACGTTCCAGAGCTTCATTATGATCTTTTTCATTTTTTAGAAGGCGGCCAATCATTTAGATTACCTCCGCATCAATTTTGTCATACTCTTTATAAGTTCCAATAAAAGTAAGCCGATAAGAAATCGCTCAATTTTTATACCGGGTTATTAAAAAACTTTCAAGATCATGTACAAAAATTTGACCGGAACACAGGTTTTGATTTAATATGCTGTCAAACAAAAAAAGGAGTCTGCAATGAAAGGCGTTTACAACATACTGCGTGGGGCCATGGTGATTCTTTTACTCTCCTCTCTGGCCGGAGGAAAAGCGTCTGCAGAACTGCAGACCTTTCAAATTTTTTATGAAAATGATCTTTTCGGCAATACAGACAGGTATTATACCAATGCTTTGCAGATGACCTGGCTGTCCAGAGACCTGAAGCAGTACAGAGATGATGTCCGCCTGCCCGGATGGATCATGCCTGTGATCAGGTCAGTGCCCTTTGCCCATGTTCCAGACAGCACCCACAATATCGGGCTGCTGTTCGGGCATCAGATCTATACCCCCGAAGATATTCAGGTCGCAAAACTGCAGCCTGATGACCGGCCCTATGCCGGGTATCTGTATGGTGGAATCGCCCTGCACAGCAAAACCCCCACCAAACTTGATACCATTGAAATTACCCTGGGGGTGGTGGGCCCTGCTGCCCTTGCAAAACAGGTCCAGAATAGTGTTCACGATCTCAGGGGAATTGATAAAGCCCAGGGGTGGGACAACCAGCTGGAGAATGAACCGGCCCTTGGATTTTCCTGGCAGCGCAAATGGCGCACCCTTCGGGAACCGCTCACCAGGATACTGTGCTTAGACCTGCTCACCCACACAGGAGTGACCCTGGGCAATGTCAGAACATCAGCGGATACAGGGGTTGAAGTGCGTCTGGGATACAATATCCCCATGGATTTTGGATCTGATGTGATCCGTCCAGGTGCTGGGATCAGTGCCCCGGTTCCCATATACGGGTATCCCCAAACGCCTGCCTTTGGTCTGCACTGGTTTGCCGGCGTCCGGGGTGAAGCTGTGCTGCATAATATCTTTCTGGACGGCAGCGCTTTTAAAAGCAGTCACAGTGTGGATAAAAAACCTTTTGTAGCAGAATTTTCCACAGGTGTGGCCGTAAGCTATAAGATGACCAAGCTGACCTACCGCCACGTTTTCAGGACAAAGCAGTTTAATCGCCAGTCAAAGGGACATGTGCTGGGATCTCTGGCCCTTACCTTTTCATTTTAGGGTTGCGGCAAGAAAAAGCTATTGTCTTTTTTCGTTTTGATGCTGTGCATCATGGGTGTTATAAAAAGCTATTTTTCTTCCCTCATCCAGCCCACATCCAGTTTTTTGCGTTCAATCCGTGACCGGGCAGATCCGCTCTTTTCAGCAACACCTGACAGCAGCTTGAAAAGCCCCGGCCCGGAAATACAGGTAACCACCACAAGCAGTATGATCGCGTCCTTAAATGTCTCTGTAATCAGGCCGAATTCCAGACCCAGGGTTGCCGCCACAAGAATCAGGCTTAACCGGGAAGTCATGAGCATACCAAGGGTGAAGGCTTTAAAAAACGACAGTCCGGCCAGTACAAAAATCATGGCCGGAAGTACTTTAACAGCCACGGCAAAAACAAAAAGTTTGCCTGTAAATAAAAGCTGATGAACAGAGAGCACATTGGCTATATCAAAATTCATACCAATATTGATAAAAAAAATCGGCACCAGAAACCCGTATCCAAAAGCTGAAAACTTAAGCTCCAGCTGGGTTTTTTCCTGAAACACAATGGACAGCATTGCGCCGCCGAGAAATGCCCCGAGCACCGGCTCAAGATGAACAAGTTCAGACAAAGCCACAAACAAAAACATCAGCGCAAGGGAAAATCGCACACCCAGTTCCTGGGAATCATGATCAGCCAAAAGACGGCCTGTTTTTTCAGGATACCACCAGGCCAGGAACTGAACAATTTTTAAAATAACACCAAAGCCCAGAAAAAACGGCAGGGGCTTTAAAAACTCCCAGCCAAAACCGTTCTGGTGCCATAAAAGGAAAAAGGTAATGGCAAACAGGGTTAAAAAATCCGCCAGTGTACATGCAATCAGCGCCATCTGTCCCATGGCGGACTGAATGATCTTTGTTTCCTTAAGAATGGGAACAACAAGACCCAGGGAAGTTGTCGACAGAACCAGGCCCAGATATAACCCCTGGCCCATAAGAGCTGCCCCGCCAATGGACAGGATTAATGTGGCCGCAAATACTGCGGCCTGAATTGCGAACATACCGGCACTCTGATTTTTCAGCATCTTGAAATTAATTTCCATGCCTGCATGAAACATAAGGATCAAGAATCCCAGATGGGCAAGAAAGGTGATCCAGTCTCCGCCAAACTGCAGATTGAGACAACTCTTTCCAATCAAGATTCCAAAAAAAATTTCAAGTACGATGGACGGCAGCCTGACCCATCTGCCAACACTTGGAAGAAAGGCCGCTCCCAGAGAAACCAGTACCAGTCCCCATGCTGAATGGATAACCATACTCCCCCTTTTTCAGGAAACAAGCAGCAGCGAAACAGGTGATCTGTTTACCAGCATTCCAGGTACGCTTATTGAAAAAAATCCGGATTTATACGCATCGCTGCTTATCACCAGCAATTGATAATCCTCTGCCATGGTCAGAATCTCCTTAACAGGATTGCCGTGTCTGACATGTTCTTCCACCTTTATTTTATATATGCGGGACAGCTCCCGGATCTGGCTGAGCAGTTGATTTTCCCACTGCCCGCTGGCAGAATCTGAACCATGGAGATATGAAGGCTCAACAACCACGACCACACTCACTTCTGCATCAAGCTGGCGGGCCAGATCAAGGGCGATTTCAACGGCCCGCTGTCCAGAAAGCGATCCGTTAAAAGGAACCAGTATCCGCTCGTAGGGATCTGAAAATTTGGAAACAAGAAGGGGGCATGGCAGATTTCCGGCAATTTTCATATACGGACGGCTGAAAAAATGCCCGGACAATTTTCGGGTATAGCCAAGAACGGCAATACCGGCATCATTGCCGCCGGCATCGGCAACAATGCTTTTGTGAAGGGCAATGTCCTGTTCATTAATATCAATTTGAAGACTTTCCGACCAGCGGGACAAAACCTGGTTAATTTCTTCAGATTCCCTGGAACATACCACCCGGATTTGTTCTATATGGGTTCCCCTGGCCAGATAAAACGCCTCATTGAGCAGTTCTGTCACATCAAGGCCCTCATCATCTCCGATTCCAAGAATCATCTGCTGACCATAGGATCTGGGAAAATGGGGATCTTCCTGGGCCAGACGATTTGACATGATATTGTAAAGACCGGGCTCTCCAAGGAATAAAAGCCTGTCTCCTTTTCTGATCTCATTTATCTGATCCGGGAATTCAAGCCTGTTGCTGCGGATAACGCCTGCCATGCGCCAGTGATCATCCCGGCTTTTTGCCATATACTGGAGATTTTCAAGAGACTGCCTTTCAGCGGTCAGTTCCACAAGTTCAGCATGGCCCTCGCCAAATTCACTGATTCTGACCCGGGGGTCCTTTAAAAACTTATAGACCCTGTGGGCAATATCAGACGACATGGAAATGGTCTTAACCTTTATTTTATGAAAATCCGGGATCTTTGCCGGATCACGGACAACCGCTAAAATATTTTTAATATTTTCCTTTTCAGCAAAACCAACAACTGCCAGATTGACCTTGTCGTCGTTTGTCATTGCCAGAACGCAGTCCTGATTTTTAAGTCCTGCCTTTTCAAGGACCACCGGGCTGGAAGCATCTTCGTTCATGACCCTTACGATACTGGGAAACCGGGTGGAGAAAGGGGCAATTTTGGCTGATTTTTTTTCAATCAGGGTAATCTCCCAGGTGGAACCGACCCTTTTCAGCAACTCATCAGTAATACGTCCTGCACCGCAGATAAGAATTTTCATTTAAATTCCTTTACACCTAAGCAGATTATCCTTATTCAGGGAATATGGGGGATCAGGCTTGATTTCAGTAGCATTACCGCTAAAAATTGTCAAGAAGAATACCGTTCGCTGCCTGTAGTGGTATCCCGCCTGAATTTATATTTCCAGATAGACAGCAGCGGTTCCATACCCGGCCAAACCCTGGAGGGCAGAACAAAGAATGAAAGGAAGATTAAACATTGCCTTTTTATATGTAAAAAATCATGGCATAAAAAATGAATTTACTAATGGAAAGAAAAATCAGGAATAACGTCTTGCAAAAGAGTTAGAAACTGATAAACTAAAAGATCGGGGCTGGAACAGGATTCAAATTTCATTCTTTGTTGTGGCCGGGTCGTTGATCATGGAGCGGCCATGGCGGTTATTTAAAGGAATCATTATAAAAAGGGAGTTTACTAAAATGACAGATCAATCATTCAGCAGCACGGCAATTGTTTCATGCGGCACATTAAGGCCAGAACTGAATTATCTTTCAAACCAGGGGTTCCTGGATACAGAACATATTTTTTTTACAACCCCGGGACTTCATCAGGACATCAACGAACTGGAATCCCAGCTGATAAAATTCATTGGAAAGGCAAAAGCTGTTGCAGAAAAGGTAATTGTTGTTTACGGCGGAAAATACTGCTATGTCAACGCTGACAATCCCACACGGATGATGCAGACCATTATTAACGAACAGGGCGACAATGTGGTCCGAATCGATGCGACCCACTGCATGGGCATGCTGGCCAGCGATGACGAGATGAAACAGATCACAGATGAAGTCGCCGGTGGTGAACCTGTATGGTTTATGACCCCGGGATGGGTAAAATTCCGCAAACTGGTTTTCAAGGGATGGGATAAAGGACTGGCCAATGAAAATTTTCCAAGACACACCGGCGGTGCAATTGTCCTTGACAGTCTGGGCTTCATGGATAAATATATGGAGGAAAAACCAGAGGATTTTCTTGATTATTGTGACTGGATGGGAATCCCCATGCAGCCCTACCCCATTACCCTGGACCGTTTCAAGGGACTGCTGACCGATGCTCTGACCCGTTTAAACAATTAAAATACGGGGACACTTTACTAATTTTTAAATACAGAGACTTTTTGATAAATGCAGGGATAAATGCAGGGACACTTTACTAATTTTTTTAAGAAACTTGAAACAAAAAAACAAGGCACGGTCTTATTCAACTATAATTCTAGTTTTATTCTCGCACAAAGCCGCAAAGACACAAAGGACCGCAAAGTCGATTAAAAATCTTGGTGAAATATTGATAACTTCAAACAAACATACGAGGAAAAATTATGGCGGAAACAAAAATAACCGTTCTATGTGAAAACAGATCTTCAGGCCTGTTCGGTGTTACAGGCGAACACGGGTTTTCAGCCCTGATTGAAAAAAACAATAAAAAATTTCTCCTGGACACCGGCCAGGGCCTTACTTTAAAAAACAATGCAGACGCGTTAATGATAAACCTTGCTGAAATCGACCAGATGGCCTTAAGCCATGGACATTACGATCACACAGGCGGCCTGCCCCAGGTGCTTTATCCGCCCAGGGGGGTTGAGATCACGGCCCATCCGGATATATTTGACAGCAAGTA
>JAWOEJ010000030.1:0-47502 GCA_046482845.1 Desulfobacteraceae bacterium | reverse complement strand
AAAAGTCCTCCGTCGTTCTCGTTCCTGACAGGCAACCGTTGGGGGCGGTGCATTTCAAAAAACTTGATGATCGAGTATAAGCACCTGGGCGGTGCTATTCAAAAAACGTGATGATCGAGTAATAAAGGAAAATCAATGAGAACAATAGAAATTGATACAGAGCCGGTGGCGCTTTGCAGGATATTGAAATTTGAAAACCTGGTGATGAGCGGGGGAGAGGCCAAACATGTCATTGCCAATGAAATGGTTTGCGTGAATGGAACGGTTGAGACCAGAAAACAGAAAAAAATCTATTCAGGGGATATCATCCGTTTTGGTCCCCATACAATGAAGATTATCCTGAAAAAGAGAGATGCATGAAAAAGGAAGACAAAAATATAAAAATCAGAAAAATAATTGACCAGATCATTTCCCATGCAATTTCCCTGGGGGTCAGTGATGCAGAGATTATGTATCCCGGTGAAATTCCTGTGGACAATAAATTCCCTGATTTCTGCAAAGATCCGCTGTGTCCGGGATACAATCAGTCCATGAGCTGTCCGCCCCATGTTCAGGGGCCAGACTGGTTCAGGGACCATTTGAAGAAATTCAATTACGCCCTGGTATTTAGATTTGATGTGCCTTCAACTGTTCTTTTGTCCGAAGACCGTCATGATGTGACACGGCTCATACATGAAACTGCAGCTGAGCTTGAACAATTTGCCAGGGCAAAAGGATTAAAGCATTCCTGTGGATTTGCCGCAGGATCGTGCAAACAGCTTTTCTGTTCTGAACACAGTCAATGCAGGGTGGTTTCAGGCAGGGGGAAATGCCGTCATCCTGACCTGGCACGGCCTTCCATGTCCGGGATGGGGGTTGATTTTCTTGAATTGACAAAAAAGCTGAACTGGAAAATCAGTATGATAACCAAAAATACCGATGAGGAGGAAGTTCCGCTGGGGTTTATGGCAGGACTTGTTCTGCTGGGGTAAAAAAAAGCACCTTAGACCACTGGGTCAGAGGTGCTCTTTTCACACCCTGATTTTCAGGGATATGTCTGTTTTTGAAATGTGACTTTATCCCGCAACGGCCGTGGATCTGGCCTTGAGGATGGAGTCGATTTCCTTTAACACTGCATCTGATTTGGGAATTACCTGGTGATCCTTTAAAAGCCTTCTCACTTTTTCATTACATCGGGTATAAAGGTCTTTGCTCCCGTTTTTCTCCCATGAATCGAAACGGGCCCGGTCAAAGAGTTCAGGTAGAAAATGAGCGGTTTTAAATTGTTCAAAGGTGTGGGGGTCTGTTAAAAACATGGACCCGTCAGGACCTGTTGCCACCCTGTCAATGATGTCCAGGGCAAGGGTAGCATCGTTTACCGGCAGTCCTTCTGTGAAAAAACGGCCCATGGCTACCATTTCATCGGCCATGGTCAGCATTTCAAGGGAAGAGGTGTGGCCGGATTCAATATATCCCACATCATGGATCACATTGCAGCGGGACAGCATGGCCGTGATAATGGACAGCATGCCTTCTGCCCCTGCCTGGGCGTCAATGATTTTGGAGTCTGTTGCACCGGCAAAGGACCATATGGGAAGATCGTAGATCTCATCTCTCATGTCTGCAAGGGCTGCCTGGGTAAGACTCCACTCTGTGCACCCGTACGAAACCACTGTGTGCTTCATATCCAGTACGCTCACATTGGGAGCAAAAAGAAAGGGGGACCCTTTTTTTGCCAGCTGATGAATCACAAGTCCAATGAGATTTTCAGCAATCCCCAGGGCAATGGCCCCGCTTAGGGTGACAGGGCCACCACCGCCTGCATTGCATCCCGAGGGAAGGCAGATGGGGATCTTTTTTTCAGCACAGAAAATCAGCTTTTCCATTACATTTTTCGGATACCGCAAAGGACTGATGGCTTCTGAATAATTGAGAAGAAAGGGTTTTTTCTGGAATTCATCCTCACCCCCTGCTACAGCACAGGCAATGTCATAGATTTTTTTAATGTCCTCTCCGCTGTCTGCTATAAAGGAAATGGGTTTATTGCTTTTTTTCACCATTTCTGCAAACACATGGACATAAATATTATCTATGGGAACATCCGTGGGATTGCCCATGGACATGGAAAAATCCATGTTGGGAAGGGCATCCACGAGTTTTGCAAAATTTCCGCAGTCCTCTAAAACCGTTCTGCGTCTTTCCCGGGTGTCATAATCATGGGTAAAGATCGTATCGGAACCTGTGCCGTAAAAAAAGTTTTCATCCACTAAGGGCATGGTCTTTTTTCCCAGCTGATCATAAATATTGATCTGCCTGGGGGCTGATTTAACAGCTTCTTCGGCCAGCCACCCGGGCATATATACCCAGTCTTTGTTTTTTACGGTGCAGCCGGCATCAATCAGCATTTCAAGAACCCCGGGATGTTCCATTTTAAAGCCGGTTTTCTCAAGTATTTCCAGCGCTGCAGAGTGGATGGCCCAGGCCTGCTTTTTATTCAGGACCTTGAGTCTGGGTTTGAGTGTGTCTATATCTAAAGGTTTCATTTTCTAAAGGTTCCTTATAATTTTGAGCTGAAACTGCACCTGTTGTTATGATTCAAACTGAATCAGCATATCGTCTGGAATATCATCCTTTTTTTCGCCGACAACGGCATAGTAGTGAAGCGGGGTACCGTCCTGGCAGATGCGGTGACAATAGTGTTTTTTGGCCTTGATTTCCAGCAGGTCTTCGTCGATCATATCGTTGATCAGCCTGCAGAATCCTGTGGAATCCTTTTCATCCAGGAAATTTTCCTTTATATTAAAGGCAAAAAGACCTGGTGAGGACACAAAATTGTACCCGGCAGCAAAGGCATGGGGCGGAATGTCGTCAAACCCCAGGGCAGCCACAACAGTCAGGCAGTTAAAGCCTGCGCTGGTGAGTGATTGTTCCTGGGTTTTATCAAGATCCGTCAGGTCGGCAATGTGATACTGCTGGTAAACATCCGGTCTGTCCCTGAGGGCGGATTCAGCGGCCTCTTCAATAATATCAAGACCTGTAATGCTTTCTGCACCCATGTTTTTAAGTTCTTCCCCCACAATTCCATTCCCTGCACCCACATCAAGCACATTGAGATCCGAGGGACCGATGTCCAGGTCCTTGAGTTGCTTCTGGAGCAGCTGGCACACCGTTGCAGGGGAATTGCATTTTAACTTGTCATAGAAAAGCCCTTCATAAAGGCCCGGGATGGAATATATTTTTTCGTATTCATGAAAGGTTACCTTTTCTTTTTTACCGTTCTGTTCCAAAAAGAAATATTCACCGGAACCCTGATCAGTTGAGTCAACTTTGGGGAATGTTATGTTTAAATTCTGAAAGTTCATTTTTTCCTCCTTTTATCTCTAAAAATAGTAGACAAAGTAAACAATCCCTATTTTTGGGTTAATTGCCTGACAAATAACTATGTGTTGAAAAAAGTTGATCAAAATCCAATTTTTTCTGCTGATATGGTGTTTTCTTGAAAAATCAATGTATTTAACACTGGAGACAGCAAAAAAGACTGGATTTGTTTATCAATCTGTCAAGCTAATTACATTTTATACAATACAATAGCGCTTTTGTCAAATGTTTTCTACAGAAAATATTTATATGGATTAAAAGTGTTAATAATAAAAGCTCCCTTAAACCTTAACATTGGGCATTTTTAAAAAATTATAAAAATGATTGATCATTAATTTTTTTTTATGTATTTTAGGCAGGAATTATTTGAAAAATATTATTTTTTTGCATGTATATATTTAATAATATGAACTCCTGGTAAAAGGAGGGGGTATGTCATCAGACAAAACCGTTTTGTCGGGACCGACAGGCCTTGATTTAAGAGGCAAACAATCTGTCCGGGCCACTTTTAAGCTCTCCAGAAGGGCGATTACCTCGCTGAGTCTGGTGGCGGTGCATCTGGGAATCAAGCAGAAGTCTTTGTTTGATCATCTTCTGGAGGATATTGCGGCACTCAATGAATTGGCAGACGAGGTCAGGATAAGGCAGTTCAACAAGATAGAGCGGGTTCAGAAAACATATGTGCTGAGCAGAAAGACCCTTGACGCCCTGGATCTTATTTCAAAGGATCATGACACACCACGGGATGCCCTGGTGGAATATTCAATAAAGCGCCTTGAATCTGTAATTCTGGCTGAGAAAAGCAAGCATGAAAAACGCAAGGCATTGTTTTCCGATTTTCAGCATTATGTGGAAGGCGGAAGGAAAATTCTGGACAGGGCCCTGAAAACCCTTGGGCCCCAGGACCCGTTCTGCATCAGCGTTGACAAGGCCGTTAATATGAATCTGCGTGCAAATGATGAAATCAGGGAATTTATTGAAAAAAGCAAAATAATTGAGGAATTCTAAAGGGAAGAATATGACAGAATTAATTGAGAAAAAATTAGGAGGTGTTTGTGATACAGGTCGAGAATCTGACCAAATACTATAATGACTTTTGTGCTGTGGACAACATCACCCTTGAAATTAAAAAAAAGGAGATCTTAGGCCTGCTCGGACCCAATGGGGCCGGTAAAACCACAATTTTAAGAATGCTTACCGGGTTTTTCAAACCCACATCCGGTACCATTGAAGTGGCGCAGAACTCCATTTTGACAGACAGTCTTAACATCAAGAAAATGATTGGGTATCTTCCTGAATCTGCCCCCCTTTATCACAATATGCTGGTGTATGACTATCTGGAATATGTGGCAAAGGTAAAGGGCGTTGAAAAGGAAAACCGAATGGACCGGCTCAGGGAATTATCAGATCTCTGCGGCCTGTCCGGTATCATGCATAAGTCCATTGAGGAACTTTCCAAGGGACTGAAGCAGCGCGTCGGCCTTGCCCATGCCATGATGACCGATCCTGAGATTCTTATCCTTGATGAGCCCACCTCGGGTCTTGATCCCAACCAGATCGCAGAAATCAGGGAAATCATCAGAAGAATCGGCCGGCACAAGACAATTGTTTTTTCCACTCATATCCTCAGTGAGGCTGAGGCCACCTGTGACAGGATTGTTATTCTCAACCGGGGGCGGGTGGTGGCCGATGATACCACGGCCAATCTCACAAAAGGGGCATACAGGGGGGCCAGTATCCGGCTGTCCCTCTGCAGTGCAGAAGAACAAGAGGTGACATCTTTGCTCAAGGAGATAGATCCTGAACTGAAAATTGTAACACTGGGTTCAGATGATTCCGGTGCTGTTTCCTTTGACATAAAAAGCAGCAGCAGTAAAGATTTTAGAAAGGATATTTATCTGAAAATCAGGGAGACAGACTGGATTATTCTGGAAATGTCCCGTGAATCCCATACCCTGGAAAAAATTTTCCAGGAATTGACAATGGAGAATTAATCAAATGCGTCAGATCATGAATATCGCAGTTAAGGAATTTAAGGATTATTTTATATCACCCATCGCGTATATTGTTATCTCTCTTTTTCTGGTGGTAACGGGATGGTTTTTTTTCTCAACGTTTTTTATCTTTGACAGTGCAGATATGCGGCGGTTTTTTTCTCTTCTGCCTTTGATTTTTTCCTTTGTGATACCTGCTGTCACCATGCGCCTTTTTTCAGAAGAGATGAATGTCGGCTCCTACGAGACCCTGTTGACCATGCCGGTGTCCTTTGTGGACATTGCTGTGGGTAAATTTGCGGCAGCCCTTATGTTTACCGTATGCATGCTGCTTCCCACTGTGTCCTATCCCATTTCCATTGCCTTTGTGGGGGATATGGACTTAGGTCCGGTATTGGGCGGATATATCGGGGCAATTCTTCTGGGCGGGGCCTATTGTGCTGTGGGGATACTGGCCTCGTCACTGACCCGGAATCAGATTGTGGCCTTTATCCTGGGTGCTGCCATCTGTTTTACCCTTACCATTATTGATAAACTCCTCTTTTTTGTGCCGGGTCCCCTGACAGGCATTGTCGGCTTTCTGGGATCTGATACCCATTTTGCCAGTATTGCCAAGGGAGTGGTGGATTCCAGAGATCTTATCTACTTTGTCAGTGTGATGGTGCTGGGGCTGTTTGGAACCAATCTTGTTATGAAGGAAAAGAATTAAGGAGAACAAATGGGTGCAAGGAAAATAAAAGGAGATTATTTTAGATTTTTTATCTATTTTATCGTCATTGTTTTGATCAATATTGCCGGTGTGACCCTGTTTTTCAGGGCGGATTTAACAGAAAACAAAATCTATTCCCTCTCAAAAGCCAGCAGGGACGTGGTAAAAACCCTGTCAGAACCCCTTTCCATCAAGATATTTTTTACAAGGGATCTTCCAGCTCCCCATAATAATACCGAGCGTTACCTCCATGATCTCATGGCCGAGTATGCAGCGGTGTCAGGGAGGCTGTTCAATTATCAGTTCTATGATGTAACGCCTAAGGAGAGCGGACTTACCGGGCAGACAGACGTGAACCGGCAGCTTGCCCGGGATTACGGCATATCTCCGGTACAGATCAGAATTATTGAAAATGATGAGATGAAATTCAAGCAGGCCTATATGGGACTGGTCATTATCCACGGCGACATGGTGGAGAAGATTCCTGCCATCACCTCAACCAGCGGGCTGGAATATCAGTTGACCACTGCCATACAAAAGCTCAACAATAAGGTGAGCGCCTTGTTGAGCCTTGAGGACCGGATAGAGATCACCATGTATCTGTCTTCTTCACTTAATGATGTGGCCCCGTTAATGGGGCTTGATGATCTTCCCGCCCTGCCGGATCAGGTCCGCGCAGTGGTTGAAAAATTAAACAGCAGATGTCTTGGAAAAATAAATTTTAATTATATTGATCCGTCACAACAGGGAAATACCAGTGAGATTGCAGAAAAATACAATATCATGACCCTGAAGTGGCCCGATCTTGACAAAGAAGGGATTCAGGGCGGAACAGGATGCGCCGGCGTGGTCATGGCCTACCAGGATAAAAGCGAGACCATTCCCCTGATATCCAGTGTTAATATTCCGATTTTCGGGACGCAATACCAGATGGTTGAGCCTGACTCCCTTGAGGCGGTTTTTTCCAGTACCATGGAATCCCTGATCGGTATTAATCAGGATATCGGCTATGTTTCAAGCCATGGCACCGGCTTTCTCTCTGCCGGCAGTATGGGGATGATGCAGGGTCAGCAGGGGGATATGAATGTATTTAACAGCCTTGTTTCAAAAAATTACAGCATCAATCAGATTGATCTTAAGGAAGACGGTATTCCCGCCGGCCTGGAATGTCTGATGATTGCAGGGCCCACAGAGAGGTTTTCTGATTATGAATTGTTTCAGATTGACCAGGCCTTGATGCGGGGAACAAACCTTGCCCTTTTCCCGGATGCCTTTAACGAGGTCATGCCGGATCAGAATACCGGTTATAATATGGGTCCCAGGTATGTCCCTGTAGATACAGGGCTTGACAGGCTTCTTGACCACTATGGGGTAAAGGTGAAAAAATCCCTTGTAATGGATGAGAACTGCTATAAGCAGATGCTGCCTGGAAACCGGGGGGGAGGTGAGCAGAAAATATATTTTGCTCCCATGATCATGGATTCTCAAATCAATAATGATCTGGATTTTATGAAAAATATCAGGGGCCTGGTGGCCATGAAAATATCCCCCCTGGAAATGGATCAGAAAAAAATTGAAAAGAACGGAGTACAGGGATTTACCCTGTTTTCATCTTCAACAGCGTCCTGGGAGATGGAAAAAAATATCAACCTGAATCCCCTTTACATCAGACCGCCGTCAGACAGCGGTGAAAAAGCTTCCTATCCCCTGGCCTGCCTGCTTGAAGGTGAATTTCCAAGTTATTTTGCCGGAAAAAAGATTCCAGAAAAAGAGGCAGGTGAAGCAGATGCATCAAAGGATGACGATTCTGAAGACAAAGCGGCACTGCTCAAAGGGATTTCTGCAGACAATCAATTTATTAAAAAGGGAGACAAGGGAAAAGTTTTTGTTATGGCATGTTCCCAGATGCTCAGAGACAATATGCTGGATTCCCGGGGAGAAACTCCCAATGCAGCCTTTATACTTAATCTTCTTGATCATTTAAACAACAGGGATGATATTGCTGTGATGCGAAGCAAGGATCAGCGCCTGAATCCCCTTGCTGAAACAACCCCCGTTGCCAGGGGCGTGATAAAATTGTTCAATATCGCAGGCCTGCCTGTCCTTGTGGTGCTCTTCGGACTGGGGGTCTGGATCAGGAGGGGGTCCCGGAAAAAGATGATCCGCATGATGTTTAGTGCTGGCAGTTAATCGCAAGGCCAGATTGTGGTGAAGCCCTATGTCAGGAAAGTTGACAAACCAGTTAGTTCTACAATGTAACGTATTAAATCAGATACAATATCTGTCTTTGTAATTTGGTTTTAACGCAACATACAGTGCTCAAAACGCATGAGTGTCGTTGCAGGGTTAAATGCCATGGAAAATATCAAAAAAAGGCCCTTTGAGGGCCAAAAGGATAGTGATGATGAAAAAGGAGTATTTTATACTGGCAGTTTTAATTGCGCTTCTTTCAGCATATCTTTTTATGAACAGGGAAAACACAGGCAACTATGCCCTGCCTGATCTGGAGTCCCTTGAGGTGTCAGAAATAACAGGCATAAACATTGAAACAGACCAGACCAGAATTTCTCTGATAAAAGAGGATAACAACTGGTATGCAGGAGATGAGAAATACAGGGTTGATACCAAAAAAGTGGATGGTATCATTGAGGTGGTAAAGGATCTTGAACTGACCGCCCTGGTTTCAGAAAAAAAGGACTATGCAAGGTATGAGCTTGACGACGAAAATAAAATAAGTGTCAAAGTAAACGCAGGCACTGAGCAGGTAAGGGCCTTTGATATCGGCAAGGCAGCCCCGACCTACAGGCATACCTTTGTCCGGCTCAACAACGCAAAAGAAGTATACCATGCCAAAAAGAGTTTCAGGTCAGATTTTGATGTCAGTCTTGATGATTTAAGAAACAAGGCAGTCTTTTCCTTTGATGCTGATGAGATAAAAAGTGTTTCCTTTGAAAGAAAAGGGATAAAAAGAAAGTTTTTTATTGACGAAGATCAGGAAAAAGAAACGGACACACAGGACAAAGGCAAAGCTCAATCCAAAGAACCCCGGTCCTCTGATGTTGCTGACCCCTCAAGGGCATGGACGGCTGAGGACGGCAAAGCCTTTGAAGCTGCTGATTTAAAGGAGATGGTTTCCATTCTTAAGGATATGCGCTGTGACAGGTATGCCTATTTAACGTCCAGAGCCGCATATGCTGCCGCCATTCCCATGTGCAGGATCATAGTGGATGATGATACCTTTAGTGTTTACGAGAAAAATGAAAAAGACCACTACCTTGCCGGGTCATCCCAGGCAGACGATTTTTTTTTCCTTGACGGATTTAACGGGAACCAGCTTATAACCAAAACGGATTCGCTTTTGGGGATACCGCCTGAAGAAAAAACGGATTAAAAAAGGATGAGTTATGAAGACA
This sequence comes from Desulfobacteraceae bacterium, assembly GCA_046482845.1. Taxonomy (GTDB): domain Bacteria; phylum Desulfobacterota; class Desulfobacteria; order Desulfobacterales; family Desulfobacteraceae; genus DATFJZ01. Next base: position 38,029 of record JAWOEJ010000030.1, on the reverse strand, counting down.
GGAAAAGCAATCTACATTGTTAAATATGCTGTTTTATGCTGTATCCTGGCAGGGGTGATGTCCTTGCCGGCCAGGGCAGATGTAAAAGGCAGACTGGTGATTTTCCATGCAGGAAGTCTTACCATTCCCTTTGCTGAAATTGAAAAAAAATTTGAAGCTGCCCATCCAGAAGTGGATGTTTTAAGGGAGATCGGGGGCAGTACCAAAATGGCCAGACTGATATCGGAAGTGGGAAAACCCGCTGATATAATGGCTTCTGCGGATTACAAGGTGATAGACACCAGCCTTGTGCCTGAATTTGCCGATTACAATATACGCTTTGCCACCAATCAGCTGGTGCTCTGTTATACAGATAAAAGCAGATTTGCAGAAAAGATCACCAAAGACAACTGGTATGAAATTCTTCAAAAGGACAATGTAGTGTGGGGGCATTCTGATCCTAATATTGACCCCTGCGGCTACCGCAGCCTCATGGTGATGCAGCTGGCTGAAAAATTTTACAACCAGAACGGTCTGTTTCAGAAGCTCATTGACAGCCGGCCGGATAAAAATATCCGGCCCAAATCTGTGGAGCTTGTCAACCTGCTTAAAACCGGCAACATGGATTATGCCTGGGAATACTATTCTGTTGCGGTTCAGCATAATTTAAAGTTTATTAAGCTGAATGATCATATAAATCTGGGCAATTATGCGTATGATAAATTTTATGAACAGGCCAATGTACAGGTGACGGGCAGCAAACCCGGCACCTTTAAAATCCTCAAGGGAAAGTCCTGTACCTACGGCATTACCATTATAAAAAACTGTGACCATAAAGAGGCGGCAGAAGCGTTTTTATCCTATCTGCTCTCACCTTCCGGCGGGTTGAAGATCCTGGAGGAAATGGGCCAGCCTCCCTTTGTTCCGGCCCGGGTGCCGACCCAGGAGATGATGTCTCTGATTCCTGAAAAGATTGCCCCGGTAGTTGAAGTGAAAGACTGATATTGTTCATCTGGGGTGTGTCACCTGGAAAGCCTCTATTGCGGCTTTCCATGCATATTTGTTTTATTTGATCATCCTGTTTTTTTGGAAGAACCGCTGGTGCGGCGCTGTTCAAAAAACGGGATGACCGGGTTTCAGGAGTCAGGACCATGGAAAATTCTTACAGGGCAGAACATGGGCCCAACCTGTTCTGGTGGGGTGCTGGGCTTTTAAGTGTGCCCCTGGTGCTTCTTATTGTTATGCCCCTTGGGAATATGCTTTCCCAGCCAGAAATTGTCGACCTTGTTGCCGCCCTTAAGGATGAGGCTGTTCAGGATGCCCTGGCCCGCAGTATCAGCACTTCCTTAATGGCAACCTCAGTTGCTGCTGTGTTTGCAACCCCGCTGGCCTATATGCTGGCAAGAAAAAATTTTAAAGGGAAAAAAATTATAGAAGGCCTGGTGGATCTGCCCATCATGATTCCCCATCCTGTGATCGGGATTGCCATTTTAAGTCTTATGGGCAGGAACTGCTGGCTGGGCCGGTTGTTGTATGAAATGGGCATTGAGGTCATGGGAAGTATTACAGGGATTGTGATTGTTCTTACCTTTGTGGGCGCGCCTTTTTATATCAATTCGGTAAAAGCAGGGTTTGAGGCTGTTCCTGAGAGACTGGAAAAAGCATCCAGGGGGCTTGGCGCCTCCATGTCAGCCACTTTTTTCAGGATCAGTCTGCCCCTGGTATGGCGCAATATGGTTCTGGGTGCGGTCATGTGTACAGCCAGGGCCATAAGCGAGTTTGGCGCCGTGGTGATTGTGGCCTATCATCCCATGACCGCCCCGGTTCTGATCTATGAGCGGTTTACCGCTTACGGGCTCAGGTACGCCCAGGCCGTTGCCTTCTGGCTGATAATTATTTCCCTTTTTTTGTTCCTGCTGATGCGTATGTTTTCAAGGCAGAAGGGGGTTGTTTGATTCTGCTTTCCGATCTTGTTCTTAATCTGCCGGGCTTTTGCCTGAATCAGATCAATCTTGTGGTTGAAAAAAACGATTTTTTTGCCCTTATCGGTCCTACAGGAGCAGGTAAATCCCTGGTGCTTGAGGCGATTATGGGGCTGATGCCGGTGACCAGCGGACGTATCCTGGTCAACGGCAGGGATGTGACCTGTATGCCGCCGGAAACCCGGGGCGTTGGGATTGTTTACCAGGATTACGCCTTGTTTCCCCACCTGAATGTTAACAAAAATATTTTATACGGAGTTCCCTATCATAATATTCCCCAGAAGGATGTAAAAAAACGGCTGGATTTTCTTGTTGACTGCATGAATCTCAGACCCCTTCTGCTCAGGCACCCCCAGACCCTGAGCGGGGGCGAAAAACAGCGGATTGCCCTGGCGCGGGCATTGATTTTAAATCCTAAAGTGCTGCTCCTTGATGAACCCCTGTCTGCTGTGGACCCCATGCTCCAGGATGATCTTAAGGAAATGCTCAGCCGACTGCACAAAGAACTCAATGCCACCTTTGTAATGGTTTCCCATAATTTTTCAGACGTTTTTTTTCTTGCCAACAGGGGGGCAGTGATCAACACAGGGGAAATTGTTCAGACAGGTTTGGTTCAGGAATTGTTTGAAAAACCAAATTCATGTTTTGCTGCTGAATTTGTGGGCATGAAAAATATATTTTCCATCAGACACAAAGGCAGCTCAAGTGTAACCATTTCCCAGAACAGCTGTGACATTGAAATTGCCACGGGCAGTACCAGATACATACCAGAAGCGTCCCATGTTGCTTTTCGTCCCGAGGACATCACTCTTACAGATGTCCCGCCCAGTGCTCAATTTTTGGAAGGTACCGTTACAGCCCTTGGGGCCAGGGAATTTTTTTATGATGTTTGTATTGATGCACATGGGGTTCAATTCACTGCCCGGTGCACCCGCCAGAACATTGTAAGACAGAATTTGACCCCGGAAACCCGCGTGTTTATCTCCATCCCGCAGGATCGCCTTCATTTTTTCTAACCCCTCACATTAAAAAACCTGATCATCAAGTAAAAACAAACATGAGCTGCAGGCTCGCCGCAAAGAACAGGATAAGAACTCAAAATACCACCATTACCCCGCCTTGAAGACCAACAAAAATCCTGCGCAATATACATATTATTTTTTTCCAGATCCCTGAGAATCAGGAGCTGCAGTCCCGATTTCCACATGGTTTTTTACGATGAATGAGAATCTGTCTTTTTTTCAACTTATTGAAAACACAGCATAAAATAAGAACAACAGCTGTGTTCCCCGTTTTGCGCGCCATTTAGAAGAAACTAAAAAAAAAATAAAAAATGTCTTGACTTAATGATCAGTTTTCGTAATTTAGGGAGTAATGTGGAGCAAAGTGGATGTTTGTATAAACTTCAGCCCTGGATGAATTCATGTTCAGATCAAGTTCGTTTCATACCATAGACCCCAAAGGACGGATCATCATTCCGGCCCGGTTCAGGGACATTATCCGGGCCGGCGGTGGAGACGGGGTGATGGTGTCCAACATGGATTCAAGTCTTTATGCATATACATTTAATGAGTGGAGAAACATAGAAAAAAAGATACTTTCGGCCAAAAGCCGTTATATGAGACAGTTTAAGCGGTTTTTTCTGGGCAATGCCTGTGAGTGTCTCTGTGACAAACAGGAAAGAATTCTTATTCCAAAGACCCTCAGGGCCTATGCTGATCTTGAAAAGGACATTGTTCTTGTGGGTGTTCTGGATCACTTTGAAATATGGTCCAGGGAAAGATGGGATAAGGAAAACCTGAAAATGGAAAAGGAAATGGAAAAAGAGGAAGTCAGAGAAGAAATAGCCTCACTGGGATTGTAATAATGGGTTTTGACCATACGCCTGTAATGCCTGACAAGGTGCGCAGGCATCTGAATCTCAAGCCGGGAGACATTTGCGTAGACGGTACCATGGGGGGCTGCGGCCATGCCTTTAAAATGGCTGAATCTGTGTTTCCCACAGGCAGGCTGATATGTATTGACCAGGATATGGATGCAATAACCCATGGCAGGCAAAAATTAAAGCCCTTTGGTTCTTCCGTCACTGTTTTCCATGATAATTTTTCAAATTTGAGATCAATTCTTGATGACCTGAACATCAGCGGTGTTGATGGTATTCTTCTGGATCTTGGGCTTTCACTGCACCAGCTGAGGAAAAGCACAAGAGGGTTCAGCTTTTTAAAGGATGAGCCCCTGGACATGCGTATGAATACAGGCTCCAGCCTGACCGCGGCAGATCTTGTCAATACTCTCAAAGAAAAGGAACTGGCAGATCTTTTTTTCAAATATGGGGAGGAGCCCATGTCCAGAAGGATTGCCAGGGCTGTTGTGGCCGCCCGAACCCGCGCTTTTTTGAACAGCAGCAAAACCCTGGCAGAGATCGTTAAACATGCAGTGCCTGTGAAAAAGGCGGTAAAGATGAAAATTCATCCGGCCACCCGGGTGTTTCAGGCGTTGAGAATTGCGGTGAATAAGGAGCTTGACCAGCTTGAAGCCTTTTTAACCCATCTGCCGGATTATCTGAACAGGGGGGGCAGGATATGTGTTATTTCCTTTCATTCCCTTGAGGACAGAATGGTAAAACACAGCTTTCGATCCTTTGAACAGGGATGCACCTGTCCCAGGGATTTCCCAAAATGCGTATGCGGTTTTAAACAAAAGCTGAAACTGATATCAAGAAAACCCTTTATGGCGGACAAAGATGAGATTTATGTCAACCCCATGGCAAGAAGTGCCAGGATGAGGGTGGCAGAAAGGATATAGGCAAGTGAATATCAGGAAAAACAACCGCAAAAAGAATGGGAATAAAAACAGTAAAAACAGTATTTCATTGAAATGGCTGGTGTGTTTTTTCCTCATTATTGTTGAATTGTTGATTTATACAGGAACCCGTCTGGAACATGTGAACACGGAATTCAGGATTTCAGATGCAAAATCAAGGCAGAAACAATTAAAATCTGAAAGAGCACAGCTGCTGCTTGAAAAAGACAGACTGTCAGCGCCGGAGAGAATCTCCGAGATTGCCGGAACAAGGCTGGATCTGATTGTGCCGGATCATAATCAGATCGTTTATCTGGACAATCGCGATCATCTCTAGGGAGACAAACATGGCCCGGGATCAGACAAAAGGCATACGGGTGAGAACTTTTCTGATTGAGGCTGTTTTTCTGATTTTTGTTTTTGTCCTTGGTGTAAAAGCCTACAGGATTCAGGTCATTGATGGAGAGTGCCTCAGAGCGAAGGCTGAAAGGGAATATACCGGATTTATTGAGGTCCAGGGAAAAAGAGGAGATATTTTTGACAGAAAGAATACACGGCTTGCCATTACCATTGATGCCTTGTCCCTTGCCGTTTCACCGGTTCAGAACACCACACCTTTCAAGGATGCGCGTTCCCTTGCAAAGATTTTAGACCTTGATCCAGAAACAATTCAAAGGACACTGGCCTCTGACCACAATTTTGCCTGGATTAAAAAACGGATTTCAAATCACCAGGCAGAACAGATCAGGGCCCTGAATATCAACGGGCTTTTTTTTAAAAATGATGTGATTCGGTTTTATCCCAACCGGGAACTGGCCGCCCAGGTGATTGGATTTACAGGAGATGATGGCAGTGGGCTGGAAGGGCTTGAATATCAGTATAATGATGTCTTAAAAGGGTCGGATTTGAGAATCAATATCACAAAAGATGCCAGGGGCAGGTATTTTAACACGGAAAAACGGTTGAAAAACCGGTACAGCGGGGACAGCATCGGTTTGACTCTGGACAGGACCATTCAGTATATCTCTGAAGAAGCGCTCAGGGACGGTGTGTTGAAATACAGGGGTGCTTCCGGCATGGCTGTGGTGATGAAACCTGATACAGGTGAAATCCTTGCTCTGGCCCATTATCCAGGGTTCAATCCCAATGCCTTTTCTGAATTTCCAAAAAAGACATGGCGGAACAGGTCAATGACAGATCCCTTTGAACCCGGGTCAACCATGAAGGTTTTTGTTGCAGCATTTGCCATGGACAAGGGATTCTGTACCCCTAAAAGCATTTTTTTCTGTGAAAACGGTGCCTATAGAGTTGGCAGGAACATTGTTAATGACACCCATGACCACGGATGGCTGACCTTAAGTCAGATTATAAAGTTTTCCAGCAATATCGGTGCGGTAAAAATTTCTGAAACCACGGGAAAAAAAGTGTTGTTTGATGCCCTGTCTTCTTTTGGATTTGGCGAGAAAACCGGGTTGTCTCCCATGGTTGAAACTTCCGGGACCCTTTCTTTCTACGAAAAATGGTCAGACATTGATGCCGGGGCCATATCCTTTGGACAGGGCGTTTCTGTGTCCGGTGTTCAGCTGATCTGCGCCATCTCAGCCATTGCCAACAACGGGCTGCTCATGAAACCTTTGCTGGTCAGGGAGATGTATTCAAGCAGTGGGAGGGTTAAAAAACGGTTTTCTCCGGTTCCGGTCAGGCAGGTGGTGTCAAGGCAAAACGCTGAGAAAATTAAGCGCATGATGCGCTCTGTTGTTGAAGCAGACGGGACAGGGGTCAATGCAGCAGTAAAAGGGTATTCTGTGTGCGGAAAAACAGGAACGGCCCAGAAAATCGATGATGACGGCAAAGGGTATTCCAAAAAGGATTATACTTCAGTGTTTGCAGGGTTTGCTCCTGAAACCCATCCTGAAATAGCTGTTCTTGTGGTTATTGATGAACCCCGGGGCAGCCATTACGGCGGGGTGGTGGCAGCTCCGGTATTTAAGCGGATTCTGTCTGAAACCTTTAATTATCTCAATATCCCCCCTGACCTTGGAGAGGAAGAACGGCTTGTGGCGGGTATGTCAAATGGAGGATAGGCGTTGCGGTTATCATACCTTGTAAAGGATGCAGCCCCTGTATGGGAAAGAACCCTGGTACCGGCAGATATTCCGGGACAGGATCCTGACATTACATCCATTCACTGCAGGGCGGATGAGGTGGTGCCGGGCGGGCTTTTTATTGCCATTAAAGGATTTCAGGTCGACGGTCATGATTACATAGACCAGGCTGTTGAAAACGGCGCTGCAGCTGTTGTGGCTGAAAAATATGTAAGAACACAGATAAAGCGGGTTCAGGTAAAGGATACCCGAAAGGCCATGGCTTGCATTGCAGCCAGATTTTACAATTTTCCGGCAAGCCGCCTTGTTTTAACAGGGATTACCGGAACAAACGGCAAAACAACAACGTCATGGATTCTGGAAAGCATTTTCAAAGCTGCGGGATTTAAAACAGGGGTCATCGGCACGGTGAATTTAAGGTATGACGGAAAGGTGTTCAACACCCCCGTGACAACCCCTGAGTCCCTGGACATCCAGCGGATTTTATGGGACATGGCAGCGGTTGGTGTTACCCATGTGATCATCGAGGTGTCTTCCCACGGCATTGATCTTAAACGCGTTAACAACTGTGCCTTTGATCTGGCTGTGTTTACCAATTTAAGCCAGGACCACCTGGATTATCATAAAACCATGAAAAAATATTTTAAGTGCAAAAAAAAGTTTTTTACCAACATTCTTGATAAGGGAGAGAAACAGGGGATTGCTGTTATCAATGCCGATGATGAAAATGGAGAAAATTTGTTCAAGGCAGTGAAGTCGGAAAAATACCAGGTCAGTTCTGTTAAAAATGCTGATATCTACTGCCGTGACGGGGTTAAAGGGATTAACGGCATTTCAGGAACCATTTATGCGGGAAAGACCAGTTTTTCTTTTCAATCCGGGCTGACCGGAAAGTTCAATCTGGAGAATATTCTCTGTGCTGCTGGTGCTGCCTGGGCCCTTGGCGTTTTTTGTGAACACATAAAACTTGGGATAAACCAATGCAATCTGGTTCCAGGACGGCTTGAAAAGCTTGAAAATTCAGGGGGAAGACATGTTTTTGTGGATTACGCCCATACCCCTGATGCACTGGCCAGTATTTTAAAAAGTCTAAGACAGATGTCAAAGGCCAGGCTGATTGTTGTCTTTGGATGCGGGGGGGACAGGGACACAACAAAACGCCCCTTAATGGGCCAGATCGCTTCCAGATACAGTGATACAGCCATTGTTACCTCGGATAATCCCAGAAGTGAAGATCCCCTGGTTATTATTGAAGATATACTCAGGGGAATGGATACAGATAAAGACTATATCGTTGAACCGGACAGGAAAAAAGCACTGGAAAAAGCCCTTGCCCTGTCAGAGCCGGAAGATATTGTTGTTGCTGCTGGAAAAGGGCATGAAACCTACCAGATACTTAAACATGAAACCATAGATTTTGATGACCGGATTGTATTAAGAAACGCTGCCCTTGCACTTTTTAAAGGTGACACTCAAAATTGTGCAAAAACTGAGACATCAGAGATGAAACAGGGGTCTTCCACCAGTGGAACCCCAGAAATTTCTGATAATCCATATGCTCAGGCGCCAATTCCCTGGACCTGTGAGGATATCAGAAAAGCCCTGGAAATCGGGGATATTCAAGGTGGCAAAACAAACACGCCTTTGTTTTCAGACGTGTCAACAGATTCCAGAACCATGGCAAAAGACGGGCTTTTTGTGGCCATAAAAGGGGAACACTTTGACGGTCATAGGTTTATTCCATCCCTTGCAGATAAAGGTATTAAGGGATTTGTGGCAGAAAAGAAATATATAAGCAATCTGAGCTGCCAGGAAAAGAACAAATTTGATTGCCTTGGGTGCCGGTTTTTTCCAGTGGAAAACACCCTGGCTGCACTGGGATCTCTGGCCCGGTTTCAGCGATGCCGGTCAAAGGCAAAAATTGTTGCCATTACAGGGTCCAACGGGAAAACATCCACACGGGAAATGACAGGAGAAATTTTTAAAACCCGGTTTAACACCCTGGTGACGGCAAATAACTTCAACAATGAGATCGGGCTTCCAATAACCCTTTTAAAACTGTCCCCGGCCCATGAATGGGCAGTTGTTGAGATGGGGATGAATCATAAAGGGGAAATTGCCCGCCTTTCAGCCATTGCTGAACCTGATATTGCCCTTGTGACCAATACAGCAGAGGCCCATCTGGAAGGACTTGGGACGAGAAGGGATGTGGCAGAGGCCAAGGCGGAGATCTTTGGCAGTGTCAGAAAAAACGGGTATGCAATTATAAATTACGATGATCCTGAACGGGAAACACTGGCCGTTAAAGCAAAGGAGAACAAAAATATAAAGAGCATATTCTATTTTGGCAGATCAGAACATGCCGGTTTCAGGGCTGAAACTGAAAGAATTTTCGAGTCAAAAATCTGTTTTGATCTTGTCTGTAAAGACAATGAAAAGATTCCCATATCCCTGAACATTCCTGCCGGATTCATGGCACTGAACGCTGTGGCTGCGGCCTCCTGCGCCTTTCTGGCAGATATTCCTGAAAACCTTGTTCAAAAGGGGCTTGCCGCCTTTAAACCGGTTCCGGGCAGACTCAATATTTTAAGGGCTGCCGGGCTGAATATTATCAATGATACCTATAATGCCAACCCGGATTCGGTAAAAGCGGCATTGTTAACGCTTAAAATGATTTCAAAGGACAGGCCTTCCCTGGCTGCCCTGGGTGATATGCTTGAGCTTGGGGAAAAATCACAAGCCCTTCACCGGGAAATCGGGCAAAAGGCTGCACAAGCAGGTATTTCAAGGCTTTACGGGTACGGCCCCCTGGCCGTTCATCTGATTGCGGGAGCTATTGATGCAGGCATGCCAACAGACAGAACCATGACCGGCACCCGTGAAGAGATTGCCGAAGATATACTTAAAAACCTATCAGACAACGCCTGGCTGCTTTTAAAAGGCTCCCGCGGGATGAAAATGGAAAAGATTCTTTGTGAACTTCAGCAGCGGATGAAATGAAGATTCAACAGCGGATGAAACTGAAGCGCCGAAATGGGAGGGTAAACATAAACCGCCAATCGGGCAGATGTAGAAACGTTAATAATTATTTGGAATAATAAAGAAAAAGTGACATACAACCTATGCTTTATCATCTATTGTACCCTTTACACACGGATTTTACATTTTTAAATATATTCCGGTATATTACGTTCAGGGCCATATACGGCGGATTAACCGCTTTTTTAATCTGCTTTCTGTTAGGTCCCCTGGTGATAAAGCTGCTGTCCAGGATGCAGATCGGCCAGTTTATCCAGGATGACGGTCCCCAAAGTCACCTGGGCAAGGAAGGCACGCCAACCATGGGGGGCATTTTGATTCTGGCATCCATTCTGGTATCAGCGCTTCTGTGGACCCGGCTGACCAACCATTATGTGTTGATTGTCCTTGTAAGCCTTGGGCTTTTCGGGGTGATAGGGTTTGTTGATGATTATATTACCCAGGTTAAGAAGAACAACAAGGGGCTGACCGCCCGGGGAAAATTTGTTCTGCAGATTCTGTCGGGGGGTGTGATCAGCTGGCTGATCTATAATTGTCCGGATTTCAGCAGTGAACTGACCATTCCTTTTTTCAAGAATATTACCCCTGATCTCGGGGGATGGTATATTTTATTTTCCACCTTTGTCATTGTGGGAACCTCCAACGCTGTCAATCTTACCGACGGACTGGACGGGCTTGCCATTGGACCGATTATCATTGCCGGGGTGGCCTATATGCTGTTTGCCTATGTGGCCAGTCATATTACCATTGCAGACTATCTTCAGATAAAACACATTGCCTCCTGTGGTGAAATAACAGTTTTATGCGCCATTATTGCAGGGTCAGGTCTGGGCTTTCTCTGGTTCAATGCCCATCCTGCCCAGGTCTTTATGGGGGATACCGGCTCCATTCCATTAGGCGCTGTTCTCGGCACCATTGCCGTTATAACAAAACATGAAATCCTTTTGCTGGTGGTTGGCGGGCTTTTTGTCATTGAAGCCCTTTCTGTGATTATTCAGGTGGGGTATTTTAAAATAACCAAAGGAAAGCGGGTGTTTCGCATGGCGCCCCTGCATCATCACTTTGAACTTAAAGGATGGCCTGAGGCAAAGGTCATTGTCAGGTTCTGGATTATTTCAATCACCCTTGCCCTGATTTCCCTGAGCACCCTTAAGATAAGGTAGGTGACAGTTTGGCAGTAGAAAAGAAACCATATACCCTTGTGGCGGGCCTTGGCAGATCAGGCATGTCCATTGCCAGATTTCTCAATGCCCGTGGATTTCATGTTGTGGCAACAGACAAGGACCCCCTTAAACGGGAAAGGGGAAAGATTCTTGAAAAAGAGGGGATTGATACTGAAATTGGATTTCACAGGTTTGAAACCTTTGAAAATGCAGAAAAAATCATAACCAGCCCGGGCATTCCCCTGGATATGAAATATTTTCAAAGGGCCCGGGAAAAAGGGGTGCCTGTGACAGGTGAGCTGGATCTGTTTTCCAGATATATAACCCCCCCTGTTATTGCAGTCACAGGAACCAACGGCAAAACAACAGTCACCACAATGATAAGCCAGATGCTGAAAGCTTCAGGTTCGAGCGTATTTACCTGCGGCAATATCGGTATTCCCATGGTGGATTATTTTTTAGAAAGAGACAGCGCCGACTGGATTGTTGCGGAAATAAGCAGTTTTCAGCTGGATACAGCTGAGTTTTTCAGGCCGGATATTGCCGTGCTTTTGAATATTTCTGAGGACCACCTGAACCGTTATGAAAATTTTAGGGCGTATCAGGCATCCAAATGGCGGATATTTAAAAATCAGACAAAAAATCAAATAGCTGTTTTAAACCATACGCTTATACCTGAACTTTGGGAAAAAAATCAGATAAAATCCGATATTCAGTGTTTCTGTCCAGAATCAGAAAAGAAATTGTTTAAAGAACGTCAAAAAAAGTGCACTGTTCAGACAAGTCAGACAAATGCTTTGATTGAGAAAAACAAAATCATCCTCACAGGCAGTGATCCTGAAATAATTGATATTTCACAAACCCGGCTGGCTGGCTGGCACAATCGGGAAAACCTGGCAGCTGCGGTCCTTGCCGTACGTGCGGCAAAGGGCAGTGTAAGCAAAATTGAGACCTGGATTGAAAGGTTCAAAGGGCTGTCCCATAGACTTGAATATGCCGGAATGATAAACAATGCTGCCTGCTACAATGATTCCAAAGCCACCAATTGTGATGCTGTCATAAGGGCGCTGGAATCCTTTGACCAGGATATCATTCTGATCATGGGCGGCCAGGAAAAAAACACTGATTTTTCCTGCCTTGGGCCTTTGGTGAAAACCAGGGTAAAAAAGCTCATTGCCATGGGAGACTCAAAATCAAAAATCCATGATGTTCTGGCAGATTTTACAGATTTTGCATTTGCCCGGTCCATGGGCCATGCCGTTGAAACTGCAGCAGAAAGTGCTGAAAAAGGAACTATTATTCTGTTTTCTCCAGGCTGTGCGAGTTTTGACATGTACAAAGATTATGCCCACAGGGGAGAAGATTTTATGGATCAGGTAAAACATCTTGAACAAAGGGTGGCATGAAGCGCGTAAAAGAAAAAATATATCCATTTTTCAGTGAACCTATTATCCTGTTTCCTGTGATTGTACTGGCAGGTTTCGGGATTATCATGGTTTACAGTGCCAGCTATGCCACAGCCATGCATCGGTTTGAAGATCCGCTGTTTTATATGCAGAGACAGTCATTGTTCTGCGTTATCAGTATCACTGCCATGTTTGTCACTTCAATTCTGCCCTACAGAGTGTTTAAATCCCTGGTTTATGTTTTTTTGTTTACAGGGGGTGTGCTTTTATGTCTGGTGCTGGTGCCGTCCCTGGGCATCAAAGCCGGTGGGGCCACAAGGTGGCTTCGGCTGGGTGCTTTTTCCTTTCAGCCGGCTGAGTTTGTCAAGTTTGCCCTGATCGTTTATTTAGCCTATTCCATGACCCGGAAACAGGAAATGATCAAAATTTTTTCCGTAGGGTTTATGCCCCATGTCATGGTTTTTGCCGTATTTTCCCTGATGATTCTTCTTCAGCCGGATTTCGGCACAGTATTTATTCTTGGATTGATCACCTGGGGCATGATGTTTATTGCCGGCGTACCCATATTACACCTGCTGCTGCCCATACCCTGTTTTCTGCCTGTTGTTTATTTTCTGGTGTATAAGGTTCACTACCGCATGGAGCGTATTTTTGTGTTTCTTGATCCCTGGGCTGATCCCATGGATGCCGGATATCAGATCACCCATTCCCTTAAGGCCTTTGGGTCAGGGGGGATATTTGGAAAGGGGATTGGACTGGGGATGCAGAAGCTGCACTATCTGCCCGAAGCCCACACGGATTTTATTTTTTCCATTATTGGAGAAGAAGTGGGCTTGATCGGCGTTGTTGTGATTCTTGTTTTGTTTTCCGCTGTTATTTTAAGGGGGGCTAAAATTGCACGCCATTCAGATACGCTTTTTGGCTGCTTTCTTGCTGCAGGACTGACCCTGAGCCTTGGTCTGCAGGTGCTGATAAATATCGCTGTCACTTTGGGCGCGCTTCCCACAAAGGGGTTGACCCTTCCATTTTTAAGCTACGGCGGCACATCGCTTTTAATGAACATGGCCTGTATGGGAATTTTAATAAATATAGGAGCAGATTCCAGACATGAATAAGACCCATTGCTGCATAATCATTGCCGGAGGCAGAACGGGCGGGCATCTTTTCCCGGGGATTGCTGTTGCAGCGGCTGTTCTGAAGAAAAACCCCGGGGCAGACATCCTTTTTGTGGGGACAGGGGAGTCTTTTGAACTGAGTGTGCTGAAACAATACAGGTTCAGGCACGAAAAAATTCTCTCTTCTGGGTTCAAGGGAAAAAATCTTAAGGACAAGCTGAGTTCCCTGATAACGATGCCTGTTTCCCTGTTTCAGGCCGCTAAAATTATCAGGCGCACAAATCCCGGCCTGGTACTGGGGGTGGGAGGATTTGCCTCGGGCCCAGTTGTTCTGGCTGCAAAATTAATGGGAATTAAAACGGCTGTACAGGAGCAGAATGCCTTTCCCGGTTTAACAAACAGGATTTTGTCATATTTTACAGATGTGGTGTTTACCTCTTTTCCAAAGACCCATGGGTTTAAATCCGGTAAAAAACTTGTGTATACAGGAAACCCGGTACGGACGCTGCCTGCATGGGAAAGTGAAGATTTCTGTGTCCCCCCCGGCTGTTTTACCCTTTTGGTCACCGGGGGCAGCCAGGGCGCATCCAGCATTAACCATGCTGTTACAGGGGCGTTTACAAAGATCAGGGATCTGGATTCCTTTTTCATTATCCATCAGACCGGGGACAAGGATGAAACAGCAGTTAGAACATTTTATGAAAAAATGGGTGTCCATGCCTGTGTCAGCCGGTTTTTTCATAATATGCCAAGTCTTCAGACCAAAGCGGATCTGATTGTATGCAGGGCCGGGGCCGGCACCATTTCTGAAATTACCGCCCGGTCAAAACCGGCTGTGCTGGTGCCCTATCCCCATGCAGCAGATGATCATCAGACATACAATGCAGCTGCTCTGGCCGATGCAGGCGCGGCAATCATGATTTCTGACAGGGATCTGTCTTCGGAATCCATGGCAGAAATTATCGAGTATTTTAAGAACAATCCTGAAAAACGCAGAACAATGGCAGAAAAGGCGGGACAATTAAGCACTCCCAAAGCAGATGAGACCATTGCCGCCATTATCATGGCCATGGCTGAAAAAGGAAAGGCATAAATGTATCAGAAAACCTATCATATTCATTTTGTCGGAATAGGCGGCATCGGCATGAGCGGTATTGCATCGGTTCTCATGAATCTTGGCTACACCGTTTCAGGCTCTGATCTCAGGGGCGGTCCCATCACAGAAAAACTCAGGATTTCAGGTGCTGTGATTTACAAGGGACATCATAAGGATCAGGTTGAAAAGGCCGATGTGGTGGTCACCTCCACAGCCATTGCACCAGGCAACCCCGAAGTGGTGGAGGCCCGTAAAAGGAATATTCCCATCATAAAAAGGGCAGATATGCTGGCCGAGCTGATGCGTTTTAAATATTCAATAGCTGTTTCAGGTGCCCACGGCAAGACATCCACCACGGCAATGATTTCTGAGATCATGAATCAGGCTGGCCTTGATCCCACCATTATTGTGGGGGGGCTGTTAATGCGGATTGACACCAATGCCCTCCATGGAAAAGGGGATTTCATCGTGGTGGAGGCAGATGAAAGCGACGGGTCTTTTCTGAAATACAGCCCGGCCATTGCTGCTGTCACCAATATTGATCTCGAGCATATGGATTATTACAGGGATATTGAGGATATCAAGGAAAAATTTATACAATTCATCAATTCTGTGCCTTTTTACGGCCTTGCTGTGCTCTGCCTGGACAATGAGCATATTCAGCATATTCTGCCCAGGGTAACGGCCAGATATATTACCTTTGGGGAAACTGCCCAGGCAGATATTCAGGCCCGGCATATCCGGTTTAAGGACACAAAAGGGTTTTTTTCCATTGTTTATAAACATCAGCCGCTTGGGGAAATGTCGCTGAACCTGGCCGGCCGCCACAATATATCCAATGCCCTTGCCGCTGTGGGCGTTGCCCTGGAGCTCGGCATTGAATTTAATGTAATAAAGTCCGCCCTGGAACAGATAAACGGGGTCAAGCGCCGCCTTGAAATCAAAGGAGAATCCTGCGGCGCTGTTGTCATGGATGATTACGGCCACCACCCCACAGAGATAAAAACCACCCTGAATGCTGTCAGGGAAAGCTGGCCGGACAAAAGGATAGTGGTGGTGTTTCAGCCCCACAGGTATTCAAGGACAAAGGCGCTGTTTGATGATTTTACCCGGTCCTTTTACCGGTCTGACATGCTGATTGTGCTGCCTATTTATGCGGCCAGTGAAGACAGGATTGACGGGGTGGATGCCAGATATTTGTGTGTTGGAATTGAGAAACACGGTCATAAAAATGTTTCTTTTGCAGAGGATTTTGAACGCTGCCTGACCATGCTTTTGGAAACGGTTCACCAGGGGGATTTGGTGCTGACCCTGGGTGCGGGGGATGTTTATCTCCTTGGGGAGCAGCTGCTCTTGCGCCTTAATGAAAAAAACACGCCCTGAGCAGAAGCGGTTCAGCCCGCCAGGAATGGGGTGGGATCAGGCTTTGGTTATTGCTCTTTTGTTTAAATTTGCCTTTAAACAGAGTCCTTTGTCAAAAGCGTAATAACCGAAGCCCGACCCCGTTGATCCTGATTACTGAAGGCTTAAGAAGGATAAGGTCATGGACAAAGAGATGTGGACCATAAAAAAAGCATCTGCCCGGTTTTATGAGGAAAACAAGGATTTGTTTTCCCTCAGGGCAGACGAGCCCATGCATTGCCACACCTCCTTCAGGGTAGGGGGGGCGGCAGATCTTTATGCAGCACCTCAAAGTTTAAAAGAGATGCAGGATCTGCTTTCAAAGGCTTACTCAGCAAATATTCCTGTGACCGTACTGGGGGGCGGCACCAACATGCTGGTAAGGGATGAGGGTATAGGCGGGCTGGTGGTGTCCACCCTGGGACTGAACCAGGGCCTGTGCATTGAAGCGGTAAACACCAGAGAATATTTTTTAACAGCGCCGGCAGGGATGGCCCTTTCAAAAGCTGCCAGGGCGGCCATGAAAAACAGCCTTGAAGGCCTGGTGTTTGCGGCGGGTATCCCCGGTACAGTGGGCGGTGCTGTGATGATGAATGCAGGAACAGGAAATTGTTCAATGTCGGATATTCTCCATCATGTGGATGTGATGCATCCAAAGGGCAGGATCGAGACTATACCCCGTAAGGATATTGGCTTTTCCATCAGAAAAACAGATTTTACAGGAATTGATTGTGGAAAAAACAATCTGTCGATCATTGTCAGGGCCGCCTTTTTGTTGAAAAAAGGGGAAAAGCAAAGGCTTGAAACACAATGGCAGACGTTTTTAACCAGAAGAAAAAGAACTCAGCCTGGATTTTTTCCCAGTGCAGGGTGTTTTTTTAAAAATTTGCCGGACGGCAGGGCCGCAGGTGAGCTCATTGACAGGGCAGGGCTCAAGGGCAGAAGAATCGGTGATGCCGTGGTCTCGGATGTTCATGCCAATTTTATCATAAACATGGGCAATGCCAGTTCAGAAGACATATTAAAGCTTAAGGAGACAGTAATAGAAACTGTTTTTCAGCTTTTTTCCGTTAAACTTGAAACTGAGGTGAAAATTGAAGGCAGACAACCGGGTACGACCCAATAAAATGAAATCCGCAGCAGGAGAGGCAGATGTGTCAAATGCCTCAGTTTTTAGAATTGATTTTATGCAGAGCCTGGACCTGGGCATTAAATTGATTCTTACCATAGTCGGGGTGTGTCTGGTTACCCTTTTTTATATTTTTATCCACGATTTTGCCACCCAGTCCACGTATTTTAAAATTAAAAAAATATCGTTGAATGGTGCAGACACCCTGGAACGGATGGAAATTCTGGATCAGGCCGGTGTGGGGCTGGCTGATAATCTTTTGGTTATCAATATATTCAAGGTGAAAAAAAAATTAACAGCCCACAGCTGGATACAAGAGGCCTCTGTCATAAGAGCCTTTCCCGGTGAATTGATTATAAATATCCGGGAACACCAGGCCCTTGCAGTGGCAAAAATCGGGAACACAGGGGATGTGGTGATCAACACAAAAGGAATGCCGTTCAAGGAATATGATTCTGAAAAAGACCTGTCAAGAGGGTTTCTACCCGTTGTCACAGGGCTGGAACTTACACAAGATCAGGCAGGGTATTGTTTTTCAGAAAATCTTTTAAATCCGGTTGTTTCTCTTTTGTGCCTTGAAAACAGAAGAAAGATTACACATGTCCATGCCGATGCCGATACAGGTCTGGAAATAAAAACAGACAGTCCCTGCAGCATCAGTGCTGCAGATGTGACCTTAAAACTCGGGTTTGGTAATTATAGGTTCAAGCTGAAAAAAATGGATCAAATATTTGATTATGTACACAGGCATATTTTTGATAAAACCGTCGCTTCCATTGATCTGTTTAATCTGGAAAATGTGACAATTGCTTTTAACCCCGGGGAAAAAAAGGCAGATCAGCTTAAAGGAGGTGTTTAGTTTGCAGGAACAGGGAAGAATTATTGTGGGCCTGGATATAGGCACGACAAAAATATGTGCCATGGTCGGGGAATGTGATGAGAACGGGGTCAATATCATAGGAATGGGCACCTATCCGTCCGAGGGGCTTCGCAAGGGGGCTGTGGTCAATATCGAGTCCACTGTGGCTTCTATAAAAAAGGCTGTGGAAGAAGCTGAGGTCATGGCCGGGTGTGAGATCTCATCGGTTTATGTGGGGATTGCCGGAGGCCATATAAAAGGATTCAACAGCCACGGCATCACCGCCATAAAAGGCAGGGAGATAACCAAACAGGATGTGGACAGGGTGGTAGAGGCGGCAAGTGCTGTGGCCATTCCTCTGGACAGAGAGATTCTGCATGTTGTCCCCCAGGAATTTATTGTGGATGACCAGAAGTCCATTCAGAATCCCGTGGGCATGACCGGTATCCGGCTGGAGACCAAAATCCACATTGTCACAGGGGCGGTTTCTTCGGTAAGGAATATTGTAAAATGCTGTAACAAGGCCGGGCTTGATGTGTGTGATATTGTCCTGGAATCCCTTGCCTCGGGAGAGGCTGTCCTGACCCGGGAAGAAAAGGAGCTGGGCTGCGCTTTGGCAGATGTGGGCGGAGGAACCACAGACCTTGCCATTTTCAAGGGAAAAAACATCAAACACATTTTTGAACTGACCCTGGGCGGCAACAACCTGTCCAATGATATCTCCATTGGATTGAGAACCCCTTTGGCTGAAGCGGAAAAAATAAAAATTGCCCATGGCACCTGTCTTCCGGAAAATATCAGAAACGGAGAAACCATTGAAGTGCCAGGGGTAGGGGGCAGAGACCCCAAACCCTTGTCAAGGGATATTCTTTCGGAAATTATTGAGCCCAGGGTAGAGGAGATGTTTTCAATTCTAAAAGACGAAATATACAGTAACGGACTGGAAAATGCGTTTCCTTCCGGGATTGTTCTGACCGGGGGAAGCGCGCTCCTTGATGGTATTTCGGAAATTGTTGAGTCTGTTTTTTCCGTACCCGTGCGTGTTGGACAGCCCGAAGAAATAGGCGGGCTCAAGGATATTGTTAAAAATCCCGTGTTTTCCACCGGAGTGGGGCTTGTCCTTTTCGGGGCTGAAAACCGGGCAGATCTTGAGCTGGACGGGTTTCAGAAAAATATTTTTGCAAAATTGTTATCCAGGATGAAACAATGGTTCAAGGACATAGTCTGATACATAAAACAAAGAATCAGAAGCTGCAGACTGTAAACTTTTAATCAATAATAACAATCAAAAACAAGAGGTATGATTATGGGATTTTCTTTTGTGGAAAACGAAAAATCAGCAAGAATCAAAGTTGTCGGTGTCGGCGGCGCAGGCGGGAATGCGGTAAACAACATGATTGACTCCAATCTTCAGGGGGTTAAATTCATTGTGGCCAACACTGATGCCCAGGCCCTGGATATCTCAAGAGCAGAGCTCAAGATTCAGCTGGGCGCAGGTTTGACCGAAGGCCTGGGGGCCGGGGCCAACCCCAGTGTGGGCAGGGAAGCTGCTCTGGAAAATCTGGAAGACATCAGGGCTGCCCTCACAGACAGTCATATGGTGTTTATCACAGCTGGTTTCGGCGGGGGGACAGGAACCGGTGCTGCACCGGTTATTGCAGAAATCTGCAAGGAACTCGGGGTGCTCACCGTTGCCGTTGTGACAAAGCCCTTTTCCTTTGAGGGCAGCAAACGGGCAAAGCAGGCCAGGGAAGGTGTTGAGCAGCTCCGGGATATTACAGATACGGTCATAACCATTCCTAATGACCGATTAAGGGGAATCGCTTCCAAGGGCGCCAAAATGATCGATATGTTTATCAAGGCCGATGAGATCCTCCACCACTCAGTAAAGGGGATTACTGATCTTATCATGGTTCCGGGTCTTGTAAATCTTGATTTTGCCGATGTGCGCACCACCATGTCCCAGGCAGGTATGGCATTAATGGGCATAGGAATATCCAGCGGTGAAAACAGGGCCACGGAAGCAGCTGAAAGGGCTATTTCCCATCCCCTGCTGGAGGATATCTCCATTTCCGGGGCAAGGGCAGTGCTGCTCAATATTACCTCAAGCAGTGATCTGACCCTGGATGAAATGACAGAAGCCAGTGACCGTATTCACCAGGAAGTGGGAGATGATGCTGAAATCATATGGGGCCAGGCCATTGACGAGAGTCTGGGAGACGAAATGCGGGTAACCGTTATTGCCACAGGGATAGGTCAGGAGGAGATGGCTGAAAAATCAAATGTCCGCAGGCTTGACGCACCTAAATTCCAGAAGGAGGCAAGGGAGGAAAGGGAAAAAAATATTGGAAATGAAGTTTTTGCCAGAGGTCATCTGCGTGAGCCCACTGAGGAAGAGCTCAGCTCCTGGAGTGAAGATGAACCTGTGCGCATCACCTCCAAAAAGGCCGTCGGCCAGGATGGCAGAAATTCATACAGAGGGTTTGATTTTGACTGCGAGGACCTTGAAATACCGACTTTTCTTAGAAAAAAAGCGGATTAATGGATGAGCAGGAAAAAAAGGGGCTTTGAAAAAAAAGCCTTTTGTTTTGAAAAAGGCGCTGTTGTGAAAAGAAACAAAGGACTGATCCGTCTTGCCCTTGTTTATCCCAACAGCTACAGCACAGGTATGTCCAGTCTGGGCTTTCAAACCATGTATAAACTATCGAATGGTCTGGACAATGTGGCCTGTGAAAGGGTTTTTCTCCCTGACAAAAAAGGCAAAGACCAGAGCCTGAAGAGCTGTGAAACAGGACTGCCCCTGAATGCGTTTGATATTGTGGCGTTTTCAATTTCTTTTGAAAATGATTATCTTAATATTATCAATATGTTAAGGGGTTCAGGCATCCCCCTGTATTCGACCCGGCGCACTGAAGATCATCCCCTGGTGATGGCAGGGGGGGTGGCCTGTTTTATGAATCCCGAGCCTGTTTCTCATTTTTTTGACTGTTTTTTACTGGGCGAGGCAGAGTGTTTAATCAAAGACTTTTTCAAATTTTATGAGATGTGGAAAAGGGAGACACCCGGGAGGGTGCGCAGGACACTTCTGGAAAAACTGGCATCACAGCTTCCAGGGGCCTATGTCCCTTTGCTTTACAGGGATGAATATGGCCGGGACAACCGTTTTAAACACCTCATGCCCTTGGGTGAGGATTTTCCGGCCAGAATACCTGTGCACCAAGTCAAGGATCTTTCAACCATTAAAACAACCACGGCTGTGGTTACATCCCAAACGGCCTTTAAAAATATTTTTTTAATTGAAACCGGTCGGGGCTGTCCCCATGGGTGCCGGTTCTGCAGCGCAGGGTTTGTTTACAGACCGCCCCGGTTTTATCCTGTGGATGTGATTGCAGAAGCCATGGATGATGCCGGTACTCTTTCCACCAGGGTCGGGCTTGTCAGTCCAGCTGTTTCAGATCATCCCCACATTAATATGATCTGCGCCATGGCTGCAGGGAAAAATTTGAAGACCTCGTTCAGTTCCCTGCGGGTGGACTCCCTTTCCACAGATATGATAGACAATCTTGTCTGTTCAGGCACAAAAACAGTAACCATTGCACCGGAAGCCGGTTCTGAAAGAATGCGGCGCATTATCAATAAAAAAATCAGTGAAACGGATATATTGTCAGCAGTTCACCGCCTGGTTTCTGCCGGGATTATCCATATCAAGCTTTATTTTATGATTGGGCTGCCCTTTGAAACAGATGCTGATATTGAAGCCATTGTGGCTTTAACCTTAAAGATAAAAAACATATTTTTGGAAGCAAGCCGGAAACAGAAAAAAATCGGTCATATTACCATGAGCATTAATTCATTTGTCCCCAAACCCGGCACCCCTTTTCAATGGACAGCCATGCTGCCTGTATCCCGCTTGAAAAACAAATTGAATGTTATCAAATCCAGTTTAAAAAAAGTATCCAATCTGAGAATCCATGCAGAATCTCCCAGGATGTCCACCATAAACGCCTTTTTGGCCCGGGGGGACCGCAGGATGGCAGAGGTTATAGAAACTGCAGCCGAACAAGGATGGACAACAGCCTTTAAGGTCCATGACAGGTATTGCAGAGATCAGCTTTATGGACAGCGGCCCCAGCATGGACCACTGCCCTGGGATTTCATTGACACGGGAATAAAAAAAGAATTTCTGCAAAAGGAGTTTTCAAGGGCAGCTTCAGAAAAGATTTCCAGGGACTGTCCCATGATTGACTGCGGGCAGTGCCGGATCTGCAGATGATATCTCCTTTGGTTCTCAATGTTCCTGACAGGCAACCGCTGGGGGCTTTTAATCGGCCCTTTCATAAAAACTTGATAACCGAGTATAAGAAACTTGAAACAAGATACAGGACGCGGTACAATTCAAAATTCATGGTTTGTTGTGATGCGCTGCATCATGTGGGTTTTTATGGAAAGCCTTTTATAGAAGGCTCAGGAGAAGGGTAATGACGGAAAAATTTGAGAAAGATGAATTTAACGGCCAGGAAGAGATGAGTTTTGCTGAGATGCTTGACGTCTATGACGCTGGAACAAAGGATGATATTTGTCAGGGCGACAGGATTGAAGGTAAAATCATTGCTGTGGGCAAAGACCAGGTTTACATTGACACAGGGTCCAAAAGCGACGGAGTGGTTGACAAAGCAGACCTCCTTGATGAGAATGGAGATTTTTTGTATCAGACAGGGGACAGGGTGAAACTTTACGTGGTTTCCATCACGGAAAGTGAAATAATCCTGTCCAGGGCCCTTTCCGGTGCCGGCTCCCTTAACATGCTTGAACAGGCATTTCATAACCATACCCCGGTGGAAGGCCGGGTGGCAGAGGTTATAAAAGGGGGATTCAGTGTTGATATCATGGGAAAGCGGTCCTTCTGTCCCATAAGCCAGATAGACAATAAATATGTTGAGACTCCTGAAGAATATATCAGCAGCACATTTAATTTTTTTATCACAAGGTTTGAAGAAAACGGCAGAAATATTGTGGTCTCAAGGCGGGATTATTTAAATGAGGAACAGAAAGAAGCCAGAAAAGCCTTTTTTAAAACGGTTTCACCGGGGGATACGCTGGAAGGCAAAGTGACAAAAATAATGCCCTTTGGCGTGTTTGTCGATCTTGGCGGTTATGTAGAGGGACTGGTGCATATATCCGAGCTCAGCTGGGCAAGGGTTGAAAAATGCGAAGAAGTTGTGGCTGTAAATGATAAGATTCTGGTTAAACTTTTAAGCATTGAAGACAACAAAGACGCTGACAGGTTTAAAATTTCCCTTTCCATGAAACAAACCTCAGGTGATCCCTGGGATACGGCTGCATCATCGCTAAAAGCAGGGGATCAGATAACCGGTAAAATTGTCCGTATTGCCCCCTTTGGCGCGTTCGTGGAAATTGCCCCGGGTCTTGACGGCCTTGTGCATTTAAGCGAGCTGTCCTATGGCAGAAGGGTTGTAAAGGCTGATGATGTGGTTTCCCAGGGAGAAACAGTGCAGGCTTTGATTAAGGATATTGATATTGAAAAAAAACGGATTTCCCTCAGTATAAAAGATGCCCATGGTGATCCATGGACAGGAATTGAGGAAAAATATGCTATAGGTGCCCTTGTCAAGGGTATTGTGGAAAAGCGGGAGCCTTTTGGAATTTTTATCTCGCTTGAACCGGGTGTGACCGGGCTGATCCCCATGTCATCCATTTCCAGATCCTCGGATTCTGCCGGGTTTGACCGGCTGAAACCCGGTGATACAGCTGAGGTAATGGTCATTGACATTGATGGTGAAAACAGAAGAATCAGTCTTGCTCCCCCGGATTTAAAACAGAGCAATGCCTGGAAGGAATTTGTCCCCAGCCAGAAAAAAAGCACAGGAACCATGGGGGACATTCTAAAAGCAGCCATGGCAAAGAAAAAGCCTTAAGGAGGGATCATGGTGTTTTGCCGCATGTTTGTTGTGTGTTTTATGGTGTGTTTTCTGTTTCTGGCCCCTGTTCATGGTGATGAAACACCACTGACCCCTGATATTGATACAGAGCTTGCAGATAAAAGCAGGGAAAGCGCCCTTGAAATGCTGGGGTCCGTTGTTGAGTTACAGAACAAAATACATGAAAGGATTGCTGAAAAAAGGGCCAGGCTGTCAAAGAGCAGTTCAGAAACTGAAAAAACCAAGCTTAAAAGTGAAATAGAGAGGCTTGATCAGCAGCTTGATGAAATCAAGGGCGATTTTGAGCGTATTGCCACAGGTATTGATACGGGGTTGTTCGGGAAAAAGGAAACAGAGCCCTTTGACTGGAAAAGTGAGGTGTTGTCCCTGGTTAAACCCGGCATTAAGGAGATTAAGCGCTTAACCTCAAAGGCCAGAGAGAAGACAAAACTAAAAGAAGAGATTGAAAAATATGAAACGCTTCTCCCGGTTGCCAATCAGGCTGTTGAACACATTGCAGCCCTTGCTGAAAGAACGGATAACGCAAAGTTAAAGAACAGGCTGAAAATGCTTCTCCCTGAATGGAAGGGGGTTCAGGGCCAGATGGAGAGCAATCATAAAATTGCCGGAATGCAGCTGGAAAAGATGGAGCAGGGTGAAAAATCCCTTGTTGAATCCTCCCGGGAAACCATAAAGGCATTTTTCAAGACCAGGGGACTGTTTCTTTTTCTGGCAGTTATGGCCTGCCTCGCTGTTGGTTTTTTTATGCGGCTGATTTACCGCCTGGTCATGAAAGCCGCTCCCCAGGGCAAGGGGAAAACCAGGCCCTTTTATTTCAGGGCCATGGATCTTGGGTTTAGAATAGCTGCACTGATCCTGTGTCTGCTGACCATTGTTCTGGTCTTTTATATGGCAGAGGACTGGGTCCTGCTCAGCCTTACCATTCTCTTTATTATCGGTGTGGTGTGGGCGGTGAAGCATACGCTGCCGAAAATGTGGGAACAGAGCCGTCTGATGCTGAATATTGGTGCTGTCAGAGAAGGGGAGCGCATGATTTACCACGGGGTACCCTGGCTGGTCAAACAGATTAATTTCTTTTGTCTTCTTGAAAATCCTGCCCTGGGAGTTACCCTGAGGCTGCCCATTGACCATATGCTGGACAAGGTTTCCCGGCCACTGAAAAAACATGAAATCTGGTTTCCCTGCCAGCAGAATGACTGGGTCATCCTTTCAGACGGGACCCGGGGCAAGGTCACTTACCTTTCCCACGAAATGGTTGAAATGATTCAGCGGGGAGGGGCCTGTAAAACATACCAGACCCAGGATTTTCTGGGTTGTGCCCCTTTAAATATTTCAAGGCAGTTCAGGCTCAAATCCCTGTTTGGTATTAATTATGATCACCAGAAGATTTCAACCCGGATGGTTCCAGAAAAGCTGGAACTTTTTATTCAAAATAAGGTTGAACAGGAAGGGTACAAAAAGAGTCTTCTTAATTTAAGGGTTGAATTTAACAGCGCTGATGATTCTGCCCTGGTACTGGTGGTGATTGCGGATTTCAGCGGAGAAGTTGCCCATCTCTACGGCAGACTGACCAGGGCGGTTCAGCGGTGGTGCGTTGAGGCCTGCACAGAGAACAACTGGGATATTCCCTTTCCCCAGATTACGGTTCACGCTTATCAGGAGCCTGGTCAGGAGCCCGGCAGTGTCCACTGACCAGGCATGGGAAATCTCATATGAAAGGTCCATGACGTCCATGTACAAAAAAAAAGCTGCCGGATGAGGGCAGCTTTTTAAAAAGGAGGAAAAAGATGAAAAATTAATTTTATTCAATTAATTTTAAATAATATTAAAGCAACTCATGTGCCAAGCCCCTTGGTTTTTTTATAAATCAGGAAAAATATCCGCAGATAAAGGATTTTTGGCCTCAGTCCGCTTAAGCCAGGGTTAGCATAGCCGGTCTGGTATCTGAAATCCGCCCCAAGAATGTTCAAAATTTTAAACCCCACTGGGTGCCACAGCTTTAGTGAAACAAATAAAAGCCTTTAATAGCAGGTTGAAAATTAGATTTCCCAGAGTTCAAAATTTTGAACCCGTGTTTATTCTTTAAAAATCCCCGGACCCGTCTTCAGGTGTGATCACGTGAAAATAGAGATAAAAAACAATTGTATTGTTTCAGATATTTCCAGGGAACAGTCCCTTGAGATACAGAATCGGTTAACTTTAGACAATCCCAAATATATTGATGCAATAAAACAGGGGTACAGACCCTTTACCCTGCCGGCTACCCTTTCCTTTTACAAAGATCTTTCAGACGGCAATCAACCAGACCAGAATCAAAAACCAGACCAGAATCAAAAACCAGACCAGAATCAAAAACCAGACCAGAATCAAAAATTGGAGGTGCCGGCGGGCTTTATATGTGAATTAAAGAAAATGGCAAAAAGAGACGGGTCTGCCCCTGTTGTCATTGATAAAAGAACCCTGTGTGATCCAATTGTGTTTCAATTTCATGGTAAATTAAGACCCTCCCAGGCCAGGGCCTGTGAAGGATTTATCCATGCGGAGTTTGGCGTTCTTCATGCGCCTACAGGGTCCGGCAAAACAGCCATGGCCCTGTGGCTTGTGGCCAGGCGCAGTCAACCGGCCCTTGTGGTGGTTCATACCAGAGAACTTTTAGATCAGTGGGTAAAGAGCGCGTCGACTTTTTTAGGGATTCCGCGAAAAGAGGTTGGTGTTATTGGCTCTGGAAAATTTGAGACAGGTGAGAAAATTACCATAGCCATGGTCCAGACCCTTGCAAGACGCGGCAGTGAACTGGATTTTTCTCCGGGCTGCCTTATTATGGATGAATGCCACAGGGTTCCTGCCATGCAGTTTGTCAAATCTGTGAGTCGGTTTGACAGCCGATTCAGGACAGGTCTGACAGCCACTCCCTTTCGGCGGGACAGGCTGTCTGAGGTTATTTTCTGGTACATGGGAGAGATCAAGGGGAAGATCGAAAAAAAAGAACTCATAAGGACTGAAAATCTCTGTGAGGCAGAAGTGGTCTGGGTAAAAACCAGCTTTTATACAGACACGGATGCCAGTGCAGATTATGCCAGAGCGCTGCTTGAGCTGACCCGGGACAGGGACAGAAACCGCCAGGTGTGCGAGTCGGCTGTTGCCCAGAGTCACAAGGGCATTTGCCTGGTGCTCTCGGACAGAAAAAAACACTGCAGTGAAATAGCCGGGATCCTTGACCGCTGTCATGGCATCAATGCCTTTGTACTGACCGGGTCAACCCCGGAAAAGGAAAGGAAGCACATTATCAATGAATTGAGACGTCAAAACAGCGGATATCTTGTGGCAACGGGACAGCTGGTGGGAGAAGGCTTTGATCTTCCGGGAATCACAAGTCTTGTCATGACCTGTCCGGTGCGGTTTTCCGGTCGGGTGATTCAGTATATGGGGCGGATTCTGCGTCCGGCGCCGGGAAAAAAAAGCGCTGTAATTATTGATTTTGTTGATGAGAAAATGCCGGTTTTTGCCGCATCTGCCAGGGCGCGGTTTTTAACCTATAAACAGGAAGGGGTTTTCAGACAGGTGGTTTTATAAGAACCATGAGCGCTTATCGGATAACAGCGCCTACCATTGCTCCTGTCATACAGGTGGCCAAAGTGCCGCCAATAATGGCGCGGAACCCCAGGGAGACAATTTCACTGCGTCTCTCCGGCGCCATGGTGCCCATTCCCCCTATCATAATGCCGAGACTTCCAGGATTGGCAAATCCGCACAAGGCATAGGTCATGATCAGCCGGCTTTTTTCTGAGAGCTGGTCAGCGGGCAGGGCGGCAAGGTCCATATAGGCAATGAATTCGTTGAGAATGGTTTTTGTTCCCATAAGTTTGCCTGCAGCAGCAGCCTCCTGCCAGGGGACACCCATGAGCCAGACCACCGGGGCCATGATCCAGCCGAGAATCCGCTGGAGTGTCAGGGGCGCGTTCTGTACATCGGGCAGAACCCCCATGAAAATATCCACAAGATGAACCAGGGCCACCAGGACAATCAGCATGGCCGTAATGTTTATTAAAAGCTCAACTCCCTGGAGGGTTCCTTTTGTAACAGCATCCATGGCACTGCTTGTTTTTTCCTGGTGCATGACAGGAACAATCTCTTGTGATTCTTCTGAAAATTGTCTGGTTTCAGGAATCATTATTTTGGAGATCACAATGGCTGCCGGCGCGCTGATAACAGAGGCAACAATGATGTGCGCCATTACATCGGGAATGGCTCTGCCAAGGATGGAGGCATAAAGCACCATAACGGTTCCTGCTATGGTGGCCATGCCTGATGTCATAATGGTAAAAAGCCCGCTTCTTGAAATAGCGGCAAGATAGGGCCGTATGAAAAGGGGCGACTCCACCATGCCCAGAAAAATATTGGCGGACACGCCAAGTCCTTCGGCACCGCTGAGGGTGAAGTTTTTTTCAAGGATTTTTGAAAAAAAACGAACTGTTTTTGGCAGTATTTTCCAGTAAAACAAAAGAGATGACAGGGCGCTGAGGACCAGAATCAGGGGAAGGGCCTGAAAGGCCAGGATAAACCCGGCGTCAGGATTTTGGATGTCAAAGGGGGGTGAGCCGCCGCCAATGTATCCAAACACCAATGATGTTCCGGCACGGGTGGCGCTTTCCAGGGCGAGCACCCCATGGTTGAGGTAAACAAATATCTGTCTGCAGACCGGCAGCTTCAGCAGGACAAGAGAGATGACAATCTGCATGAGCACGCCGGTGATGATAATTTTTACCTTTACTTTTCTCGGGTTTTCACTCAAGGCAAAAGCTGCCAGAATAAACACCAGAAGTCCTGCTGCACTTTGAATGATCATATACTGTTACTTTTTATTTGCGTTGTCTGCAGGTAACCGCTGGGGGCGGCACTCTCCTGTTTCATGCTCCGTTGTGTCCGTCAGGAAATGCCCTTCCCCGGATCCGTTATACCCAGGAGGAATATTTTTTTTGAACGGATCAACAGGCTGTGATTTATCGGCCAACGGAGTGTTCAAGAAATATTTTTATGAGCTTTTCAAAGGAAACCTCTTTATGAACCCTGTGATAGGCCATTATATCCCTGGCCTGGGCATCGGTTAAGAGCAGTCCATAGTGAAGAAATGCGGTTTTTTTTACAGCATCTGTTGTTTTTAAAGTTAAGTTAACGATGTTTTTCATAAATTCCTGAGGGTTCAGTTCATAAAATAAAATCCAAGACTTTTGGCATAGGGGGGCGGGTTGTAGAAATCCGCCGACACATAGTTGTTTTGGATCTTCCTGACAACGATCCGCCGTTCCACCAGGGAGCGTTTTGCATCATCCAGATTGAATTTAATATCCAGAAAGGCATTTTCTTTTACATTGTGGGGTGTGGTGAGTTTAAACCTGACTGATTTTAACGAGAGTTTTTTTATCCAGATACTGCCTTTCTGCCGGGTTTTTAAATGGGTAAAAGTGCCGCTGAGGGACACGGTTTTTTCATAGACGCCTTTTTTTACAGGATCCGGCTGAGTGTTTTCTCTTTCCTCCTGAACCAGGGGCTGAAGATGCTCTTCCATACTTTCAACGGCGGCTTTCTTTTCTTCTTCTTTTTCTGCGTTTTCATCCTTAATCGTCTTGTTTGAACTCAACAAAGAGGATTCCACAAGGGATTTTACCTGATAAATATCTTCTGCAGCAATATGAAAAAAAGCAATCTCCATGTCCGGGCCGGAGGCTGTACTGCCGGCCGCATGCTGGTAAAATGCATTTAAAATATTTTTTTTATGGTCGTCTGCCTTGTCTTTAGAAATTCTGGGCATAAGTGCAACAAAGATTTTTTCATCATAACGGAAAAGCACAGCCCTTTTAAGCCTTGTCCGGGACAGAACCAGGGCTGTTTTTTTGATTGTTTCATTGCTTTTCAGACGTCCCTTTGTTTTGGTGATTTTCCACAGTCCATTTATCTGAATCACCATCAGGGTCAGTTGTTCACCAAACCGCTGTCTTGTTTTTTCCTTGTTGGCAAGTGTTCTGTCAAAGCTGAAACGGTTTTCAAGGCGGGTCAGACTGTCCCGGGTGGCCATATTTTTCAAAGCCTGGGTATAGTAGAATTTTTCAATGGCAAGGGCCGCGTATTCTGCTGTTATAGAAAGTTTGTTGAGATCCCGGGGGGTAAAATTTTTTTGATCAATTGTATTGATCAGTTCGATAACGCCGAAAATTTTTTGGTCTGTTTTCAAAGGGGTGCCGATTATGGACTCTGTTGTAAAACCGGTATATTTGTCCACCCGCTGACTGAAACGCGTGTCCTGTTCAACTTTTTCAACAATTAAGGAGTCTCCGGTTGTCATGATATGACCGGCTATACCCTCTCCCTTTGGCAGTCTTAATCCCTGCAGCTTTTTTTTGTTGGATCCAACAACAACGGAAAAGATCATTTCCTCTGTTTTGGGATCTTTTAACAGGATGGACCAGTGCAGGGGATTAAACATCCGGCCGACCTGGTACATGATGATATCCAGAATTTCATTTATACTGCCGGCTTTTGCCAGAAGTTTGCCAAATTCAAGATCTTCACCCAGGGCTGAGCTGTCTTTGATACCATCGCTTTCAGGTTCTGTATCAGGTAACAGGATTTTCTGGTAATAGTATTTTGTGTTGATTTTTGAAAGTTTCAGACTGGTCCAGAGGAGATTTTTTTGAAGCTGGCTTGAGCTTGGAAAGGCAAAATTGTAAAATCTGGAAATATTGTCTATTTCCCTGTTCATTTCCACAATGCATGTGACAATGTCAATTTCAGCCATGTCAATGGATGTTTCAACATCCGGTGAAAGAACCGGAGAACCAATCAAATCAAAGGAGCCTATGCCCTGGGACCAGCACAGAAAATCAGCCAGGGCAATAATGGAAATCAATTGGTTTTCTTCACGGGAAAATTTCTTGTGCCCAAAGGGCTTGTGATGATATTTTACGGCCTTGATCAGGTTTTCAGGCATTTTCCATTTTAAGCAGAAATAACTGCCTATATCATCGTGTCCCAGACCCAGGGTGCTGCGCTCAATTTGATCTATTGGCTCATGGGCGCGGGCTGCCTTTTGAATAAAATCACCATAGGAGCGGCGTCCCTGGATGTCCAGGAAAATTTTGCCGATATCGTGCAGAAGGCCGGCAAGATAGGCTTCTTCAGGTTCAGGATAGCTGCATTCCCTGGCAATATTCATGCTGAGAACGGCAACGGAAAGGCAGTGCCGCCAGAATAGGAGCCGGTTGAACTGTGCATTTTTGTGCGGGTGAAATAAATTTTTAAATATGGACATGCCAATGGCCAGTTTTTTTATTTCATCCATGCCCAGAAAGGCCACAGCCTCGGAAAGCGCGGTTATTTTCCGCTGCAGTCCGTACATGGCCGAGTTGACAATTTCAAGGACACGGACTGAAATAGCCGGATCAGTTTCCACAATTTTTGAAAAATCCTTTAAGGAGGCGTTTTCATCCTTTGAAAGCTCAAGCAGCCGGGCTGCGGCCATGGGAAAGCTTGGCAGCCTTTCATTGTCAAGCTGAAGTACTTTTCTGATTTCAGATTCTGACAAGAGATTCATTGTGTATCCTGTGGTTTTATGTTTTTATATGAAAGCCATCAGCCATCAGCCGTCAGCCATCAGCCATCAGCCGTCAGCCATCAGCCATCAGCCGTCAGCCGTCAGCCATCAGCCGTCAGCCATCAGTACTCAGCTAACAGCTAACAGCTAACAGCTAACAGCTAACAGCTAAAAACTTTCATGCTTTGTTGTGCCTGTCAAGACATGTGGGTTATACTGTATTAAGGAGTTTTCTCTAAGGTGCCGACAATGTTCTGAATACACTGATTTTAATAAAATTGCAAAAATATAATGGACCCAAAATCCAAACCAGGAATCCTAAGGAGGATTAAAATGGAAGGTAAGCATGTCGGAAGCAGTTTTGATAGTTTTCTTCAGGAAGAGGGTTTAATGGCTCAAGCTGAAGCAACTGCTCTAAAGCGTGTACTTGCTTATCAAATTAAGCAAGAAATGGAGTTACAGCATATCTCAAAATCAGCTTTGGCAAAAAGAATGAGAACAAGCCGTTCTTCGGTAGATAGATTGTTGGACCCCAAAAATTCTTCAGTAACTCTTCTAACTTTGGAAAATGCTGCGTTTGCTCTTGGTAAAAGACTAAAACTTCAATTTGCGTAATTGCCGAACCTAAGCTTAACCAGACCACGAGAAGCTCAGCCCCTTTTCCGGAAGCTGGTGGCGCGGCTGGTTAGCTTTTAAAAAAAAATATTTCTCGAAAACTAAAGTAAATTATTATATATTCGCTATAACGCTTTAACCTTAATTTGCTGAGCAAAAAAACAGACACAGGACAGACTGAATATGAAAATTTCAAGAAACGCACCCTTTTTTTCTCTGAACCCGGAAGCAGAAATTACCACCATTGATTCCCATACTGCCGGGGAAGCCACCCGTCTGATCATCAATGGAGTGGGCCCGGTAAAGGGCAGTACAATGGCTGAAAAACTTGAGTATTTCAAGGCAGATTATGACCATGTCCGCCTTATGCTGACACGGGAACCCCGGGGCCATAAAGGTATTCTGGCTGCCATGCCCACAGAAAGCACAACAGATGACGGGGATTTCGGCCTGATTTACATGGATGCCAGAAGATACCCCTACCTCTGCGGCCATGCTACCATCGGTGCTGTCACCACCCTTGCCGAAACAAAAGACCTGGATCTGAGCAACGGTGAAAATACCGTCAGAATTGACACCCCCTCGGGAAGAATGAACGCATCAGCCTTTGTTGAACAAGGGAAAGTACAGTCTGTTGCTATCAACATGGTGCCGTCATTTGTCCTGGATACAGAAAAACAGATCGACCTGCCTGGATTCGGTCCTTTAAAAGTGGATCTGGTCTGTGTGGGCGGATTTTTTGCCATGGTATCCTCAAGGCAAACCGGTATTGATCTTGTTCCTGAAAACAGCAGAAAACTCACTGAACTTGGCATGGCAATTATTGACGCGGCCAATGACCAGCTTAAGGTTTACCATCCCCTGCGCCCCGAGGTGAATACCGTTGATGTGGCGGAATTTTACGACCCAAAGCACCATGACAGACTGGAGGGGAAAAATGTGGTGGTTTACGGCGAGTCCCACATTGACAGATCTCCCTGCGGCACAGGAACAGCAGCCAAGCTCACCCTCATGCATTATAAAAAAGAAATCGGCCTGAATCAGATATTTACCAATTACAGCCCCCTTGGCACGTCATTTCAGGCACAGATAAAGTCCCTTGTAAAAACAGGTGATATACAGGGAATAGAAGCTGAAATTAAAGGCAGTGCACATATAACCGGTGTCCACAGGTTTATGGTGGATACCAATGACCCCTTTCCCAGAGGATTTATTCTGTCATGAACACCCCTTGTTTTTTTCCAGGTGCTGATCTGATCCTGACCAGCGCAGTAATACATACCTTTGATGAAAAAAAGCCCCTTGCAGAGGCTGTGGCTGTTTCTGGAGAACGTATTGCTGCGGTGGGCAGCAATGATGAAATAAAAGCCCTTGCCAGCCCGGGAACAGAAGAGATCGACCTTGGGGGGAAACTTGTGCTGCCGGGATTTACCGATTCCCATTTTCACTACTATGAATGGGCAACGAACAAAAACAATATAAATCTTGCCCCGGCCCGGTCCTTCAGGGACATGGCATCGGCTGTGAAAACCAGAGCAGAAATATCTGAAAAAGGCGAATGGATCCTTGGACAGGGATTCAACGAATCCGACTGGCCGGAAAACCGGATACCGGATAAAAATGATCTTGATTGCCTGGCCCCGGACAATCCTGTGTGTCTGTGGCGGTGTGACCTTCACCTGGCTGCTGCCAATTCCCTGGCTCTTAAGCGTGCCGGAATCCACAAAAACACCCTGAACCCGGCTGACGGCATTATTGAAAAAGATAAAAATGGAAATCCCACGGGAATATTAAGAGAGCTTGCCCCCAATCTTATCAGAGCAGTTATCCCGGAAATATCAGAAGATAAAATAATTAAAAACATGACCCAGGGATTTACCTTTCTCCATTCCCTCGGCATCACAGGCATTCATGACATCCGGCTCATGGGAGGGATGGACGGGGCTGCCTCCCTGAGGGCATGGCAGAAAATCAGGGAAGGAAACCAGTGCCGTGTCCGCTGCCATGTGACCCTGCCAGGTGAAATGATTGACCAGGCCCTGGCCCTGGGACTCAGAACCGGTTTCGGGGATGACATATTAAAAATCGGGCATTTAAAATTTTTTGCCGATGGCGGCATGGGGGCAAGAACCGCATGGATGAATGAAAAATACCGTGATGCGGAATTTGGTATGCCCCTGACTCCGGTGAATGACCTTAAATCGGCCCTTGACAGAGCTGATTCTGCAGGTCTGTCCCTTATGATACACGCCATCGGTACCCGGGCCAACCGGGAAATCATTGCCATGTTCCATAATAATGAAAAAAAACAGAAATCCAATACTGCCATTGCCCACCGCATTGAACATGTTCAGATGATTGACCCTGAAGACCTTGAAAAGCTTGGTTGCCTTAACCATGTGGCTGTTTCCTGCCAGCCCAACAATTTAAGCCTTGATATTTCAATGATTGAACACTGTGTGGGGAAAAGGGCAGCGCACACATACCGGATCAAAAGCATAATGGACACTGGAATACCCACTCTTTTCAGTTCAGATGCACCGGTCTGCGATCCCAGACCCCTTGCCGGTATTTTTTCAGCGGTCAATCGAAGGAGAATGGATAAAACCCCTGACCAGGGATGGTATATGAATGAAGCCGTCAGCGTGGATCAGGCTGTCAGGGCATACACCATCAATCCGGCGGCCGCCACCGGCGTGGGAACAAACCTGGGCAGCATTGAAAGGGGGAAATTTGCGGACCTGACCGTTCTTAACCGGAATATCTATGACATTGACCCGTTGGATATTGCCGACGTTCAGGCAGACTTAACGATATTCAACGGCAGAATTGTGTACCAGAGAAAATAACACACTCTGTCCAGTATCACTCGGTTATCAAGTTTTTATGGAAGGGCCGGGCGGTGGTATTCAAAAAACTTGATGATCGACTTACATAAAAAAAAGGGCGCTCCATGGGAAAAAAAACAGATCAGGGAATAAGGATTGATTCACGTCCCCTGCAGGCGTTTTTTGATTTTTCTTCGGACGGCCTGCTGATCTGTGACAGCAAAGGAAAAATCCTTGCCATCAACAAAACATCTGAACGGTTTAACGGATTCAATGCCTCTGAAATTAAAGGCAGGTATGTTCATTCCCTGGTCGAGGAAGGGCACATAGACCGGTCCGCCACCCAGGAAGTGGTTGAGACAAAACGGCAGGTCAGCATCATACAATACGTTGCAAAATCCGGGTATCAGCTCCTTGTAACCGGAATACCGGTGTTTGACCACACCGGTGAAATGGAGTTCATTATTGTCAATGAAAGGGATATGTCCCTTATCAACAACATGCGGGAAGAATTAAGAAAAACCAGGAAAGAATCGGACAGAATCAGGGATGAGCTCACAGAAATCAGCCTGCTGGAGCTGTCCCACACCAATATTATCGCTGAAAGCGATTCCATGAAACACACCCTTAAGCTTGCCCTAAAACTTTCCAGAATCAATGCATCCAATATCCTGATTACTGGAGAATCCGGAACAGGCAAGGGCCTGCTGGCTAAATTCATACACAAGAACAGCCCCAGAAGCAAAAACCCGTTTATCCAGATCAATTGCGCGGCACTCCCGGAAAACCTTCTGGAGGCAGAGCTTTTCGGGTATGAAAGCGGCGCCTTTTCCGGAGCCAGCGAAAAAGGAAAAGCAGGCCTGTTTGAACTGGCCCACAAGGGCACCATATTTCTGGATGAAATAGGGGAAATCCCCTTTCATATCCAGGCCAAACTTTTAAAATATCTGGATGATCATGAAATCACGCCCCTTGGCGGCACCCAGTCCAAAAAGATTGACTGTGCAGTTATTGCCGCCACCAACAGGGATATAGAGGAAAGTATCGTTAGAAAACGATTCCGGCTTGATCTGCTCTACCGCCTCAACACCTTTCATTTAACCCTTCCGCCCCTGAGAAAAAGACCAGAGGATATTCTCAAACTGGTGAAACACTTTCTTGACAAATACAATAAAAAATACCACCGCAGGGGCAAAATCAGCCCGGACGCCTTTGAAAAACTTCTTTCCCATGATTTTCCGGGAAATATCAGAGAACTGATCAATATCATTAAAAAAGCCGTTGTCATGAGTGAAAAAAAGAATCTGGATCAGGTCATCTTAAGTTCCATTACAAACAAAAGACCTTTGTCCTCTTCTCTTTCCAGCAGTAAAGAACATCTTACCCTGCCTGAAAAACTTGCCATTGAAGAAAAAAAAATGCTGGAAAAAGCCGTTGACGCATGCAGGACAACCCGCCAGATGGCAGACTTCCTCGGCATAAGCCAGCCCGGGGTGGTCAGAAAATTAAAGAAACACAAGATCAACAGCCGTCATATTCAGCCGTAACACCATCTGAATTGTTAAAAATGTGAAAAAAATCATCAGATCATTGTGTGATTGATTCATAAGAGAATCAAAATCCAGTAAACCCATTATTATATAAGGCGTTTTAGGTGACAAAAGTTAGATTTAATTGTGAATCACAAATATCCTATTTGTTTTCAGGTAGTTGTGATTTTATTTGATTCTATATTGAATCAATTTCAGTGGAACAGTTCTGTATATTAATTTATTTCCTCATTGTTTCAAGGGGTTAAAAAAAATAAATTTTACGGCACAGTCATTGCTGTAAATTAACTCCGTATAAACCGGCTTAAGGGTTCACTCAAAAATAAATTGTCAATTTTGGGAGTTGAGTCGCCTGTTCTGCAAGGCGTGAAAATGCAGGCATATCGGGAATACGCCGAATTTTCACAACGCAGCAGGACAGGATGAATCGGCGCCCAAAATGTTAAGTTATTTTTGAGTGAGCCCTAAGTCAAGAAACTGCTGTTTTTCCAGGGAATAGCTGGAATCGCGGCACAAACCAATAAAAAAGATTGCGGACAGGAACTGTTTATGAAAAAAAAGACTTGGAAACCATGGTTACTTTTGTCGCCGTCCCTTACAGCAGTGTTTCTCCTGCTGGTTATCCCTGTATGTTTTGTCTTTGTGTACAGCTTCTGGCTGAGGGCGCCTTCAGGCAGCGACATTGCCGCCTTTCAATTTGGAAACTACGCTAAATTTTTTGCTGATTTCTTTTATCCCTCCCTGATGATCAGAACCATAAGAGTTGCCCTGGAAACGGTTTTCCTATGCCTTGTCATGGGATATGTCCCTGCCTATTTTTTTTACAGAACTGAATCAAAACTCAAACCCTTTTTAATGATTCTGATCATGCTGCCCTTCTGGATCAGTTTCATCATCAGAACCCTAAGCTGGATTAATATACTTGGGGATTCCGGACTGATCAACCATGTTCTCCTGAAAACCGGAATTATTTCAACCCCCCTTGCCATGCTGTACAATGAAGGCGCCGTGCTCATGGGGCTTCTCCAGTATCTGCTGCCCTTTATGATTCTCAATATCTACGTCAGTCTGGACGGCATTGACAAAAGCCTGACAGAAGCAGCTACCTCCCTTGGGTGCACAGAGTGGCAGGCATTTAAGGAAGTAACCCTTCCTTTGAGTCTGCCCGGCGTAAGCGCAGGCTGTCTTCTGGTTTTTGTGCTTACCTGCGGTACATACCTGCCGCCCATGATCCTGGGGGGGCCGGGCAACGACATGATCGCCAATCTGATATTCAAACGCATTGTAGGCACCCTGAACTGGCCCTTCGGGTCTGCCATAAGCACCATCCTCATGGGGCTGATCATTATCATTGTCTATAGCTCGAGACCGTCTACCAGCTGTACAATGACCCGTGGCGGATGCGATGGGCG